>JBILNT010000223.1:0-5113 GCA_044374875.1 Rubrivivax sp.
CTGCTGGCCAAGCGCGCGCACATCATCATGACCAGCGACACCTACCCCAAGGGCCTGGTCGACATCGACGAACGCCTGACCAGCCGCTTCGACGCCGGCCTGACGGTGGCCATCGAGCCGCCCGAGCTGGAGATGCGCGTGGCGATCCTCATCCGCAAGGCGCTGGCCGAGGGCGCCGAGATGCCCGAGGACGTGGCCTTCTTCATCGCCAAGAACGTGCGCGCCAACGTGCGCGAGCTCGAGGGGGCGCTGCGCAAGGTGCTGGCCTACAGCCGCTTCAGCCACAAGGACATCAACATCGGCCTGGCCCGCGAGGCCCTGAAGGACCTGCTGTCGATCCAGAACCGGCAGATCTCGGTCGAGAACATCCAGAAGACGGTGGCCGACTTCTACAAGATCAAGGTCGCCGACATGTACAGCAAGAAGCGCCCGGCCTCGATCGCACGCCCGCGCCAGATCGCGATGTACCTGGCCAAGGAGATGACCAAGAAGAGCCTGCCGGAGATCGGCGAGCTCTTCGGCGGCCGCGACCACACCACCGTGCTGCACGCCGTGCGCAAGATCGGCGATGAGCGCAGCCGCAACGGCGAACTCAACCAGCAACTCCACGTCCTCGAGCAGACGCTCAAGGGCTGATTGCCGCGTGCCGAAGGCGGCGGCCACGACACCGCCGGCACCCGTCGTCCCGCGCCCTGGTGACAAGCCTGGGGACAATTTCCGGAGAACCGCGACGATATCCACAGCGCCGGCCGGCACGGCGCACTTTTCCCCAATCGCAGCCCTGCGCACAGGCGCCTCGCCCACAGGGTTGCCGGCGATCCAAGGCCCTGTCGGAAAAAGAGAAAATAGCGTTGTTCACAGAAGTCGCCGCCCCCCACTACGACGACTACCTTCAAAAGAGGAAGACATGATTGTTCTCAAGGCAGCGCAGCAGAACGTCCTCGCGGCGTTGCAGTCGGTGGCCGGCATCGTCGAGCGTCGGCACACGCTGCCCATCCTCGCCAACGTGCTGCTGCGCAAGACGGGCGACGCCATGGAGTTCACGACCAGCGACCTCGAGATCCAGGTCCGCACCACTGCCACCCTGGGCGGCGATGCCGGCACCTTCGCGACGACCGTCGGTGCGCGCAAGCTGATCGACATCCTGCGTGCCCTGCCGCCCGACCAGGTCGTCAGCCTGAGCGCGACCCAGAACAAGCTGACCCTGCAAGGCGGCAAGAGCCGCTTCACGCTGCAGACGCTGCCAGCCGACGACTTCCCTCTCGTCAACGAGGCCGTCGACTTCGGCCCCACCGTCTCGGTGCCGCAGAAGACCCTGCGCGGCCTCGTCAACCAGGTGCACTTCGCGATGGCGGTGCACGACATCCGCTACTACCTCAACGGCATCCTGTTCATGGCCGAAGGCCGCCAGCTCACGCTGGTGGCCACCGACGGCCACCGCCTGGCGCTGGCGCAGGCCCAGCTCGAGACCGAGGTGCCGAACAAGCAGGAAGTCATCCTGCCGCGCAAGACCGTGCTCGAGCTGCAGCGGCTGCTTCAGGACGACGAGACGCCCATCGAGATGCGCTTCGCCGGCAACCAGGCGCGCTTCGCGTTCTCTGGCATGGAGTTCGTCACCAAGCTCGTCGAGGGCAAGTTCCCCGACTACAACCGCGTCATCCCGAAGAACCACCGCAACGCCGTGGTGCTGGGCCGTGCGCCGCTGCTGGCCAGCCTGCAGCGCGCCGCGATCCTCACCAGCGAGAAGTTCAAGGGCGTGCGCCTGAACATCGAGCCCGGGGTGCTGCGCATCGCGTCGAGCAACGCCGAGCAGGAAGAGGCCAAGGAAGAGCTCGAGGTCGACTATGCCGGTGACGCCATCGACATCGGCTTCAACGTCACCTACCTGATCGACGTGCTGGCCAACATGGGCCAGGAGATGGTGAAGCTCGAGCTGCAGGACGCCAATGCCAGCGCACTGATCACCGTGCCCGAGCGCAGCGACTTCAAGTACGTGGTGATGCCGATGCGGATCTGAGGCGCGCAAACGCCTCACATCCGCATCGGCATGCTGCCCTTGCGTGGGGCACCTCCTGCCCCCCGCCAAGCGGGGGTTCCAGCCAGTTTGATGCCCGGGCCGCACGGCGGCCCTCTTGAGAGTACCTATGAGCGATGCCAACCCTTCGACCGGCCCCAATGGCGACACCAGCTATGGCGAAGGCGCCATCCAGATCCTGGAAGGCCTGGAGGCCGTGCGCAAGCGCCCGGGCATGTACATCGGCGACACCTCCGACGGCACCGGCCTGCACCACCTGGTCTTCGAGGTGGTCGACAACTCCATCGACGAGTCGCTGGCCGGCCACTGCGACGACATCGTCGTCACCATCCACAGTGACAACAGCATCAGCGTCATCGACAACGGCCGTGGCATCCCCACCGGCGTCAAGATGGACGACAAGCACGAGCCCAAGCGCTCTGCGGCCGAGATCGCGCTGACCGAGCTGCACGCCGGCGGCAAGTTCAACCAGAACAGCTACAAGGTCTCGGGCGGCCTGCACGGCGTGGGCGTGAGCTGCGTCAACGCGCTGTCGAAGTGGCTGCGCCTGACCGTGCGGCGCGACGGCAAGGTGCACTTCGTCGAGTTCCGCAAGGGCGTCGTGCAGGACCGGCTCATCGAGCAGCGCGACGGCTTCGACGTGAGCCCGATGCGCGTGATCGGCGAGACCGAGAAGCGCGGCACCGAGGTGCACTTCCTGCCAGACGACGAGATCTTCCAGCAGAACAACGACTTCCACTACGACATCCTCGCCAAGCGGCTGCGCGAACTCAGCTTCCTGAACAACGGCGTCAAGATCCGCCTCGTCGACGAGCGCCACCAGAAGGAAGACAACTTCGCCTACGCCGGCGGCGTCAAGGGCTTCGTCGAGTTCATCAACCAGGGCAAGAAGGTCCTGCACCCGAACATCTTCCACGCCATCGGCAGCAAGATGAGCGAGCAGAACACCGAGATCGGTGTCGAGGTCGCGATGCAGTGGAACGACGGCTACAGCGAGAGCGTGCTGTGCTTCACCAACAACATCCCGCAGCGTGACGGCGGCACCCACCTGACCGGCCTGCGCGCGGCGATGACCCGCGTGATCAACAAGTACATCGAGGACAACGAGCTGGCCAAGAAGGCCAAGGTCGAGGTCAGCGGCGACGACATGCGCGAAGGCTTGGCCTGCGTGGTCAGCGTGAAGGTGCCCGAGCCCAAGTTCAGCAGCCAGACCAAGGACAAGCTCGTCTCCAGCGAGGTACGTGGTCCGGTCGAGGAGATCGTCGCAGGCAAGCTGGGTGAATGGCTGCTCGAGAACCCGATCGACGCCAAGATCGTCTGCGGCAAGATCGTCGAGGCCGCGCGCGCGCGCGAAGCCGCTCGCAAGGCGCGCGAGATGACGCGCCGCAAGGGCGTGCTCGACGGCCTGGGCCTGCCCGGCAAGCTCGCCGACTGCCAGGAGAAGGACCCGGCGATGTGCGAGATCTACATCGTCGAGGGCGACTCCGCCGGGGGCAGCGCCAAGCAGGGCCGCGACCGCAAGTTCCAGGCGATCCTGCCGCTGCGCGGCAAGATCCTCAACGTCGAGAAGGCGCGCTACGAGAAGCTGCTGTCCAGCGAATCGATCGTCACGCTGATCACCGCGCTGGGCACGGGCATCGGGCCCGAGGACTTCAACGTCGACAAGCTGCGCTACCACCGCATCATCATCATGACCGACGCCGACGTCGACGGCGCCCACATCCGCACCCTGCTGCTGACCTTCTTCTACCGGCAGATGCCGGTGCTGGTCGAGCGCGGGCACATCTACATCGCGCAGCCGCCGCTCTACAAGGTCAAGCACGGCAAGCACGAGCAGTACCTGAAGGACGGCCACGAGCTCGACGGCTTCCTGCTCAAGGTGGCGCTGGACGGCGCCGTCGTCCTGCCCGATGGCACGGTCGAAGGCGGGCGCCCGCCCATCGAGCGTGACGCGCTCGAGAGCCTGGCCCGCAAGTACCTGGTGGCCAACAGCGTGATCGACCGCCTGGGCAACTGGATGGACCACGAGGCGCTGCGCGTCATCGCCGGGGGCCTGGAACTGGATCTCGACAGCGCCGCAGCCGCCGAGGCCAGCGCAGTGGCCATGCAGGCTGCCCTGCACGACGCCATGGTCTCGGCCGAGTTCGACGCCCGCACCGACAAGCACCTGCTGCGCGTGAGCCGCCGTCACCATGGCAACGTCAAGAGCAGCGTGCTCACGCAGGACTTCGTGCACGGTGCCGACTACGCCGCGCTCAAGGAAGCCGGTGTCACCTTCAAGGGCCTGCTCGGCGCCGAGGCCGTGGTGCGCCGCGGCGAGGGCGAGCGCATGAAGGAGCACAAGGTCGCCGACTTCCGCGCCGCGATGGCCTGGCTGATGTCGCAGGCAGAGGGCAGCGTGGGCCGCCAGCGCTACAAGGGCCTGGGCGAGATGAACCCCGAGCAGCTCTGGGAGACCACGATGGACCCGAACGTGCGCCGCCTGCTGCGCGTGCAGATCGAGGACGCCATCGAGGCCGACCGCGTCTTCACGATGCTGATGGGCGACGAGGTGGAGCCGCGCCGGGACTTTATCGAGAGCAATGCGCTGAGGGCGGCGAATATTGATGTGTGAGGTGATCGCCCGCCGCGCCAAAGGCTGGAGAGCCAGGCTGCTCGCATTGCGGCGAATGCCCGGCTCCAGCCACATGGTTCGCGGGGGCGACGCCACCGACCTCCCGGAATCGGAGGTCCGCTTTTGCGTACGTGAACTTCCGCATTGGGTCGGTTGCGGCCGGCCAGCCTGGCCAGCCAGCTTGGCCAACAGGCTGCTTTCGAGCAGTCATCGCGATCTGGACCTGCGCTCGCCGCGTCTCTGATGCCGTCAGTTCGAGGCGAACTCTTCGCCCAAGATCGCGACGATGTTCTGGCGCTCGCCCAACAGCCGCACCACATCAAGCTGGTTTACGCGTTCGATGTAGCACCAGAACAGGGGGAACTTCGCCACCCGCCAGGTCCGAAGCCCCGGAATGCCGAGGAGCTTGCCGAGTGTCGGTGAGCCGATGCCAGGTTCGAGTTCGATCTGGTCAAGCGCGGCGT
>JBILNT010000049.1:0-18091 GCA_044374875.1 Rubrivivax sp.
CGAACATGGTGTCGATCAGGGCGTGCTCGATGATCGAGCGCAGGCCGCGCGCACCGGTCTTGCGCGCCAACGCGCGGCGCGCGATGGCCGCCAGCGCCGAAGGCCGCACCTCGAGGTCGACACCGTCGATGGAGAAGAGGGTCTGGTACTGCTTGAGCAACGCGTTGCGCGGCTCCGTGAGGATGCGCACGAACGCATCCTCGGTGAGCTCGCCCAGGGTGGCGACCACCGGCAGGCGCCCGACCAGCTCAGGGATCAGGCCGAACTTGATCAGATCCTCCGGCTCGACCTCGCGGAACAGGTCGGCCGCACGCTTCTCGCTCTTGCTGTGCATGGTCGCGGCAAAACCGATGCCCGACTTCTCGGTGCGGCTCTGGATCACCTTCTCCAGGCCGTCGAATGCACCGCCGCAGATGAACAGGATGTTCGTGGTGTCGATCTGCAGGAAGTCCTGGTTCGGGTGCTTGCGCCCGCCCTGCGGCGGCACACTGGCCATCGTTCCCTCGACCAGCTTGAGCAGGGCCTGCTGCACACCCTCGCCCGACACGTCGCGCGTGATGCTGGGGTTGTCGGCCTTGCGGCTGATCTTGTCGATCTCGTCGATGTAGACGATGCCGCGCTGCGCCCTTTCCACTTCGTAGTTGCAGTTCTGGAGCAGCTTCTGGATGATGTTCTCGACGTCCTCGCCGACATAACCCGCCTCGGTCAGCGTGGTGGCATCCGCGATCACGAAGGGCACGTTGAGCAGCCGCGCGAGCGTCTGCGCCAGCAGCGTCTTGCCCGAGCCGGTGGGCCCGATCAGCAGGATGTTGCTCTTGGTGAGCTCGACCTCGTCCTTCGAGGCGCCCATGTGCTTCAGGCGCTTGTAGTGGTTGTAGACCGCCACCGCGAGCGTGCGCTTGGCCACGTCCTGGCCGATCACGTACTGGTCGAGGATGGTCTTGATCTCGCTGGGCACGGGCAGGTCGGAACGCCCCGCCTTGCCAGGGCCGGCATCGGCCGGAACCTCGTCCCGGATGATGTCGTTGCACAGCTCGATGCACTCGTCGCAGATGAAGACCGAAGGCCCGGCGATGAGCTTCTTCACCTCGTGCTGGCTCTTGCCACAGAAGGAGCAATAGAGAACCTTTTCGCCGGAGGCGCCCTTCTTGTCGGCCATGGAATTCGTCGGTGCGGTGCTGGATGGGAAAACGCTCACCGCATCATAGACCAAGCGGCAAACGCGGGCAGGCGCTGAAAGGCCGGCCCTTGGGGTGCAATTCGGCCCGCCGGGAGCAAGCCCGGCGACACCCCGATCCCGACGGCCGCGCCGCGGCCGCCCACGCTCAGGGACGGCGCTCCAGCACCTGGTCGATCAGGCCGTAGTCCTTGGCCTCGGTGGGCGACATCCACAGGTCGCGCTCCATGTCGGCCGCGATCTTCTCCAGCGGCTGGCCGGTGCGCTCGGCGTAGATGCGGTTCAACTGCTCGCGGGTCTTCAGGATCTCGCGCGCGGTGATCTCGATGTCGGTGGCCTGGCCCTGGGCGCCGCCCGAGGGCTGGTGGATCATCACGCGCGAGTTCGGCAGCGCATACCGCTTGCCCTTGGCGCCGGCCATCAGCAGGAACGAACCCATGCTCGCCGCGATGCCCATGCACAGCGTCGAGACGTCGGGCTTGATGAACTGCATGGTGTCGAAGATGGCCAGGCCGGCGCTGACGCTGCCACCCGGCGAGTTGATGTACAGCGAGATGTCCTTGTCGGGGTTCTCGCTCTCCAGGAACAGCAGCTGCGCGACGACGAGGTTGGCAGTCTGGTCGTTGACCGGGCCGACCAGGAAGACGACGCGCTCGCGCAGCAGCCGGCTGTAGATGTCGTAGGCGCGCTCGCCGCGGCCGGAGGTCTCGATGACGATGGGCACCATGCCCAGCGCGGTGGTGTCTTGGACGCTCATGCGTTTCCTTGCGCGTTGGCGGATTCAGGCAGATGAGGGTCGATTATGTCGCCACAAGGGCAAGCTGCCCGGCCACGGAAAAGCGGCCCCGCCGGGCAGCAAAAAAGGCGCCGGCCTCGCGGCACGGCGCCCCTCGGGCGGGTCGCGGCGACGCTCAGGCCGCCGTCATCAGCTCGTCGAACGGCAGCGACTTGTCGACGACCTTGGCCTGGGCCAGCACGAACTCGGTGACGTTTTGCTCGATGACGATGGCCTCGACCTCGGCCATGCGCTCGCGGTCGCCCAGGTACCAGCGCATCACCTCGGCCGGCTTCTCGTAGCTCTGGCTGAGCTCCTCGATGTGGGCCTGCAGCTGCTCGGGCTTGGCCTGCAGGTTGTTGGCCCGCACCAGCTCGGCGACGATCAGGCCCAGGCGCACGCGACGCTCGGCCTGCGGCTTGAAGATCTCGGCCGGGATCGGCGCCTTGTCGGCGTCCTTGACGCCGAGCTGCTTCAGGTCGGCACGGGCCGACTCGATCATGCGCTCGGTCTCGCCCTCGACCAGCGCGTTGGGCAGGTCGAGCTCGGCGGCGCCGGCCAGCGCCTCCATCACGGCGGCCTTGTTGCGGGCACGCAAGCGGAACTTCACCTCGCGCTCGAGGTTCTTACTGACGTCGGCACGCAACGCCTCGACGGTGCCGTCGGCGATGCCCAGGCTCTTGACGAAGGCCTCGTCGACCTCGGGCAGGTTCTGCACCTCGACCTTCTTCATGGTCACGAGGAAGTCGGCTTCCTTGCCGGCCACGTCCTGGCCGTGGTAGTCGGCCGGGAACTGCAACGGGAAGGTCTTGCTCTCGCCGACCTTCATGCCCCGCACGGCCTTGTCGAACTGCTCGAGCATCTGGCCTTCGCCGATGATGAACTGGAAGGCCTCGGCCTTGCCGCCGGCAAACGGCTCGCCGTCGATCTTGCCCTCGAAGTCGATCGTCACGCGGTCGCCTTCCTCGGCGCCGTCGGCGGCCGGGCGCTGGGCGAAGGTGCGGCGCTGCTTGCGCAGGATCTCGACGGTGCGGTCGATCGCGGCCTCGGTGACCTCGGTGGCCACGCGCTCGACCTCGGTGGCCGCCAGGTCGCCGATCTTCACCTCGGGGTAGACCTCGAAGGTGGCGTCGAAGGCCAGCTGGCCCTCGGGGGCCTCGTCCTTCTGCGTGATCTGAGGGGCGCCGGCCACGCGCAGCCGGGCCTCGCCGGCAGCGTCCGCGAAGGCGCGCCCGATGCGGTCGTTGACGACCTCGTACTGGACCGAGTAGCCGTAGCGCTGCGCGACGACCGACATCGGCACCTTGCCAGGGCGGAAGCCGTCGGCCTTGACGGTGCGGGCCAGCTTCTTCAGGCGCGACTCGACCTCGCCGGCGATCTCGCCGGCGGGCACCGTCAGCGTGATGCGACGTTGCAGTTTCTCGAGGGTTTCGACGTTGACGGCCATGGGAGTCTCGTGATCGTGGTTGCGGTGTCTGCTGGTGCGCGGGGCCGGACTCGAACCGGCACGCCCGTGAAGGCGTCAGGACCTAAACCTGGTGCGTCTACCAATTTCGCCACCCGCGCTACAGGGGGCAGGCGCGAAGACCGCCGCCGTGGCCGCAGCCTCGGTGGCCGTCTCCTGCGTCCGGGAAGGTTCGGCGCTCATGCCAGGAAACCGGGCATTCTAGCCCGCGTGCTCCACCGCAACGCGACGGACCCGGAACCAGGCAGCGTACATGGCGGGCAGCGCCAGCAGCGTCAGCGCGGTGGCCACGACCAATCCCCCCATGATCGCCACGGCCATCGGGCCCCAGAACACGCTGCGCGTGAGCGGCACCATCGCCAGCACCGCCGCTGCGGCGGTCAGCACGATCGGCCGGAAGCGCCGCACCGCGGCCTCGACGATCGCGTTCCAGTCCGGCACGCCGCGCCGCCGGTCCTGCTCGATCTGGTCGATCAGGATCACCGAGTTGCGCATGATCATGCCCATCAGCGCAACGACCCCGAGCAGCGCCACGAAGCCGAACGGGCGGTCGAAGATCAGCAGTGCCGCCGCCACCCCGGCGATGCCCAGCGGGCCGGTGAGGAACACCAGCAGCGAGCGGCTGAAGCTCTGCAGTTGCAGCATCAGCAACGTGAAGATCAGGAACAGCATCAGCGGCACGCCGGCGAGGATCGCGCCCTGCCCCTTGCTGCTCTCGGCCACCGCGCCGGCCACGTCGATGCGGTAGCCCGCGGGCATCTGCGCCTCGAGCTGGCGCAGCTCGGGCAGCAGCTGCGCCGAGACGGTGGCTCCCTGCACGCCGTCGACGACGTCGCCCTGCACCGTGACCGCGTAGTCGCGGTTCTCGCGCCAGAGGATGCCCGGCTCCCAGCCGAACTCGATGCGCCCGACCTGCGCCAGCGGCACCGCACGGCCGCTGGCCGTGGGCACGTAGGCACTGCGCAGGTCGGTGATCGCGTCGCGCTCTTCCGCCGGCTGGCGCAGCACGATGTCGATCAGGCGGTCACCCTCGCGGTACTGGCCGATGGTCGTGCCGCTGAGGATGGTGCGCGACGCCTGGGCGATCTGCTGGCTCGTGACCCCCAGCGCCCTCGCCTTGTCCTGGTCAACGTGCAGGCGCAGCACCTTGATCGGCTCGTTCCAGTTGTCGTTGACGCCCCGCATCGACGGATGGGCGCGCAGGATCTCGCGCGCCCGGTCCGCCCACAGGCGAACCGTGGCCACGTCGGTGCCCACGACGCGGAACTGCACCGGGTAGGCCACCGGCGGCCCGTTGGGCAGCAGCTTGACGCGGGTGCGCACCTCCGGGAACTCGGTGGCCATGAGCTGCGGCAGGCGCTTGCGCAGCGCCTCGCGCTCGGCGAGGTCGCGCGGCAGCAGGATCGCCTGGCTGACGTTGCTCTGCGGGAAGACGTTGTCCAGCGGCAGGTAGAAGCGCGGCACGCCGGCGCCAACCCACATCGTCACGCTCTGCAGGCCGGGCTCCTTCATCATCCGCGCCTCGAAGCGCCGCGCGACCTCCTCGGTCTGCGCGATGGTCGAGCCCTCGGGCAGCCAGAGGTCGACCAGGATCTCCGGGCGGCTCGAGTCGGGGAAGAACTGCTGCTGCACCTTGCCCATGCCGACGATGCCGGCAGCGAAGCTCGCCACCGTCAGGCCGATGGTGATCCAGCGGTGCTGCACGCACCAGTCGACGGCCCGGCGCAGCCGGGAGTAGAAGGGGCCGTCGAACAGCTCGTGCGCCTCGCCCTCGACGCGGCTGCGGTTGTGCAGCAGCCACGCCCCGAGGTAGGGCACGAAGTACACCGAGACGACCCACGAGATGACCAGCGCCGCCGAAGTCACGGCAAAGATGGCGAACGTGTACTCGCCGGTGACCGACTTCGCCATGCCGATCGGCAGGAAGCCGGCGGCCGTGATCAGCGTGCCGGTCAGCATCGGCATCGAGGTCACGTCGTAGGCGAAGGTCGCGGCGCGCACCTTGTCGTAGCCCTCCTCGAGCTTGCGCACCATCATCTCGACGGCGATGATCGCGTCGTCGACCAGCAGGCCCAGCGCGATGATCAGGCTGCCCAGCGAGATCTTGTGCAGCCCGACGCCCCAGTAGTACATCGTCACGAAGGTGATCGCCAGCACCAGCGGGATCGTGATCGCCACCACCAGGCCGGGCCAGATGTCGATGCGGAGCGGCCGCGTGTGCAGGCCCAGGCTGATGAAGCTCACGCCGAGCACGATCACGATCGCCTCGACGAGCACCTTGACGAACTCGTTGACCGACTTGGCAACCGCCTGGGGCTGGTCCTGCACCTGCTCCAGCGTGATGCCCGCAGGCAGCTCGCCGCGGATCGCCCCGGCCGTTTCCTTCAGCGCCTTGCCCAGGGCAATGATGTCGCCGCCGCGCGCCATCGAGACGCCCAGCGCGATGACCTGGCGGCCCTGGTGGCGCACCCGCACCGCAGGCGGGTCGGCGTAGCCGCGGCGGATCTCGGCGATGTCGTCCAGGCGCAGCGTGGCCGCCTGCCCGGTGGCGGGATTCAGCGCCCGGATCGGCAGCCGGCGCAGCTCGTCGACGCTGCCGAACTGCCCGCCGATGCGCACCTGCAGGTTCTCCAGGCCGGCGTCGAGCACGCCGGCACCCTCGACCGCGTTCTGCGCGCCGATCTGGCCGATCACCTGGTTCATGTCCAGGCCGAGCTGGGCCAGGCGCTTCTGCGAGATCTCGACGAACACCTTCTCCGGCTGGGCGCCGAACACCTCCACCTTGGCCACGTCGGGCACGCGCAGCAGGCGCTGGCGCGCGCGCTCGGCGAAGACGCGCAACTCCTCGTTGGTGAAGCCGTCGGCGGACAGCGCGAAGATAGAGCCGTAGACGTCGCCGAAGTCGTCGTTGAAGACCGGGCCGATCACGCCCTGCGGCAGCGTGTGGCGCATGTCGCCGACGCGCTTGCGCACCTGGTACCAGCTGTTGGCCACCTCCCTGGGCGGCGCCGAGTCCTTCAGCTGCAGCAGCGTCAGCGACTCGCCGGGCTTGGTGTAGCTGCGGATCACATCGGCGTGGGGAACCTCCTGCAGCGTCTTCTCGATGCGATCGGTCACCTGCTCGGCCATCTGCTGCGCGGTGGCGCCCGGCCAGAAGGCCTGCACGACCATGATGCGGAAGGTGAAGGGCGGGTCCTCGTCCTGGCCGAGCTGGAAGTAGGCGGCGAAGCCCAGCACCATCAGCACCACCATCAGGTACCGCGTCAGGGCCGGGTGCTCGAGGGCCCAGCGCGAGATGTTGAAGCGCGAGCTGCCTTGCTGCGAATGGTCCATGGGGATCTTCCGCTCAGCGGCTGGCAGGGGCGGCCGGTGCCCGTGCGGCGGCCGCGGGCTCGTAGAACGTCACCTTCTGGCCCGCGGCGAGCACGTGCACGCCAGCGGTGACGACGCGCTGACCGGCGGAGAGCCCGCGGCTGATCACGACCGAGTTGCCGTCGGCGTCGGCCACCTCGACGGGCTGCGCGCGCAGCGTCATGCTCGCGGTGTCGACGACCCAGACCGAGGTCTGCCCCTGCTGGCGCGTCACGGCGCTCAGCGGCAGCGTGACGACGCCGTTGCGTGGCTGCTGCGGCAGCAGCACGGTGGCCGTCTGGCCCAACTGCAGGGGCGCCTGGCCGATGTCGGCCTTGACCTGGAAGGTGCGGGTCACCGGGTCGGCCACCGCGGCCACCTCGCGCACCGTGGCCGGCAAGGGCTGCGAGGCGCCCCAGGGCAGCAGCTTCAACGCGCCCTCGCGCCCGGCGAGCTGGCGCAGGGCCGGGGCCTGGTCCTCGGGCACCGCGAAGACGGCGTCGCGGGGGCCGTCGTGCGCGAGGCGCACCACGGGCACGCCGGCCGACACGACGTTGCCGACCTCGGCGTCGACCGCCGTCACGACACCCGAGGCCGGCGCCACCAGGCGCGCGTAGCCCGCCTGGTTGCCCTGCACGCCCGCCTGGGCGCGCGCCTGCTCGAGTTGGGCCCGGGCGGCCTTCAGCGACGCCTCTCGCCGCTCGAGTTCGGCTGCGCTGATGAAGCCCTGGTCGCGCAGGTCGCGAAAGCGCCGGAAGTCGGCCTCGGCCAGCTCGGCCTGCACCTGGGCGGCGCGCACTGCAGCGTCCGACGCCTGGGCCCCGAGCTGCAGATCCTGCGGATCGATCTGGGCCAGCACGGCGCCGGCGCGCACGCGCTGCCCGACCTCGGCCGCGCGGGCGGTGAGCTTGCCGCCGACGCGGAAACCAAGCCGCGACTCGGCGCGAGCCCGGATCTCGGCGGCGTACTCGAGTGCTCCGCCCACGGAGGTTTCGCCGACGAGCAGCGTCCGCACCGCGCGCACCGGCTCGGGCGCCGGCTCGGAACGGGTGCAGCCGCCCAGCAGTGACAGGCTCGCCAGGAGGGCAAGGATCGACGACGGACGAGGGTTCATGGGCACGCTCACAGGCCTGGGCACCCGACTTGACGCACGCAGCGACGCCGCAGCACCCATTTAATGACTGACTGGTCAGTAATGTAGGGGTGTCACCAGGGCGCTGTCAAACGGCGCCAGCGATGCCGGGCGAGGTGCTCGCCGCGGCGAGAATCGGGGCGTGGGTGTCGACCATTACGAGAACTTCCCTGTCGCCTCGGTGCTGTGCCCGCCGCGCATTCGCCCGGCCGTCGTCGCGATCTATCACTTCGCGCGCACCGCCGACGACATCGCGGACGAGGGCGACGAAGCCGCCGAGCCGCGACGGGCGCTGCTGCGCGAGTACCGGACCGAGCTGGAGTTCGCCTTGCAGGGCGGTCCGCGCGCCGGCCGCTGGGAGCGCATCTTCGGGCCCCTGGCCGCGCGCATCACCGAACACCGCCTGCCCGCCGCGCCGCTGCGCGACCTGCTCGAGGCCTTCGAGCGTGACACGGCCAACCCCTGGTACGACGACCGCGCCGGTCTGCTGGATTACTGCCGCTGCTCCGCGAACCCGGTCGGCAGGCTGCTGCTGCACCTCTACGGAATCCACGACGACGAGGCGCTGCAGCAATCCGACGCCATCTGCAGCGCGCTGCAGCTGATCAACTTCTGGCAGGACCTGAGCGTGGATCTGCCCCGTGGCCGCTGCTACGTGCCCCTGGCAGACCTGCAACGGCACGGGCTGACCCGCGAGGAACTGCTGGCACGGCGCGACGGCCCGGCGATGCGGGCCCTCGTGCGCGATCTGTGCGACTGGGCCGGCATCCTGATGCGACAGGGCGCGGCCTTGCCTTTGCGCGTGCCCGGGCGCGCGGGGTGGGAACTGCGGCTCGTGGTGCAAGGTGGCCTGCGCATTCTTGAGAAAATCGCGGCCATGGACCACGCCACCCTGCGCCAGCGGCCGAAGCTCGTCGTCGCCCGCGACATCCCCCTGCTGGCCTGGCGCGCCTGGCGCATGGGCGCTGCTCGATGACGCCGCAGCAGTACGTGCAGGACAAGGCCGCGGGGAGCGGCTCGTCGTTCTATTACGCCTTCCTCTTCCTGCCACCGCCCCGACGTGCGGCGATCACGGCCTTCTACGCCTTCTGCCGCGAGGTCGACGACGTGGTCGACGAGATGCGGGACCCCTCGGTGGCTGCCGCCAAGCTGCAGTGGTGGAGGCAGGAGGTCCGCCAGGCCTTTGCAGGCAAGCCCAGCCACCCCGTCACCCAGGCCCTGATGCCGCTGGCCGGCGACTACGGCATCCGGGCCGACCACCTCGATGCGGTCATCGACGGCTGCCAGATCGACCTCGAGCAGACGCGCTTCCTCGACTTCCCGGGCCTGGCACGCTATTGCCACCTGGTGGCCGGGGTCGTCGGCGAGGTGGCGGCCAGCATCTTCGGCCGCACGGAGGAAGCCACCGTCCGCTACGCGCACCGCCTGGGGCTGGCGATGCAGCTGACCAACATCATCCGGGACGTGGGGGACGACGCGCGCCGCGGGCGCATCTACCTCCCCGTCTCCGAGTTGCAGAAGTTCGACGTCAAGGCCAGCGAGATCCTCAAGCGGGAGGCCCCGTGGGGCTACAGCGACCGCTTCCTGACCCTGATGCGCTTCCAGGCCGAGCGTGCCCACGCCACCTACGACGAGGCGCTCGCGCTGCTGCCCGAGGCCGACCGCCAGCAGCAGAAGCCCGGACTGATGATGGCGAACATCTACCGCACGCTGCTGCGCGAGATCGAGCGCCAGGATTTCCAGGTGCTGCACCAGCGCACCTCCCTGACGCCGCTGCGCAAGCTCTGGATCGCCGCGCGAACGCACGTTCGCGGGCGTTGATGGACAGCCGACACCCAGGCCAGGGGCGCCGCGTCGCGGTGGTCGGTGCCGGCTGGGCCGGTCTGGCTGCAGCGGTGCGCGCGGTGCAGGCCGGCCACCAAGTCACCCTGCTGGAGATGGCGGCCCGGCCGGGCGGGCGGGCTCGCAGCGTGCCCGCCGAGGGCAGCACGCTGGACAACGGCCAGCACATCCTGATCGGCGCCTACGTGCGGACCCTGGACCTGATGCGAACGGTCGGCGTCGACCCGCAGACCGTGCTGCACCGCTCGCCGCTGACCCTGCTCTACCCCGACGGCCGCGGCCTGCGGATGCCTCCAGGCCCCCCCAGCCTGACCTTCGGGATCGCGGCGCTGCGCTGCCGCGGCTGGGGCTGGCGCGATCGGGTCGCCTTGCTGCGGGCCGCGGCCGGCTGGGCCCTGGGCGGGTTCCGCTGCGATCCTGCGTGGACGGTCGAGCGGCTCGCCCGCGGGCTCCCACCGGCCGTGCGTGAACTGCTGATCGACCCGCTGTGCGTCGCCGCGCTCAACACGCCGGCACCCCAGGCCAGCGCGCAGGTGATGCTGCGCGTGCTGCGCGACGCCCTGTTCTCCGGGCCGGGATCGGCCGACCTGCTGCTGCCGCGAAGGCCGCTGGGCGAGTTGCTGCCCGAGGCCGCCACGCGCTGGCTGGTGGCCAGGGGCGCGCAGGTGCTGACCGGTCGGCGCGTGGGGACCGTGGTGCCCGACGGCGCAGGCTGGCGGGTCGACGACGCACCCTTCGACCGCGTGGTGCTCGCCTGCACGGCGGCAGAGGCCTCACGCCTGGCCTCCGGCCTGGCGCCGGCGTGGTCGCGCATCGCCGGCGCCCTGGGCTACGAACCCATCATCACGGTCTACCTGCGCTGCGCAGGCGCGCGGCTGCCGGCGCCGATGACGGCGCTGGCCGAGGGCGCCGACGCGCCTGCGCAGTACGCCTTCGACCACGGCGCGCTCGGCGGCGCCCCTGGTGTCTTCGCATTCGTGGTCAGCGGGGCGCGGCGCTGGGTCGACCAGGGGCTCGACGCGACGGGTGTGGCCGTCCTGCGCCAGGCGCGCGCCGCGTTCCCGCCCGGCACCTGGCCAGTGCAGCCCACCATCGAACGCGTGCTTTCCGAGAAGCGCGCGACGTTCCGTTGCACGCCAGGACTGCAGCGCCCTCCCGCCATGCTGGCGGCCGGGCTGCTGGCGGCAGGCGACTACGTCGATGGCCCCTACCCGGCGACGCTCGAGGGCGCCGTGCGTGCCGGCGAACAGGCTGCGGCGGCTCTTCGGTAAGTCACCCCAGCCCCGGCGGCACCCCGGCGGCAAAGGCTGGCATCGCGATCGGTCGGCTGGCCGGGACTTTCGTCAGACAGCAGTCGCTCTCGCGATGCAAAATAGCCCTGATCAGATCAGGATTCGGCCCATGACCTCCAAGGACCCCCAGACCCCGACCATCCAGGTGCTGGAGCGCGCATTCGCACTGCTGGACATGCTGGCGTCGCAGCAGGACCCGATGTCGCTCAAGGACATCAGCGAGCGCACCGGTTTGCACCCGTCGACCGCGCACCGCATCCTCAACGACCTTGCCGTGGGCCGATTCGTCGACCGACCGCAGGCCGGGAGCTACCGCCTGGGAATGCGGCTGCTGGAACTGGGCAACCTGGTCAAGGCGCGGCTGGACGTGCGGGATGCCGCGATCGGACCGATGCGCGAACTCCACCGCGTGACCAACCAGCCCGTGAACCTGTCGGTGCGCCAGGGCGACGAGATCGTCTACATCGAGCGCACGTACAGCGAGCGATCCGGCATGCAGGTGGTGCGTGCAGTGGGCGGGCGGGCGCCACTGCACCTCACCTCGGTGGGCAAGCTCTTCCTCGCCCACGACGACCCGCAGCGCGTGCGCGGCTACGCCACCCGGACGGGCCTGACCGGCCACACGCGCACCAGCATCACCGACATCGCGCGGCTCGAGCGCGAACTGGCGTCGGTGCGCGCACTGGGCATCGCCCGCGACGACGAGGAACTCGAGCCCGGCGTGCGCTGCATGGCGGCCGGGGTCTACGACGACCAGGGCAAGCTGGTGGCGGGGCTGTCGGTCTCGGCGCCGGCAGACCGCCTCGAGGAGTCGTGGCTGGAGCGTGTCAAGTCGACGGCGGCACAGATCTCTTCTGCGCTGGGCCACCGCGGCAACGCGTGAGCTTGCGTCCGATGGCGTCCCGGTTCACCGCGGCTGAAGGATTCACCGCAGGGGAACTGAGGACGCCAAGGGGCGCCGAGGCATCGCGATGAGCTGGGATCCACCGAGGTGAGGCCGCGGTCCTCCGCGTCCTCCGTTCCTCTGCGGTGAACGAGCTTGCCGAAGGCGAAAGTCAGCGCAGGGCGGAAGGAGCCGCCTGCGCCAGCGGACCTTCGGTCAGCCACTTGCGGATGCGCTCTGCATCGCCGATGCGCGAGTACTTCCCGGCCGAGTCGAGCAGCACCATGATCAGCTTGCGCCCGGCCAGCTCGGCCTGCATCACCAGGCAGCGCCCGGCTTCCGAGATGTAGCCGGTCTTCTGCAGGCCGATTTCCCAGGTGGGGTTGCGCACCAGGCCGTTGGTGTTGCGGAACTGCAGCTGGCGCTTGCCGACCGCCACCTGAGCCTCGAGCGAGGTCGAGTACTCACGGATGATCGGCACGTTCGCCGCCTCCTTGACCAGCAGCGTCAGGTCGTGCGCGCTGGACTGGTTGCGGCTGGACAGCCCGGTGGGCTCGACATATCGGGTGTCGGCCATGCCGAGCTGGCGCGCCTTCAGGTTCATCGCCGAGACGAAGGCGTCGAGTCCGCCCGGGTAGTGACGCCCCAGCGCGTGCGCGGCACGGTTCTCGGAGGACATCAGGGCCAGATGCAGCATTTCGCCGCGGGTCAGTTGCGTGCCGACGGCCAGCCGGGAGCCGCTGCCCTTCTCGGTGTCGACGTCTTCCTGCGAGACGGTCAGCATCTCGTCGAGCGGCAGCGCCGCCTCGGCCACCACCAGCGCGGTCATCAGCTTGGTGATCGACGCGATCGGCAGCACCGCCTGGGAGTTCTTGCTGAACAGGACCTGGTTGGTCTCCTGGTCGATGACGAGGGCGACGCTGGACTTCAGGTCGAGAGGGTCTTCCACCTCGTGCAGCCCGTAGGCCTGGCCGTAGGACACCCTCGTGGCCGCGGCGGGCACCGCCGTGGCAGCCGCAGGCCGCGGCCTCGACTTGGCACGCGCGGCCTCCTTGCCCTTGCGGGCCGGCGCCTTGGCCGCACGCTGGCTGCGCGCCTGCCGGGCGGCCTTGCCGGACGGCTTCGCACTCGCCGAGGGCCGGTCGTCAGGCGAGGCCTGCTGGGCGTGCGCGGAGGACATCCCCAGCCACAGGACCACGGCCATGAGCGCCGCGACGAGTCCCGACCAACCGTTTCGAGCATCGAGCCTGCCGTTCACGCGCCCACCTCTTTCCCCATCGTCCGGCCAAGTGTAGGTGACACGAAAAACGCATGCAAGATCAAAAACTTGCATGCGCTTCCTCAAGTGCCGCCACGAAGCCGCACCCGCGCCACCCGCGGCGCGCGAGTCCGACTGGCTCAACCCTGGGCGGCCACCCGCTCGGCGTTGCTGTGCAGCTTGTTGAGGGCTGCCAGATAGGCCTTGGCCGAGGCCACGACGATGTCGGGGTCGGCACCCACGCCGTTGACGACGCGCCCGCCCAGTTGCAGTCGGACGGTCACCTCGCCTTGCGATTCTGTGCTGCCCGACGTGATCGCGTTCACGGAATAGAGCAGCATCTCGGCCCCACTTCCCACCTTCGACTCGATGGCCTTCAGGCTGGCGTCGACCGGGCCGTTGCCGTCGCTCTCGGCGTGGTGCTCGACGGTGCCGGCCGCGAACGCGACGCGCGCGTGCGGGCGCTCGCCCGTCTCCGAGCGCTGCGACAGCGCCAGCAGCCGGTAGTGCTCCTGCTCGTTGGTGACGCTCTCGTCACCGACCAGGGCGATGATGTCCTCGTCGAAGATCTCGCTCTTGCGGTCGGCGAGATCCTTGAAGCGGGCGAAGGCGGCGTTGATCTCGGCTTCCGACTCCATCTCGATGCCGAGCTCCTGCAGGCGCTGCTTGAAGGCGTTGCGGCCCGAGAGCTTGCCCAGCACGATCTTGTTGGCGCTCCAGCCGACGTCCTCGGCGCGCATGATCTCGTAGGTGTCGCGCGCCTTGAGCACACCGTCCTGGTGGATGCCGCTGGCGTGGGCGAAGGCGTTGGCCCCGACGACCGCCTTGTTCGGCTGCACGACGAAGCCGGTGGTCTGGCTGACCATCCGTGAGGCGGGCACGATCTGCGTGGCGTCGATGCCCACCTCGAGGCCGAAGTGGTCGCGGCGCGTGCGCACCGCCATCACGACCTCCTCGAGCGAGCAGTTGCCGGCGCGCTCGCCCAGTCCGTTGATGGTGCACTCCACCTGGCGCGCGCCGCCGATCTTCACACCGGCCAGCGAGTTGGCGACGGCCATGCCGAGGTCGTTGTGGCAGTGCACGCTCCAGATCGCCTTGTCGGAATTCGGGACGCGCTCGCGCAGCGAGCGGATGAACTCGCCGTAGAGTTCGGGGATGGCGTAGCCGACCGTGTCGGGGATGTTGATGGTGGTCGCGCCCTCGGCGATGACGGTCTCGAGCACGCGGCAGAGGAAGTCAGGCTCCGAGCGATAGCCATCCTCGGGAGAGAACTCGATGTCGGCACACAGGTTGCGCGCGAAGCGCACGGCCAGGCGGGCCTGCTCGTGCACCTGGTCGGGCGACATGCGCAGCTTCTTCTCCATGTGCAACGCCGAGGTCGCGATGAAGGTGTGGATGCGCGAGCGCGCCGCGCCCTTGAGCGCCTCGGCGGCACGGGCGATGTCGCGGTCGTTGGCGCGCGCCAGCGAGCACACCGTCGAGTCCTTGATCGCCGAGGCGATCGCCTTGACCGCCTCGAAGTCGCCGTTGCTGGAGGCCGCGAAGCCGGCCTCGATGACGTCCACCCGCAGCCGCTCGAGCTGGCGGGCGATGCGCAGCTTCTCCTCGCGCGTCATCGAGGCGCCGGGCGACTGCTCGCCGTCGCGCAGGGTGGTGTCGAAGATGATGAGCTTGTCGGTCATGTCAGGTCTCACGGTGACGGGTTTCGCACGCAGCACGGAGAAACGAAAACGGCCCGCTGCGTTGCGCTGGCGGGCCGTTGATCGGGGAGAAAGGGAGGGACGAGGTCGATCAGCGCACCCGCGGGGCACGTAGAAGGACTAGCGAAAGAATGACGCTGCTCGTCGGCATGCCTCGAATGTAGCACGGCCCGAAGCCGCAGGTGCGCGCGCCGCGCGGCCTCATGGGTGCAGGCCCTTCTCGTCGGGCTCGTCGGTCGAGGTGGCGATCACGCTCACCGGCTTGCCCTTGGTCTTGCGGTAGGCATAGACCACGTAGCCCGAGAGGCCGTAGCCGCAGAACAGCGCGAACAGCACCAGCGGCGGGTGGATCGTGATCAGCGCGATGCCCAGGGCGATGGCCACGATGACGATGAAGGGCACGCTGCGCTTGAGGCTGACGTCCTTGAAGCTGTAGAAGGGCACGTTGGTGACCATCGTGAGCCCGGCGTAGAGCGTCAGCGCGAAGGCACCCCAGGCCAGCCAGTCGATGCGGGCGGCGCCCTTGATGCCGGCGTCGTCCATCACCCAGACGAAGCCGACCACGAGTGCCGCTGCGGCCGGGCTGGGCAGGCCCTGGAAGTAGCGCTTGTCGACGACGCCGATGTTGGTGTTGAAGCGCGCCAGCCGCAATGCCGCACAGGCACAGTAGACGAAGGCGGCGATCCAGCCCAGCTTGCCCAGGCCGCTGAGCGCCCAGACGTAGACGACGAGCGCCGGTGCCGCGCCGAAGCTGACCATGTCGGACAGGCTGTCCATCTGCTCGCCGAAGGCGCTCTGCGTGTTCGTCATGCGCGCCACGCGGCCGTCGAGGCTGTCGAGCACCATCGCGGCGAAGATGCCGATGGCGGCGTTCTCGAAACGCCCGCCCATGGCCATCACGATGCCGTAGAAGCCGCCAAACAGCGCCGCCACGGTGAACAGGTTGGGCAGGATGTAGATGCCCTTGCGGCGCGGGCGCGGCGGCTCCGGCGCGTCGTCGAGGTCGTCGGCGACCGGGGGGCGGATCTCAGCGGTCATGGGGCGCGAGGATACCGCAGGGCAGGCCACGAAAAAGGGCCGCACGAGGCGGCCCTTTCTGCGGCGGGTGACGCGCGGGGGACTCGGTCTCAGTTGCGCGACTTGTCGACCAGCTTGTTGGCCTTGATCCAGGGCAGCTGACGCCGGTCAAGCCACCTGCACCTGCGTGCAGGTGGCCGGCGGCAGCGGGCTCGCGCCTGCGAGCGCGAGCCTGCCCTTCAAGGCCCGCGGCTCAGTTGCGCGACTTGTCGACCAGCTTGTTGGCCTTGATCCAGGGCATCATGGCGCGCAGCTTCTCACCGACGACCTCGATCGAGTGCTCGGAGGTCAGGCGACGGCGCGACAGCAGCGTCGGGGCGCCGGCGCGGTTCTCGAGGATGAAGCTCTTGGCGTACTCGCCGGTCTGGATGTCCTCGAGCACCTGGCGCATCGCCTGCTTGGTCGCGTCGGTGACGATCCTCGGCCCGGTCACGTACTCGCCGTACTCGGCGTTGTTCGAGATCGAGTAGTTCATGTTGGCGATGCCGCCCTCGTAGATGAGGTCGACGATCAGCTTGAGCTCGTGCAGGCACTCGAAGTAGGCCATCTCGGGCGCGTAACCGGCCTCGATGAGCGTCTCGTAGCCCGCCTTGATGAGCTCGACGGTGCCGCCGCACAGCACGGCCTGCTCGCCGAACAGGTCGGTCTCGGTCTCCTCGCGGAAGGTGGTCTCGATGATGCCGGCCTTGCCGCCGCCGTTGGCCGCCGCGTAGCTCAGCGCCAGATCACGCGCCTTGCCCGACTTGTCGGCGTAGACCGCGATCAGGTGCGGCACGCCGCCACCACGCGAGTAGGTGTCGCGCACCGTGTGGCCGGGAGCCTTGGGGGCGACCATCCAGACGTCGAGGTCCTCGCGCGGCACGACCTGGCCGTAGTGGATGTTGAAGCCGTGGGCGAAGGCCAGCGACGCGCCCTGGCGGATGTTCGGCTCGACGTCGTTCTTGTAGACGGCCGCGATCTGCTCGTCGGGCAGCAGGATCATCACGACGTCGGCGCTGCGCACGGCCTCGGCGACCTCGGCAACCTTCAGGCCGGCCTTCTCGACCTTGGCCCAGGAGGCGCCGCCGCGGCGCAGCCCGACGGTGACCTTGCAGCCGCTGTCGTTGAGGTTCTGGGCGTGGGCGTGGCCCTGCGAGCCGTAGCCGATGATGGCGACCTGCTTGCCCTTGATGAGGCTCAGGTCGGCGTCCTTGTCGTAGTAGACCTTCATGTTCTCTCTCTCCGGAAAAAGGGGGATGGTGGAAACCGGGCGGCGCGGGGACGCTCAGACCCTGAGGATGCGCTCGCCCCGGCCGATGCCGCTGGCGCCCGTGCGCACGGTCTCCAGGATCGCGGCGCGATCGATGGCGACCAGGAAGGCGTCGAGCTTGGACGAGTCGCCCGTCAGCTCGATCGTGTAGCTCTTCTCCGTGACGTCGATGATGCGGCCGCGGAAGATGTCGGCCATGCGCTTCATCTCCTCGCGCTCCTTGCCGACGGCGCGCACCTTGATGAGCATCAGTTCGCGCTCGGTGAAGCTGCCCTCGGTCAGGTCGACGACCTTGACCACCTCGATGAGGCGGTTGAGGTGCTTGGTGATCTGCTCGATGATCTCGTCGCTGCCGGTGGTCACGATGGTCATGCGCGACAGCGAGGGGTCCTCCGTCGGGGCGACGGTGAGGCTCTCGATGTTGTAGCCGCGCGCCGAAAACAGGGCGACCACGCGCGACAGCGCACCGGGCTCGTTCTCGAGCAGCACGGCGATGATGTGTTTCATGGGGATCTCCTCGGGTCCGCGCTCTTCGGCACCGCCGGCGGTAACCGACGGGCCTTGGCCACGTCCAGGGTTGGAAGGGAAGAAGGGAAGCGGCGCATCCGGATCCGGGCACTGACGGCCTGCCGCCGGACCGCCTCACCCGGCGCGGTGACGCCGGGCGAGCGGACCCGCGGGCCGGCGCGTCAGAGGTCCTCGGATCCCAGCAGCATCTCGGAGATGCCCTTGCCGGCCTGCACCATCGGCCAGACGTTCTCGGTGGGGTCGGTGCGCACGTCGAGGAACACGGTGCGGTCCTTCAGGCGGATGGCCTCGCGCAGCGCCGGCTCGACGTCGGAAGGCTTCTCGATCAGCATGCCGACGTGACCGTAGGCCTCGGCGAGCTT
>JBILNT010000050.1:0-17847 GCA_044374875.1 Rubrivivax sp.
CACAGCAGGCGCAGGAAGTGCCAGACCTCGGTGGTGGTGGCCACCGTGCTCTTGCGCCCGCCACGCGACAGGCGCTGCTCGATGGCCACCGTGGGCGGGATGCCGTAGACGGCGTCGACCTCGGGCCGGCCCGCCGGCTGCACGATGCTGCGCGCGTAGGCGTTCAGGCTCTCGAGGTAGCGGCGCTGCCCTTCGTTGAACAGGATGTCGAAGGCCAGCGTGCTCTTGCCCGAGCCGCTGACCCCGGTGACGACGTTGAAGCGCCCGCGCGGGATCTCGACGTCCAGCGACTTCAGGTTGTGCTCGCGCGCGTTGACGATCGAGATCGCGTTGCGCCCCGCGCCGGCGCGCAGCACGGCCTGCAGCGGCTTTCCAGCCGCATCATCCTGCAAGCCCTCGGCGTACCTCGGCGCCCTCCGTTCCTCTGCGGTGGACCCGGCCGCACTCCCCAGCCCCATCGCCACCTCGTACTCGCGCAGCGCCGCGCCGGTGTACGAAGTCGGGTGCACCTTCAGGTCGTCGGGCGTGCCGGTGGCCACCACCTCGCCCCCGGCGTCGCCGCCCTCGGGGCCCAGGTCGACGATCCAGTCGGCGGCGCGGATGACGTCGAGGTTGTGCTCGATCACCAGCAGCGAGTGCCCGGCCGCCAGCAGCTTGCGCAGCGCGCGCATCAGTTTGGCGATGTCGTCGAAGTGCAGGCCGGTGGTCGGCTCGTCGAACAGGAACAGCGTGCCGCGCTTCGCGACCGCCTGGCGCGGGCTGGCCGCCGCCTCGGCGAGGAAGCCCGCGAGCTTCAGGCGCTGTGCCTCGCCGCCGCTGAGCGTGGGCACGGGCTGGCCCAGGCGCACGTAGTCCAGGCCGACGTCGACGATGGGCTGCAGCCGCGCCACCACCTCGCGGTCGCCCTGGAACCAGTGCGCCGCCTCGGCCACGGTGAGCTCGAGCACGTCGGCCACCGACATCTGCATCGGCCCGCGCACCACCTTCACGTCGAGGATCTCGGCGCGGTAGCGGCGGCCGTCGCAGTCGGGGCAGCGCAGGTAGACGTCGGAGAGGAACTGCATCTCCACGTGCTCGAAGCCCGAGCCGCCGCAGGTCGGGCAGCGGCCGTCGCCGGCGTTGAAGCTGAAGGTGCCGGCGGTGTAGCCGCGCTCGCGCGCCAGCGGCGCATCGGCGAACAGCTTGCGGATCTCGTCGAACGCGCCCACGTAGCTCGCCGGGTTGCTGCGGGCCGTCTTGCCGATCGGGCTCTGGTCGACGAACACCGCGCCTGCCAGCCAGTCGGTGCCCAGCAGGCGGTCGTGCTCGCCAGGGGTCTCGGTGGGCTGGCCGAAGTGGCGTGCCAGCGCCGGGTAAAGCACGTCCTGCACCAGCGTGCTCTTGCCCGAGCCGCTGACCCCGGTGACCACCGTCAGGCGCTGCAGCGGGAACTCGACCGTCACGTTCCTCAGGTTGTGCTCGCGCGCGCCTTCCAGCACCAGCTTCGGCGTCGAGGCCTCCACCGCGCGGCGAAGCCCCAGGCCCACCTGCCGGCGCGCGCCCAGGTAGGCGCCGGTCAGCGTGTCGGCGTGGCGCGCCTGGTCAGGCGTGCCGTCGAAGACGATGCGCCCGCCGCGCTCGCCGGGGCCGGGGCCCATGTCGATCAGCCGGTCGGCGGCCAGCATCACCGCCGGGTCGTGCTCGACCACCACCAGCGTGTTGCCCGCGTCGCGCAGCCGGTGCATGGCCTGCACGATGCGGTTCATGTCGCGCGGGTGCAGGCCGATGCTGGGCTCGTCGAGCACGAACATCGTGTTGACCAGCGAGGTGCCCAGCGCCGTGGTCAGGTTGATGCGCTGCACCTCGCCGCCGCTGAGCGTGCGGCTCTGGCGGTCGAGCGTGAGGTAGCCCAGGCCGACGTCGCACAGGTACTTCAGCCGCGTGCGGATCTCGTCCAGCAGCAGCTTCAGCGCGTCGCCCGCCACCGTGGCGGGCAGCGCCAGCGCATCGAAGAAGGTGCGCAGCCGCTCGATCGGCAGCAGCATCAGGTCGTGCAGGGCCAGGCCCGGCAGCGCCTCCAGCTGCGCGCGGCTCCAGGCCGTGCCCACCGGCATGAAGCGACGCGAAGGCGGCATCACCGAGTCGGCCGCCGCCTTCGAGCCGATGCGCCACAGCAGCGCCTCGGTCTTGAGCCGCGCGCCGCCGCAGGTGGTGCACGGCGTGTAGCTGCGGTACTTCGACAGCAGCACGCGGATGTGCATCTTGTACGCCTTGCTCTCGAGGTACTCGAAGAAGCGGCGCACGCCGTACCACTGCTTGTTCCAGTTGCCGGCCCAGTTCGGCGAGCCCTCGATGACGAAGTCGCGCTGCGCGGGCGTGAGCTGGCTCCACGCCGTGTCGCGCGGGATGCCGGCCTCGCCGGCGTACTTGATGAGGTCGTCCTGGCAGTCCTTCCAGGCCGGGGTCTGCAGCGGCTTGACCGCGCCGTTGCGCAGCGTCTTGCGGTGGTCGGGGATCACCAGCCCCCAGTCCACCCCGATCACCCGGCCGAAGCCGCGGCAGGCGTCGCAGGCCCCGTAGGCCGAGTTGAAGCTGAACAGGGCGGGCTGCGGGTCGGCGTAGCGCAGGTCGCTCTCGGGGCAGTGCAGCCCGGTGCTGTAGCGCCAGAGGGCCGGCGCGGCTCCCTCGGCCTCGGGCATCACGTGCACGTCGAGCCGGCCGCCGCCGCGCTTGAGCGCCAGCTCCACGGCCTCCATCACCCGCACCTTCTCGGCACTGCCCATGCGCAGGCGGTCAGCCACCACGTCGAGCACCTTGCGGCCGCCGGCCAGGCGCTCGGCGTGCACGCGGGTGAAGCCGCTGGCGGCGAGCCACTGCTCCTGCTGCTCGGCCGAGGTGTCGGCCGGCAGCTCGACCGGGAAGGTGAAGACCAGCCGGGGGTCGCCGGATGCCTGTTGGCCCCCCACCCCCCGAGGGGGCACGCCTTCTTGGGGCGGCCCGGCGAAGCCGGCCGCGCGCGCCGCGAGGTCGGCGTGGATGGTCTCGGGCGTGTCGTGGCGCACCGGCAGCGCCGTCTGGCGGTCGAACAGCTCGCCCGCGCGGGCGAACAGCAGCTTCAGGTGGTCGTTCAGCTCGGTCATCGTGCCGACCGTGCTGCGGCTGGTGCGCACCGGGTTGGTCTGGTCGATGGCGATGGCCGGCGGCACGCCGTCGACGCGGTCGACCGCCGGGCGGTCCATGCGGTCGAGGAACTGGCGCGCGTAGGCGCTGAAGGTCTCGACGTAGCGGCGCTGTCCCTCGGCGTAGAGGGTGTCGAACACCAGGCTGGACTTGCCTGAGCCGCTGGGGCCGGTGACCACCGTCATCTCGCCGGTGCGGATGTCGAGGTCGACGTTCTTCAGGTTGTGCTGGCGCGCGCCGCGGATGCGGATCAGGCCTTCGCCGCCGGCATCGCCCGCCGGGTGCTGCGCTGCGGCTGCATCGGGCGGGGCGGCGTCGAGGGCGGCAGCGGGGCCGGCAGGGGAGTTCATGGCGCTCAGGAAGGGTGGCGGGCGGGGCTGAACAGGTCATTCTAGGCACCGCACCCGAGGCCAGCGGGATGCCGGGGCATGGCCGCGCGCGCCGGACGAAGGTCGCCCGTGCCGGGTTCGGCGCGGTGTACGGAAGTGGGCCTGCGCGCGGGCCGGGGCGGTGTGCGTCGCCCGATCAGTCAGAGGCCGGCCGCTGGGAGCGAAGCCACGTCCATTGCAGGCCCACGCCGGCGCTGTAGCCGGTGGTGCGCGACACCAGCGGGCTGTCGGCGTTGGCGGCGCCCGCCACGCTGTCCAGGCGACCGAAGCCGAAGATGCGCCAATCGCGCGTCAGGCGGTGCGAGGCGGTCAGTCCCAGCCGCCACGCGATCAGCCCTGCGTTGGCGTCGTAGGCCGGGCGGGTGGGCGTGGCGTAGGTCGGCGCCACGTCGTAGAACGTGCCGGCCAGCCGACGGTCGCCCAGCAGCGCGCCGACGCTGGCGGTGAGGCGCCAGCCGGCCAGCCCGGGGTGGTTCCACTGGATCTCGGGCTCCAGCGCCACGCCGCGCGAAGCGAAGCTGTCGCTGACATCGAACACGCCGCGCAGCGGCAGTTCCAGCCGCCACTGGCCGCCGCCCGGCGCACTGCCCAGGTTCCAGCGGCCGCGCGGCCCGAACTCCACCAGCGTGCCCAGTTCGGGCATGCCCTGGCGGGCCACGGTGTCCTTCGCACTGGAGCCCAGCGAGCCTGAAAGGCCGATGTCGAGTTCGAAGCCCGACCTCTTCACCGCGCGCAGGCCGAAGGCGCCGCGGTCGATGCGCAGCCAGGGCCCGCGGTACAGCACATAGGGCAGCGCGATGGCGCGGCGCACGTCTTCCGAGGCCCCGGGCCAGGCCTGCTGCGTCAGGCCGAAGGCCACGCCGCCCAATTCCCACAGCGGCTCGGCTGGCGGGGCCGACGCCTCCGCGGCCGCCGGACCGGCCAGCCAGGCGGCGAGGGTCAAGCCGAGCAGACGCATGGTGCGCGGACGTGGAATGAACGGCAAGGGTCTCGTCGGCACGTTGGCCTCCTTCGTTGAGACGGCACGGACTGTCGCGTATCGACCCCGTCCAGGAATTCGCCGATCCGGCGCCCCGGGTGCGGGCACTGAGGGTCGAATGCCCTTCGGGTGCCGGGCTCGCCTGCGGGGGCAACCGTACCAGACTCGCTGCGCCGGCCGGCAGGACGGGGGATCGCCCTCTTTGCGCAGAGGGGGGTTGCCGCGGTGCGGGCACGAGCCTCAACGGGCACGGGTCCCAGACCCTGCAGCCGGCGCGCGTGCCCAAACCCCGGCAGCCAACGAGATCACGGAGTCTTCGCGCTGGAGTTCTTCCCCGGCAGTGGTCTGCCGGGAGGGGGCAGGTCAGCCGATCGTCGTTCCGAGCCATTGCGAAGGTGATGTTGCATCAATGCTATGTAGCATGTATGCTTCATGCGTGGGACGCCAGAAAGAAGATCCTCTCTTCAACCGCATCGAGGCCTCGCGCATCGAAAAGGGCCTGTCGCGCCAGCAGCTGGCCGATGCGGTGGGGGTGCACTACCAGACGATCGGATACCTCGAGCGAGGCGAGTACAGCCCGAGCCTGACGCTCGCGCTGCGCCTTGCCGAGGTGCTCGGGCATCGGGTGGAAGATCTCTTCTCGGTGCGGCCCTTTTGAGCGCCAGGAGCACTGCATGAAGGAAGCGAGACAGACCCCGAAGAACCGCTTCTACTGGCTCGAAGGAGTCTCCAGGAGCGAGGTGGAGCAGTCCCTGGCCGACCGGCGGCCGTCGCGCTTGCGCGAACAGCGGCCCCGGCGCTTGCTGGTAGTCATCGTCGCTCTGGTGATCGCCGCCCTGGCACTCACCATCTTCATCGCTCAGGTCAAGTTCAGGACCTACGCCGAATTCGCGCTGATGGTCACCGGTCTGGTGCTGTACTTCCAGCTGCGCAAGGCGGTACGGCTCGTGGTCGATGCGCCCAACGAGCTGCTCGACGAGCGGCAGATCGCCCTGCGTGACTCAGCCTACACCGTGGCCTATCGCACCCTGGTCGCGCTGAGCGTCGCCTACGGAGTGATCGTGTCCGCGGTCACGCCGCACGGTGTCTTGCACCCGCACGTGGGCGAGGGCTTCTGGACCGGACTTGCGTGGTCGTACCTGTTGTGTGCCTCGAGTCTGCCGGCCATGGTCCTGGCCTGGAGGATGCCGAGCGAGCCGGTGGACGATGCGGCTTGAGCCGACCGGCAGCCGCCGCCCTGATCCGCGACCTTTCATTCACCCCGAACCGCAGTTCATCGCATGCCCCGGGCGCCCACGAGGCGCTCCGGGCAGCATGGTCCGATCCTCGTGTCCACCCGTTCAGAGCACCCCATGCCCAGATTGCGAATCACCCCCCTGTCCCTGGCGGTGAGCCTGTGCGCCGCTGTCACCGTTGCCCACGCCCAGGGGCCCGCCAGCCAGGGCGACTCCATGGCGCCAGCGGGCACCCGCCAGGTGATCACCTCGGCCGAGCAGATGCCGCGGCGCGTCGTCAAGCTCGACAAGCTGCCCAGCCAGTACCTGGCGGCGCCGCGCGCCGAGGTGCTGGCGCTGGCCGAGGCGCTGGAGAGGAACCTGCGCGACGACCTCGCGAAGTTCGACATCCAGGATGCGGCCACGATGCGGGCCTATGTCAACTCCCTGCTGGGCCTGGCCCAGTTCAGGGGCGACTGGGCGGCCGTGCCCGCCCTGGTGGAGCGCCTGAAGTCACTGCAGGACAAGCCTGGTCCGCGAGCGATGACCGGCACCATGTCCCTGATCCTGGCCGAGCACCAGAGCGCCAGGCGTGACGCCGCGTGGGTCCAGGCTGAAGTCACCCGGCGCTTCGGTGCCCTGAACTGGGCCGACGTGGCCAGCGATGTGAAGGCCACCAAGGGGCAGCTGGAACTGCTCAACCCGGCGCTGGTCAAGGGCAGCTTCGAGCAGCAGGTCGACGTGATGGCCCGCAACATGAACATGACCGTGCCCGAGGGCATGGTCGGCTCGATCGTCGGCGCGCGGCTGCAAAGCGAGCTGATCGTGCCGCTGAAGGCGCCGATCGTGGCGGGGCTGCAGGCAGTGATCGACGCGAAGGACCGGACCACATCCAAGCCCGACGTGTGGACGCCGCGGCAGTTCGCCATCGCCCCCACGGCCAAGGCCACCGAGGTCGGCGTGGGCATCTGGGACTCGGGCGTGGACCTCGCCCTGTTCAAGCCCACCGCCGGCCGGGGCATCGCCTTCGACCGGGAATCCAGGCCCTCCAGGGACCTGCTGCGGCCCCTGGGCGACTCCCAGCCCCGTTGGCCGGAACTGAAGAAGCTGGTGAAGGGCGCGATGGATCTCCGCGCCGCGCTGGACACCGAAGAAGCGCGCCTGCTGAAGCAGGCGGTGGCCACGCTCGAGCCCGAGCAGGTCAAGCAGTTCCAGGAGGAGCTGAGCCTCGTCGGCGTCTACACCCACGGCACGCACGTGGCTGGCATCGCCGTGGAGGGCAACCCCTTCGCGCGGGTCTACACCGCCACCATGCTGTGGGAGCACCGCACCGAGCCCGTCAAGCCCACCGAGGAACTGTCGCGCCGCACGGCAGCCGCCTACCGGCAGATCGTGCAGTCCTTCAAGGACCAGAAGCTGCGCGTGGTGAACATGAGCTGGCGCTACGGCGCCTCGGCCTACGAGGGCATGCTCGCCTGGCACAACGTGGGGGCCACCCCGGAAGAACGCAAGCAGATCGCCCGTCGGCTGTTCGCCATCGAGCGCGATGCCTTGCGCGAGGCCATCGCCTCGGCGCCGGAGATCCTGTTCGTGGCGGGCTCGGGCAACGAGGACAACAACGCCGACTTCGAGGAGTACATCCCCGCCGGCTTCAACCTGCCCAACCTGCTGACGGTGGGCGCGGTGGACAAGGCGGGCGAGGAGACCAGCTTCTCCACCTTCGGCAAGACGGTGGTGCTGCATGCCAACGGCTTCGAGGTGGAAAGCCTGCTGCCCGGTGGCGACCGCGTGAAGTTCAGCGGCACCAGCATGGCGAGCCCCCAGGTGGCCAACCTGGCGGCCAAGCTGTTTGCCCTCGACCCTGACCTGACGGTGGCCCGCGTGCGCGAGGCTATTCTGAAGGGGGCCGAACGCCGGGGCCGAGTCAACCTGATCCATCCGCGCAAGAGCGCTGAGCTGCTGGGCCTGCGCATCTGATCCCGCTCTCGTCTCCAAGCTCACCTCCTCTTTCCCGATCCGGGGCCCAGCATGCTGAAGATCACCGAGCTCTCGCACACCTATCCCAACGGCACGCGGGCATTGGACGCCGTGAACCTGGACATCCCGGCCGGGATGTTCGGCCTGCTCGGCCCCAACGGCGCGGGCAAGAGCAGCCTGATGCGCTGCCTGGCCACGCTGCAGGTGCCCACCGCGGGTCGCATCCAGTTCGGTGAGCTGGACGTGCTGGCGCAGCCCGAAGCCCTGCGGGCCACGCTGGGCTACCTGCCGCAGGATTTCGGCGTGTACCCGCGTGTGTCGGCCGAGGACCTGCTGGACCACCTGGCCGTGCTCAAGGGAATTGCCGCGCGGGGTGAGCGTCGCGAAACGGTGGAGGCCCTGCTGCAGCAGGTCAACCTGTGGGAGGTGCGAAAGAAGGCGGTGGCCGGCTACTCGGGCGGCATGCGCCAGCGCTTCGGCATTGCGCAGGCCCTGATCGGCAACCCGCGGCTGATCATCGTGGACGAGCCCACCGCGGGTCTCGATCCGGAAGAACGCAACCGATTCAACAACCTGCTCAGCGAGATCGGCGAACAGGTGGTGGTGATCCTGTCCACCCACATCGTGGACGACGTGACTGACCTGTGCCCGCGCACGGCCATTCTGGCGGGCGGGCGGATCGTGGAAAGCGGCACACCGGGCGCGCTCATCAGCCGCCTGGAGGGATCCGTCTGGCAGATGGACATCGACAAGACCGAGCTGAGCGCCGCGCGCGAGCGGCATGCGGTCATCGCCACACGCCTGCGGGGTGGCCGCACCGTGATCCGCGTGCTGTCGAGCGCGCCGGGGCAGTGCCCGGGGGACGGTTTTGCGCCGGCGGCAGCCTCGCTGGAGGATGTCTATTTCGCGACCCTGTACCGCTTGCGCGCCCAGCGGCAGCCCTGAGATGAACAAGCTCTTCATTCCGGTGGCCCGCTTCGAATGGGCCTTCCAATGGCGCAGCCCGGTTCTGTGGGTGAGCTTTGCGCTGTTCTTCCTGCTGACCTTCGGCGCCACCACCGTGGACCAGATCCAGATCGGCAGCCGCGGCAACGTCAACATCAATGCGCCTTTCGCCATCCTGCAGACGATGGGCATCCTCACCGTGTTTGCCCTGTTCGTCGTGGTGGCCCTGGTGGCCGGTGCGGTGGTGCGCGATGACGAGACCGGTTTCGCCCCCATCCTGCGCAGCACACGGCTGACCAAGTGGCCGTACCTGGGCGGGCGCTTCCTTGGGGCGATCGCCGCCAGCCTCTTCGTGATGGCCTCGGTGCCTCTGGCCATTGCGGTGGGCTCGGCCATGCCCTGGCTGGACGCCGAGCGTCTGGGCCCCTTCGTGCCGCTGCATTACGTCTGGGCCTTGTTCGTGATGGGCCTGCCCACGCTGCTGATCCTGGGAGCCATCTCGTTTGCGCTGGCCACGGTCACGCGCTCGATGATGTGGAGCTACGTGGGTGCGGTGGCCCTTCTGGTGGGCTACCTGGTGACCCGCGGGCTGCTGCGCGAACCGCAGTTCGACCAGATCACGGCGCTGACCGATCCCTTCGGCCTGTCGGCCCTGGCCCTCACCACCAAGTACTGGACGGCGGCCGAGCGCAACACCCTGCTGCCCGGGCTGTCGGGCGTGTTTCTGGCCAATCGCCTTCTGTGGCTCTCGGTGGGCGCAGCGGTGTTTGCGCTGGCGGCCACGCTGTTCCGCTTCGAGCAGCGGGGAGCCAAGACGCAAGGTGGGTCGGGCTCGAACCCGGCGGGCGCCGCTGCCTCCGCCACCGCCGAGGCACTGGCGCCGACACCGAGCGCCGCCAGTGCCCAACCCGGGCACCGTGCCCTGCCCCAGCCCGGAACAGACCGCGCCGCGCGCTGGGCGCAATTCTCGGCACTGGCCCGCTTCGACACGGGCTTCGTCCTGCGCAGCCCGGCCTTCTTGGTGCTGCTGTTCATCGGCGTGCTCAACGCCGGTGGCAACGCCTGGTTCGCCAGTCAGTGGTACGGCAGCCCGAGCTATCCGGTCACCCGGCTGATGGTGCAGGCCCTGCAGGGCGGCTTCAACCTGATGTCGATCATCATCGCCATCTACTACGGTGGTGAGCTGGTCTGGCGCGACCGCGAGCGGCGCATCCACGAGATCGTGGACGCCACCGCCGCCCCCGGCTGGGCCCATCTGGTGCCCAAGATCGGCGCCATTGCCCTGGTGCTCATCGCCACGGCCATGGTGGCGGTGCTCACCGGCATGGCGGTGCAGTTGGCCAAGGGCTGGATGCAGCTGGAGCCGCTGTCCTACCTGCTGTGGTACCTGTGGCCCACCGTGGTGGTGGCGCTGCAGCTGGCAGTGCTGTCGGTGCTGGTGCAGGTGCTGGTGCCGCAGAAGTTCATCGGCTGGGGCGTCATGCTGGTCTACGTCGTGGCCAGCATCGCGATGGGTACCGCCGGCTTCGAGCACAACCTCTACAACTATGCCGGCTCGCCCGGTGTTCCGCTGTCGGACATGAGCGGCATGTCGCGCTTCTGGGTCGGACAGGCCTGGTTCCAGCTGTACTGGAGCGCCTTTGCAGTGCTGCTGGCGGTGCTGGCCCATGCCTTCTGGCGGCGCGGCAACGGGGGCACCCTGCGCCAGCGCTGGCCGCAGGCCCGTGCGCGCCTGAAGGGCGGCGCGGGCGCACTGGCCCTGGGCTCGGGCCTGGCCTTCGCGGGGCTGGGGGGCTTCATCTTCTGGAACACCAACGTCCTCAACCGCTACATCACCGCGCCGGAACTCGAGGAGCAGGCGGCCGCCGCGGAGAAGACCCTGCTGCCCTTCGAGCAGGTGCCGCAGCCGCGCATCACCGGCGTCACGCTGGAGGTCGACCTGTACCCCCGCGAGGCCCGCGCCGTGACGCGCGGCACCTACACCGTGGAGAACCGCAGTGGCGTCCCGGTGACGGAACTGCACATCAGCACACCGCCGAACCTGAAGCTCGAGCGGCTGGAGTTCCCGGGCGCCACGCTGAAGACGGAACGCCGCGACTGGGGCTACCGCATCTACGCGCTGGCCCAGGCCATGTTGCCCGGCGAACGACGCGAGCTGGCCTTCACCACGGTGCTTCATGAGCGCGGCTTCGTGAATTCAGGGCCCCTGACCCGCATCGTGGACAACGGCACTTTCCTGAACAACGGCGAGATCACGCCGGCGTTGGGGATCGACCGCAGCGCGTTCCTCAAGGACCGGGCCAAGCGTCGCAAGCACGGCCTGCCGCCGGAACTGCGGCCGCCCGCGCTGGAAGACGAATCGGGCCGCCAGCGTCAGGACCTGCGGCACGACAGTGATTGGGTCACCGCCGACATCACCGTCACCACCGACGCCGACCAGACGCCCGTGGCGCCGGGCTACACACTCAGCGACACCGTCAAGGACGGCCGACGCACCGTGCGCTTCAAGCCCGACGCACCGCTGATGCACTTCTTCAGCATCCAGTCGGCCCGCTATGCGGTGGCCAAGGACAAGCTGGGCGAGATCGAGCTGGCCGTCTACCACCACCCCGGCCACGAAGCCAATGTGCCGCGCATGCTCGAAGCCATGAAGGTTTCGCTTGAACTGTTTTCGAATGCCTTCTCGCCCTACCAGTTCCGGCAGGCCCGCATCCTGGAGTTCCCGAGCTACGCGGACTTTGCCCAGAGCTTTGCCAACACCATTCCCTACAGCGAGAACATCGGCTTCCTGACCCAGCTCGCCGACCCCGACAAGATCGACGTGGTCACCTATGTGACCGCGCACGAGATCGCGCATCAATGGTGGGGCCACCAGGTGGTGTCCAGCAGCCAGCAGGGCGGCACCTTCATCATCGAGAGCCTGTCGCAGTATTCGGCCCTGCTGGTGATGGAAAAGCTCTACGGGCCAGAGCACATGCGCCGCTTCCTGAAGTACGAGCTGGACCGCTACCTGCGCTCGCGCGGCGGCGAGGTTCTGGAGGAGTTGCCCCTGGCCCGCGTGGAGAACCAGCCCTACATCCACTACCAGAAGGGCGCGCTGGCGCTGTGGTGGCTCAAGGAGGTGGTGGGTGCGCCGGCGCTCAACCGTGCGCTGGCGTCCTTCGTGAAGGAGTACGCCTTCAAGCCCGCACCCTACCCCAACAGCCTGGACCTGCTGCGCCACATCCGGCACGAGGCCGGTCCTCCGCATCAGGCACTCATCACCGACCTGTTCGAGAAGATCACCCTGGTGGATGTGAAGGCACGGGAACCCAAGGTGGAGCAACGGCCCGATGGGCGCTGGGACGTGAGCTTCACCGTGCAGGCGCGCAAGCTCCATGCGGATGGCAAGGGCGTGGAGACCGAGGCCCCACTGGACGAGGCGTTCGATGTGGGCGTGTTCACCGCCGAGCCGGGCAAGAAGGGCTATTCCGCCCGCGACGTGCTGCTCATGCAACGACATCGCGTCCGCACCGGCACGCAGACCGTGACGCTCACGGTCGACCGCCGCCCCACCCATGTGGGCGTGGACCCCTACAACAAGCGCATCGACCGGAATTCGGACGACAACGTGGTGGCGGTTCCGGACAAGGACTGATCGGATGAGCTTCACCTACTGGACCTACCGCCGCCCCTTCACCATCAAGGACCAGGTCTTCGAAGTGAAGATCGGAACCCGGATACGCGACTGGCACACCCGCCTGCTGCAGGATGGCCGTGAACTGGCCCGTGACGGCACCGACTACATGGGCGCCCAGGCTGATTACCGCAACCATCGGGTCCGCCATATCCTGCCCGATGGCTCGGTTCTGGAAGTGGAATCGGGTTGGGTGAACTGGGTCACGGTGGGCATCGCGGTGCGCCTGGACGGGGAGCTGATTCACGAAAGCCACCCGGGGCGGCGTCTGGCGTGGCCGGTGGTGCCGGGCACGGGCCCCGTGACACCGCAGGCCCTGCTGGAGTTCCAGGAACAGCAGCGGCGCGACCGCGAGCAGTGGGTACGCAACAAGCCCTCGCTGATCGTGGACATCGCGCTGGGCCTGCTCTTCTTTCTGGTGGCCAAGGCCACGGGCAACCTCAACACCGCGGCCCTGGTGGGCGTGGCGGCCGGCCTCGCGGTGGTGGTGGCGCAGCGCTTCGTGAAGGTGGAACTGCTGGGCGGGCTGGCCCTGTTCGGCGTGTTCACGCTGCTGCTCTCGGCTGGCTTTTCCTTGTGGTTTCGGGACGAGCACATGGTGCAGCTCAAGGGGACGATCCTGGGCGGCCTCATTGCCTCGATCATCTTGCTGGATGCCTCGTTCAACCAGGGCCGCTACTTTGGAGCGCGCATCGCGCGCTATGTGCCCGGCGCCGCGGTGGACGCGCGCCGACTGGCGATGGGCATGGCGCTGCTGGGGCTGACGATGGCTGGCCTCAACCTGGCGGTCACCACCTGGATGAGCAAGGATCTTTGGCTGACCTACACGACCTTCATCGATGCGCCGCTGGGCGTGGTGTTGGCCATGCTCGTCTTCAAGCATGCGAGGCGGTAACGGTGGCCGGGCACACATCACATTCCAACACCCTCCCGCGCCTGGGCTTGCGCGTGCCGCAGTGCCTGAGCCGGGAGCGGCACCTGCGCGGCATCCGGATGCGTTGGACGCACCGTCGGCAACGGCGGCCCCGCTGCAGACCTCCGGGCCCAACCCGGGCATTTCACGACCCCCGCATCGGATGGCCCTTGGTGCACGGCATTCTGGCGTCGAGTGATGATTCCAGTCCCCTTCGCGGTCGCTGGTATGCTGCCGGCGGCTGGTTCGGCACCGACGAGCGCTCCTTCCCCTTCCCTGTCTTGGGAAGACTGCCGACCTGCTGCTCAGGTCTGGGACGAGCACGGGGGGATACCGTTTGATGAACCATCGTGCACTGACCTTCTGGTCCAAGATGATCCAGGCTGCCGCGGGCGTGGTGCTGGGGTTGAGCGCGGTGTTGCTCCTGGCCCCGCCTCTTGGCGAGGCCGTCTTCAACCTCGTGTACTTCCATCAGCCCGCGAGTCCGGTGCCAGTGCCGGTCGAAACCCTGGGCTACCTGTGGTTCGCCAACGGCATCATCGGGGCCATCATGGCCGGCTGGATGATGACCATCATCGCCCTGGCACGCGGGCCCTTCCGGGCGGGCGAGCGCCATGCGTGGAATGCCATCGCCTGGCCGCTGCTCGGCTGGTACTGCATCGACACCGCCTTCTCCGTCGCGCACGGCGTGTGGGGCAACGTGGTGCTCAACACCGGCACGGCGCTGCTGTTCGGCATTCCGCTGCTGGGCGCGCGCCGGCACTTCGGGCCACCGCGCTGAGCGGTACCCCGTTCGGCGTGCGCGCCGACACGCCCGCGCCAGGGTCGCCGCCCGCGTGACGGCGCGGACCAGCGTCATCCGTGCGTCGCTCGAACCGTCGGCCACGAAGACCCGCGCGACCCATCTTGCCTGGGTGGGTCAGATCCAATTCGGCGTTGACATCGTCCTTGCCCCCGCCGTGCATCGGCCGTGCCGGTCTCATTGCCCCCGGAAGAGCCCCTGGAAGTGCCGCGACACCGGCAGGCGCTCGCTGCGGCCGCGTAGCCGCAGCTGCAGCGTGGCCTCGTCCACGCGCACGGCGGCCTCGACGTGCCGGGTCGCCACGATGACCGAGCGGTGCACCTGCCAGAACTGCTGGGGGTCGAGCTGCACGAGCAGCTCCTTCAGCGGCGTGCGGATCAGTGCCTCCCCGTCCTGGGCGGGCGCATCCGCCGAGCCGGGGCTGCGCCAGACCACGCGCGTGTAGCGTGCATCGGACTCGAAGTACAGCACGTCCTCCACGTGGATCAGCCGCACCTCCTTGCCCACGCCAGCCTGTATCACCTGCAGCGGAGCGGGGCGCTGCACCTGGGTGGCGAGCCGGTTCAGCAGCGCCTGCAGGGCGGCGGGGTCCGGCCCGCAACCCGCAGACGCCGCGGCTGCTGAAGAGGCCACGCCCGGGCGGGCCTGCACCCGGGACAGGGCCCGGGCGAGGCGCGCTGGCTCCACGGGCTTGAGCACGTAGTCCACCGCTCCGGCGTCGAAGGCGGCCAGGGCGTGGTCGGCGTGGGCGGTGACGAACACCACCCGGGCGCGCGACCCGATGCGCTGCGCCACCTCGATCCCGCTCAGCCCCGGCATGCGGATGTCGAGCAGGCACACCTCAGGCTCGTGCTCGAGGAAGGCGTCCCATGCGTCCACGCCGTTGATGCAGGCCGCCACCATCCGCGCCTCTGGCCAGGCCTGGGACAGCGCGGCGGCGAGCTGCGCGCGCGGGGCCTCCTCGTCATCGGCAATCAGCACCGTGACGGCAGCCCTCGACGCGGCCCCGATGGAATGCCCGGTGCTGTCGCTCATGCGACGGCTCCTTCAGCGGGCAACCGGGCCGGCAGGGCGTGCGCGACCCAGCGCATCAGTGCGGTGGTGCCGCGCTCCAGCGGCAACAGGTCGAGCCGCCCCGAGGGGCCGAAGCGGTGCGACAGGCGCTGGCGGCAGTTCGCCAGGCCCACCCCGGCCCGCCAGCCCGGGGCCAGGCCCACGCCGTCGTCGTGCACGCGCACGGTCACCTCGCGCGTACCGGGGTCCATGCGGGCCGACACGCTCACGCAGCCGCCGGCCAAGGCCGGCTCGATGCCGTGCTCGACCGCGTTCTCCACCAGGGTGAGCAGCAGTCCGGGCGGCAGCTCCAGGCCGTGAAGTTCGGTCGGTACGTCCACCCGGCTCTCGAGCCGCTGGCCCAGGCGAGCCCGCATGATCGACAGGTAATGACCCACCATCGTCACCTCCTCGCCCAGCGTGGTGCGCTCGCGGCCGAACATCGTGGTGGCCCCGCGCAGGAAGGCGGTGAGGTCGCGCAGAAGGCCTGAGGCACGCGCGTCGCCGGCGTCCACCCAGTGCTGAACGGCCGACAGGGTGTTGAAGATGAAGTGCGGGTGAATCTGCGCCTGCAGCAAACGCAGCCGCGCCTCGGCCAGCTCGCGCGCGGCGGCATCGCGCTCGGCGGCCAGCTGCAGGCTGCGCACCCGGATCTGCAGGCGCCAGCGGCTGATGCGCGCCACCAGGCCCGTGACCAGCCCCATCCCCACCAGCACCGCCAGCGCCCAGGGCAGCACTCGCCAGAAAGCATCCAGAAGCCGGGGGGCGTTCAGCAGCTCGCTCAACTCACCCGACATCATGGCGGACAGCGCGATGCCCAGCGGCATGCCCGCGAGTGCCCCCGCGAGGCCCTTGGCCCAGCTGCCCCAGGCCCGCGGGCGGTCGCCGACGTACTGCTCGGGCTTGAGCCAGGCGCCGCCGAGGGCGAGCAGCAGGGTGACCCAGCACAAAAGGGAGAGGGCGACGGACTCGCCGGCCGACTTCCCCGTCCCCTTCATCAGCGCGGCCACGCTGACCGCCACTGCCAAGGCGAGCCCCGCCCAGAACACCAGGCCCCGTCGGCTGTAGAGCCAGCGGTCGATGCGTTCCATCTCCTCGCGCACCTCCGGCGCAAACCGGTCGTAGTAGGGCTGCGCCCAGCGCGCGTAACGGCGCTGCAGCCAGTTGCCTTCGGACAGGGGCGGGAGTTCCATGCCGAGCAGTCTAGTCAGCGCCGCGGCAAGACGCCGGTGCGCGTGCCATGGACGGCAGGATGACCACCACGAGCGGCGGCCGCAGACGCATGAACTGGGGGCGGCCTGACTTCATGAGCGCCAAGAGCCAGACATCAGTCGCCCAAAGGCAAGCGTCTTGCGCCCGTCCTCATCAGCGCCGTCCAGGAGCACGTGCCCCCGTCAGCCGAGCGCGTGACCTGCTGCAGCAGCCGGCCGTTGGCGTCCCAGGCGTAGGTCTCGGTGACGAAACCCTTCTTGGCCCGCCAGAGCGTTGCCGGGGCGCCGTGGTTCACCGTGTCGGCGGCGAAGTCGTAGGTGCTGCTGACGACCTGCGAGGAGACCACCTTGTTGCCCCAGGAGCGGTCGCTGGAGCGGTTGCCGTCGAGGTCGTGGCGATCGGGCCGCTGAGGGCTTGGCGGGAGGCCTACGTCAGACGCTGAACGGCGCTCCGCTGGGCGTGGGCGCCATGGTCAGATTACCGCAACTTGGGCGGTGCGGGCGATGCAAGGAAACCGACCTGACCCCGAAGCCCCGCAGCTTGCGGAAGGCTCCCAAAATGGGAGATACTGCGCTCGATGAGGGTCATCGCGAAGAGCAGCCTGCAGAAGTTCTGGGGGCGTCCGGGGTGTGCTGACGCGCGGGGGGCGCTGCACAGCTGGTACGTCGAGGCCGTCAAGGCGACATGGCGCACGCCTCAGGACATCAAGGACCAGTACGCCAGCGCCAGCATCTGCGGCAACAACCGGGTGGTGTTCAACGTGGGTGGCAACAAGTACCGGCTGGTGGTCGAGATCCAGTACCAGGCCAGCATCGTCTGGGTGAAATTCGTGGGGACCCACGCGCAGTACGACCGAATCGACGTGGAGACCGTCAATGAGTATTAAACCGATCCGCACCGACGACGACCTCCAGCGCGCCTTCAAGCGGCTGGAGAAGATCTTCCAGGCCGAGGAGGGCACCCCGCAGGCGGATGAACGCGACGTGCTTGTGACACTGATCGAGGCCTACGAGAACAAGCACCACGACTTCGGCCCGGCCGACCCGGTGGAGGCAATCAAGTTCCGCATGGAGCAGGAGGGTCTGACCCCGCGCGATCTCGAGCCCTACATTGGCCAGAGCGGCCGAGTGTCGGAGGTGCTGAATCGCAAGCGCGCCTTGAGCCTGCGCATGGTCAAGCGGCTGCACGACGGGCTGCGCATTCCTTACGAGAGCCTGCTGGCCGGCGTGCGATAGGACGTCTCGGAGGTGATGGCGCCACCGGGGTCGGGCAGGCGCACCATGCCGGACCACTCGCAAGAACCTGTCGAGCACCTATGTTGTGCCCTTTGCGCGATGTTTTATGTGCGTGATACGCTACAACGTTGCTCCCTCTTGCAGGCCGCTCCATAGACTGACGGTCATTTCCTGACCGTGCCTGACCCGGTGATGATGGAAGATGACAACCTGCGCAAGGCTTTCGCGACGCGACTCAAGGAGTTGCGCAAGCGCAAGGATCTGACGCAGAAGGAATTGGCCCAGCGCATCGG
>JBILNT010000224.1:0-5035 GCA_044374875.1 Rubrivivax sp.
TCACGCGCCGGCGACTCGCTTCGCGGCGCTTGCATCGCCGTGTCAGCCGCGCGAAGCACAGCCGGCGGCGCAAATCAAATGCCTCTCGGGCTCTGAGATCGGGCTCGTCGCGACCGACGCGGCCCAGGATGTTGAAGGGCACCCGACCGGCGAGCATCTGCTCGGGCAGTGGTGGCGGCTGCAGCATCAGGAACCAGTGGTAGTACGCGCGGGCGAACTCCATGTCGGTGCGCTCGAACATCCGCAGCGTCGGCGAGATGTCGAGCACCGCCAGCGTGTGCACGGCCTGCGGGTGATCGGCCGCGAGCCGGTGGGCGACCCGGCCCCCGCGGTCATGGCCCACGAGGTGGAAGCGCTCGAAGCCCAGCGATCGCATCAGCTCGACCATGTCCGCGGCCATCGCGCGCTTCGAGTAGTTCGAGTGATCGGGCAGCCCGGCGGGCTTGGACGAGTCGCCGTAGCCGCGCAGGTCGGCGCAGACCACGGTGTGCCGCTCGGCCAGCACGGGCGCGATCCGGTGCCAGCAGGCGTGGCTCTGCGGGTAGCCGTGCAGCAGGAGCACGGGCGAGCCGGTGCCGGCGACGAGGTGGTGGATCTGCGCGCCGCTGCCGCCGAAGCGGCCACGGCGGAACCCGGGGAAGAGGTCGGGGGAAGCCTGGGTCACGGTCGGGTCTCCACGACGGCGCCGCGTCGCAGTCGCGCACGCACGGCATCGGCGTCGGCCAGGCGGCCGCCGGCGCGCTCGATGCGCTGTCGCGCCTGCCGCACGAGTTCGGGGTTCGGGGCGGTGGTGCCGAAGGGCGCATCCTCCAGGCCCACGCGCACGTGGCCGCCGCGCGCCACCGCGGCTTCCACCAGGCCGCCGAGCTGCACGCCGAGCCCGGCCACCATCCACGGCGCGCCGGGTTGCACGTGGTCGAGCAGGCTGAGGTAGGCGTCCAGCGCCCACTCCTCGGGCGGGAAGCCGAAGGCGATCTGATGAGAGAACATCAGGCGGTAGATCGGGATCGGCGCGCCGGGGGTTGCCTGGTGCAGCGCGGCCCCGAGGCGCATGAAGCCAGGCTCGTAGATGGCGTACGAGGGCGTGATGCCGTGCTGCTGCGCCAGCGCCAGGCCGTGGCGGATGTGGCTCTCGGGGTTGGTGTAGACGAAGCCAGGCTTGCCGGTGGCGATGTCGTCGTAGTGGCTGATGTGGGTCGAGCCCGGGTCGACCACCGACCACTCGACGAGGCCGGCCTGCACCAGCCGGTCGACGGCCGAGAATCGCTCGGCCGCCGACAGCGGACGCGGCGCGTCGACACTGCCGGCGAAGGGCAGCGTGCCGTAGCAGATCACGTCGGCCCGGGCGCGGATGCGCTCGATGATCGGGGCGTAGATCTCGAAGTCGTCGCGCTGGCGGCCCGTCACCGGGTCGTAGGCGTGGAAGTGGATGATCGACGCGCCCTCTGCGGCGCAGGCCAGCGCGGCCTCGACGATCTCGTCGGCCTGCACGGGGATGAGCGGCTGGCGCTCGCGCGACCACGGGCCGTTGAGCGCCACCTCGAGCCAGGTGGGGCCGTTCATGACGCCCTCCTGCGGGCCGGCTGCGGGCCGTAGTGGGCGCTGGCGCGCCGCAGGTGGGCCGTAATCGCGGCGGCGGCGCCGTTGGCGTCGTGCCGGGCGATGCACTCGAAGAGCTCCACGTGCTCGGCCAGCGTCGTCACCTCGGCGCCGGGGGCACGCACGGCCTCGAAGTGGAACTGCTCGAGCCAGTCCAGCATCGCCTGCGACACCGCCATGTAGATCGGGTTGCCGCTGATGGCCGCGATGCCGCGGTGGAAGGCCATGTCGGTGGCGAGGAAGCGCTCGGGGTCGTCGACGGTGGCGCGGTGCGCGTCGAGCAGCACGCGCAGGTGCTCGATCTGCGCCGGGGTCGCTCGCTCGGCCGCCGTGCGCGCCATGAAGACCTCGAACTGCAGGCGCGCGTCCTTCAGGTTCTCCAGCAGGTCGCTCGAGCCGGAGAGCAGGTGCATCGCGGCATCGGAGATCTGCGCGATCACCTTGTCGGCCGACAGCGGCAGCACGCGCGCGCCCTCGCCGTGAACGATGGCCACCAGCCCCATGCGCTCCAGCGACTGCAGCGCCTCGCGCACCGCCGGGCGGCCGACACCGAGTCCCTGCATCAGCTCGCGCTCGGAAGGCAGCAGCGAGCCCACCGGGTACTCGCCGGATCGGATGCGCGGCAGCAGCCGGTCGAGCACCTCGTGCGAGAGCTTGCGGCGGGCGATCGGCGCCACCTCGGGCAGCGCCGTCGGCGATCGAGCCGGTTGACGGCTCGGGTCGGAACTCACATAATCGTCAGTCATGTCGTCATCATACCAGTTGATTCCAGCCGATCACAAGGCCCCACACGGTCTGCGCCCGAAGCGGACCCCACCCTCAGGAGACAGAGTGATGCAACGACGTTCCTTCGTCCAGGCCGCCGCCGCCGGCGCCGCCCTCAGCGCCCCCGCCATCGTGCGGGCCCAGCCGCAGATCCGCTGGCGCGTGGCCTCGAGCTGGCCGAAGACGCTGGACACCATCTATGGCGGCGCCGAGACCGTGGCCCGGCGGGTACGCGCGGCCACCAACGGCAAGTTCGAGATCACGGTCTACGGCCCGGGCGAACTCGTCCCGGCGCTGCAGGTGGCCGACGCGGTGCAGAACGGCACCGTCGAGTGTGCACACACCGCCTCGGTCTTCTTCTTCGGCAAGGACCCGACCTTCGCGCTCGACGGCCAGATCCCGTTCGGCATGACCTCGCGGCAGATGACGGCCTGGATGTACAGCGGCGGCGGCCTGCAGCTGCTGCGCGAGTTCTACCGCGACTACGACATCGTCAACTTCGCCTGCGGCAACACCGGCACGCAGATGGGCGGCTGGTTCCGCAAGGAGATCAAGTCGCTGGCCGACATCAAGGGGCTGAAGTTCCGCATCGGGGGCTTTGGCGGCCTGGTGCTGCAAGGCATTGGCGCCATCCCGCAGAGCATCCCCGGCGGCGAGATCTACACCGCGCTGGAGAAGGGCAGCATCGACGCGGCCGAGTTCGTGGGTCCGTACGACGACGAGAAGCTCGGCTTCTGGAAGATCGCGAAGACCTACCACTACCCCAGCTACTGGGATCCGTGCGGCCAGATCACCATGTACGCCAACGCCAAGGCCTGGGAAGCCCTGCCCAAGGAGTACCAGCAGGTCTTCGAGCTGGCCTGCAGCGACGCCCACGTCGAGATGCAGGCCAAGTACGACGCCCGCAACCCGGACGCCCTGCGTCGCCTGGTCGCCGGCGGCGTGCAGCTCAAGCCCTTCCCGCGCGACGTCGCCGCGGCGGCCTGGAAGACCACCAACGAGCTCTACGCGGAGCTGTCGGGGAAGAACGAGAAGTGGCGCAAGATCTACGGCAGCTTCGCCAAGTTCCGCGACGACCAGATCCTGTGGTCGCGCTTCGCCGAAGGCAGCTTCGAGTCCATGATGCTCGGCATGCGCAGCAGCGGCGGCAAGAGCTGACGGCATGAGGCGCCCCGCCCTCCGACCCAGTCACTCCGGGCGCAGGACGCCCGGTCCCACCCGATGACCGCCGGCCACGAGCCGCACCTGGAGGCCGCCCGCCTGCTGGCCACGAGCTGGCAGCGCGGGCAGCACATCGGCGAGCTGCCGGCGCACTGCCGGCCGCGCACGCGCGAGGAAGGTTTCGCGGTGCAGGGCCTGTGGGAATCGCTCACCGGCCTGTCGGTCGGCGGCTGGAAGATCGCCGCCACCAGCGAGGCCGGGCAGCGGCATATCGCGGTCGACGGCCCGCTCGCCGGGCCGGTGTTCGCGAGCCACGTGCATGGCGGCGGCGCGACGGTTTCGCTGGCCGCCAACCGGATGCGCGTGGCCGAGTGCGAGGTCGTGTTCCGCATGGGGCGCACCCTCGCGCCACGCGATGGCGGCTACGGGCGCGACGAGGTGCTGGCCGCCGTGGCGACGATCCAGCCCGGCATCGAGGTGCCGGACTCGCGATTCGAGCGTTTCGAGCTCACGGGCGCGGCGCAGCTGATCGCCGATTGCGCATGCTCGAACGAGATGATCATCGGGGCCGCAGTGGCGCCCGACGAGCGGGTCGCGACGCTGCCGGACCTCGTGGTCCGGGCGCAGGTGAGCGACGGCCGCCAGCCCACGGGCTCGGGTCGCAACGTGCTCGGTGACCCGGTGACGGCGCTGTGCTGGCTGGTGGCCGAGCTCGGCCGTGCTGGCCGAACGCTGCAAGCCGGCCAGTTCGTGACCACCGGCGCCTGCGTGCCGCCGATCCCGGTGCTGCCGGGCCAGCGCGTCGAGGCCGACTTCGGCTGGATAGGCCGCATCGAGGCGACGTTCGCCTGAGACACCCCATGAAGACAGGAATCATCGGCATCGGCCTGATGGGCCACGGCATCGCCACCAACCTGGTTCGCCACGGCCATGCCCTCACGATGCTCGAGCACCCCGGCAACCAGCCGCTCGACGCGCTGAAGGCCGCCGGCGCGACCAGCGTGCACAGTGCCCGCGAGCTGGCGGCCCGCTCGGACGTCGTGATCCTCGTGGTCACCGGCTCGCCGCAGGTCGAGGCCGTGCTCACCGGCCCCGGCGGCGTGCTCGAAGGGCTGCGCCCGGGCAGCACCGTGATCGACTGCTCCACCGCGATCCCCGCTTCCACCGCGCGCATGGCCGCGGCCGTGCAGGCCGTCGGCGCGCGCTTGCTCGACGCGCCGATGACGCGCACGCCCAAGGAGGCCGCCGAAGGCCGGCTGAACCTGCTGGTCGGCGGCGATGCCGCGCTGCTGGAGGAGTGCCGGCCGCTGCTGCGCTGCTTCGCCGAGAACATCACCCACGTGGGGCCCGTGGGCGCCGGCCACGCGATGAAGCTGCTGCACAACTACGTCTCGCTCGGGATGGTCACGCTGCTGGCCGAGGCCGCGGCCTGCGCGCAACGCAGCGGGGTGGCCGCCGACGCCTTCGTCGACGTGCTGGCCAAGGGCGGCGGCGGCGGCATCGCGCTGGA
>JBILNT010000225.1:0-5032 GCA_044374875.1 Rubrivivax sp.
AGCGGCGTGTCGAAGGTGCGGATGCCGTTGGCGAAGAGCCAGAACATCAGGAAGCGCTCGGCGATGAAGCCGATGAAGCGCGCCTGGTAGGGATCGGCCGGGGTGGGCACGCGCCGCTGAAGCTCGAACATCACCGGGAACAGCTCGCTGCAGTAGGCGTCGACGAGCTCGCGCCGCGCGATGATCATGTTGCAGAAGGTGTAGCGGTTGGACTGCTCGAGGAAGCCGATGCGCGAGCGGTAGCGCGGCTGCTGCTCGAGCAGGATCTCGACGAAGGCGTCCCAGGGCGCGGCGTCGTGCTCGCGGGTGTACTGGCGCGCGATCGGCAGCCCGAGGTGGTAGGGCATGGGGACGATGGCATCGGCCCAGCGCAGGATGTCCAGCGCGCGCTCGCCGGCCTGGGGGCCGCTCATCGCGACGATGGCGGCGTTCCGGTCCGCGACGGGGACGCGAACACCCGGCAGCGGCTCGGCGCCCAGGTAGAAGTAGCGCCTGTAGTGGCACAGCCCGAGGTGTGCGACGTCGGGCAGGTTCTTCCACGCCCAGTACAGCGCCGTGAGCTCGCAGAACGAGCGGTTCAGCGCCGAGATGCTGTCGCCGGTGGCGTCGCAGTGCACGCCGGGTGCGTCCATCCTGAAGGCCCCCACCGTGCAGGGCCGCAGCCACAGGCTGTCGGCGTTGTAGGTGTAGGGCTTGTGGAACGTCGCGAGCACGCGCAGGTCGCGGCTCAGGTCGGGGGAGTCCACGGGCATGGCCGTCAGGCTACCACGGCCTGGGGGGCATCCGATCCGGCGCCCGCCGGGGCCAGCCAGCCGTCGCAGGCGTGCAGGGCGGCGGCGACCACCTGGTCCATGTTGTAGTAGCGGTACTGGGCCAGGCGGCCGACGAACAGCACGTCGCCCTCGGCGTCGGCCAGGGCCTGGTAGCGCCGGAACAGGGCATCGTTCTCGGGCGCGGGGATCGGGTAGTAAGGGTCGCCCTCGGCCTGCGGGTATTCACGCACGACGGAGGTGCCCTCGTGGTCCTGCCCCGTGAGGTGGCGGAACTCGGTGATGCGGGTGTAGTCGTGGTCGTTCGGGTGGTTCACGGTGCCCACCGGCTGCACCAGGCCCGTGGCAGGCAGGTGCTCGTGCTCGAAGCGCAGCGAGCGGTAGGGCAGCTTGCCGAAGCAGTGGCCGAAGTACTCGTCGAGCGCGCCGCTGTAGACCATCCGGTCCCAGAAGCGGCCGGCGCGGAGTTCACGCCAGTCGACGCCGGTGCGCACCTCGATCAGCGGGTGATCGAGCATGCGCTCGAACATGCGCGTGTAGCCCTCGGCGGGCATGGCCTGGAACTTGTCGGTGAAGTAGCGGTCGTCGTCGTTGCTGCGCGTCGGGATGCGCGCGGCCACGCCAGCCGAGAGCTGTGACAGCTCACGGCCCCACTGCTTGCGGGTGTAGTGACGGAAGAACTTCTCGCACAGGTCGCGGCCCACGCTGCCCAGGACCACGTCCTCGCTGGTGCGGACCTCGGGGCGCGGCTCGCGCACCTGCTCCAGGAACTTCTGCACCCCGGCCTCGTCGAGGTCGAGCCCGTACAGGCGATTGATCGTGGTGCGGTTGATCGGGATCGGCAGCAGCTGGCCATCCACCGAGGCCAGCACGCGGTGTTCGTAGGGCCGCCACGCCGTGAAGCGCGACAGGAAGTCCACCACACGCTCGCTGTTGGTGTGGAAGATGTGCGGGCCGTAGGCGTGCACCAGCACGCCGTGGGCGTCGAGGTGGTCGTAGGCGTTGCCGGCGATGTGCGGGCGACGGTCGACGACGACGACTCGCTCGCCGGACTCGGCGATACGGCGTGCACAGGTGGCGCCGGCGAACCCGGCTCCGACGACGAGAGTGACCATGGGTGATTCCCCGCGGCGAAATGGCGTGGAGGCAGTCTAGGCAGCGTGGGCGGCCCGTATCGCCGGAGCAAGCCCGCGAACACGGGCCACTTCCCCGCTTCGGCCCGGGGGGGGCAACGCTAACCTTCCAGCCACGCCAAGAGCCGGAGAAGCGCCCATGCCCCGCATCGTCTACCTGTGCCCCGACACCAACACGCCCACCGGCGGCATCAAGGTGATCTACCGGCACGTCGAGGCCCTGGCGGCGATGGGATGCGACGCCCACGTGATGCACATCGCCGAGGGCTTCCGCTGCGACTGGTTCCCGAACACCGCGCCGGTGCTGCACCTGGCCAAGATGCTGACCAGCGACATCGTCGTCGTGCCCGAGGTGATGGCGCAGCTCACGCCGCAGCTCATCGAGCGCAAGATGACCTACGTGATGTTCGTCCAGAACGGCTACCTGCTGCTGCCGTCGGCCGACATCGAGACCCTGCGTGCCTGCTACCGCAACGCGGCGCTGGTGCTGTCGATCTCCGACGACACCAGCAACCTCGTGCTGTCGCTGTTCCCGGAGCTGGTGGGCCGGGTGCTGCGCCAGACCTACACCGTCGACCGCGCGAAGTTCTTCCCGGCGGCCAAGCAGAAGATCGTGACCTACATGCCGCGCAAGCTGCCGCTGCACTCGGCCAACGTGGTGCCGTGGCTGACCGCCGAGTTCCCGGAGTGGAAGTTCGTCCCGCTGCACGGGCTGGGCGAGGACATGGTGGCGATGGCGATGCGCGTCTCGCGCGTCTTCCTCGCCTTCAGCGACTTCGAGGGCTGCCCGGTGCCGCCGATCGAGGCGGCGCTCAGCGGCAACGTCGTGCTCGGCTACCCCGGCTGGGGCGGGCGCGAGTACTGGGAGGAGCCGAACTTCCGCGCCGTCGACGTCGGCGACATCCGCGGCTTCGTGCGGCAGTTCCACGAGATCGACGCCCTGCTGCGCAAGCCGCAGATCGACGCGCTGCTGGCGCCGGGCATCGACAAGCTGGCGGCGCGCTACGATCCCGCGACCGAGCAAGGCTGGCTCAGGCGCCTGGCCGAGCACTTCTCGCTGCTGCCGGGCAACGACACGCAGCCGCTGGCGGCCTGAGGACCGACCGCCCTCCGCTGTCTGAGAGCGGAGGTTCCCGCGGGTGATCCCCGCCGAGCCCCACAGCGCCAAGGCTCCGCAGCCACCCGCTCAACGCGCGGGGGCTGCTGGTTCAAATGCCGACCGAACGCCCGGTCCGAGCGCCCACAACGACGCCGCGAGCACCTGCCCCTCGAACATCGCGTCGACGTGCGCCAGGCGAAGCGAATAGTGCTCGGTCTCGGCGGCGATGACGTCGAACAGCGAGCGGCGGCCAAGCTGCTGCCACTGCTGCAGGGTCGCGTTGCGCACCTGGTCGCTGCTGGCCAGCACGCCGCGCACGCGCTCGGCGCGGGCTCTTGCGGCCAGCAGCTGCTCGTGCACCTCGCGCACCTGCGCGCGCCGGCTCTCGAGCGCGTCGTCGAGCTGCGCGGTGGCCGCGGCCGCGCGACGCCGCGCCGCGGCGACGTTGGCGTCCACCGCGGGCGCCAGCACGGGAAGGCTGAGGTTCAGGGCCACGCCCAGCGACGCGCCATGGCGCGTACCCCCGGCCGCACCGATGGACGTGCTGCCGCCAACGCCCATCACCCAGCTGAGCTGGGGCTTGCGCGCGGCGTCGGCGGCGTCGGCGGCGCGCGCCTGGGCGGCCGCCTGGGCGCCGAGCTGGCGAAGCTCCGGCGCGCGCTCGGCGTCCGCCAGGAGCCGGGGCAGCTCGGGTAACGACGGCATGGCGGCCACGAGGGCGTCAGGCGACAACGGCTCGATCGGCGCGTCACCGACGAGCCGCCGCAGCCTCAGTTCGGCCTGGCGCGACTGCGATTGCTGCTGCGCCCTGGAGATCTCGACCTGCTGGGCTGACTTGCGCGCCTGCACCAGCTCGCTGGCGCGGCCGCGGTCGGCCGCGACGACGGTCTCGAGCGCCTCGACGAGGCAGGCCATCTTGCGGCCGTACTGGTCGTAGATGCGTTGCTGCACGCGCAGCCGTGCCAGCTCGAGCGCGCCTTGCACCGTCGCCAGCACGACCTGCTCCTGCGCACTGCCCTCGCCGCGCCGGGCGGCCTCGGCCAGCAGGCGCCGCGACTCGACGAGGTGCCGGGTGCGGCCGCCGTCGTCGATCAGCCGGCTCAGGCTCAGCGAGAGCTGGCCGTCCAACGCGCCCAGGCTGCCGCCCAGGCTGGCATGGTTCCACTTCGGCCCGAGGTTCGCGCCGATCGCGGCCTGGGGCTGCAGGCCGGCAAGCACCTCTTCGGAGTCGGCCTCGGCGGCCTCGGCGAGCAGGCGGGCCGCGCCCACCGACTGACTGCGCGCAACCGCGGCACGGGCCAGCAAATGCAGCTGCGCCAGCGCATCGGCAGCGACGCGCTGCGCGGCGGGTTCGATGTCCGGCGGCTCCTCGCCCACGCAGCGCCCCTGTGCGAAGACCGCGCCGGCGGCGAGCGTGAACATCGCTGCGGCGATGCATCGCGCCAGCGCGGAAGGCCGCGGCAGCGGGCGGCATGGAAGGGGGCGGGGGTGGCGCAATGGAACCATGAGGGAACGCGCCGGCCTCGGATGGCCGGCATGCCCGGACAGTGTGCTCGGGCGTGGCGCCTGCCATCGGCCAGAGAACGGCAGGCTTTCCCACGCAGTTCGGCACGCGAAAGTGCACGCCTCGGCCCGTGCCGACCGGGCCGTCGGGCACTCGTCACCCGGCCGCAGCGAGCGGGCGTCGACCACCAGCGCGGGCACGCAGCGCCTGCACCAGCAGCTCGGTGCCGCCGCGCGCGATCTCCAGGCGCATGCGCGGGCGCTCGCGCGCCATGTGCATCAGCAGCGGCGTCATCAGCATCGCCCCCGGCCCCGAGCCCATGCCGATGCGCAGCGTGCCGGCGTCGCCGGCGCGCAGGCGCTCACCGCCGGCCTTCAGTTCCTCGGCATCGGCCACCTAAGTTCGTAAACATTCGGTGAACCCGTAAATGGGGGGCGAGCTACGCGGCCAGTACGGACCTGAAGTCTCTGCGCAGCGGGTAGAGCCACACGTCCTTGGCGGGCAGTTGGGCGGTGTGATCGGTGCT
>JBILNT010000226.1:0-5028 GCA_044374875.1 Rubrivivax sp.
CCGCGACGCTCCAGACGATCACCCAGATGCGGTTGAGCGGGATGCCGATCGACTGCGCCGCCTGGTGGTCGTCGGCCACGGCGCGCAGCGCGCGGCCGGTACCGGTGTACTGGAAGAACAGGCTCAGCGCGATCACCAGCGCGGCGGCGATGCCGGCGGCGTAGAGGTCTTCCTTGTTGACGAGCAGCCCACCCTGGAAGGTGCTCTCGAAGAGGAAGAGCGGGTCCTTGGGAAGGCCGACGTCGATCTTGTAGATCTCGCTGCCGAACAGGGTCTGGCCGAAGCCGTCGAGGAAGTAGGTGATGCCCAGCGTGGCCATCAGCAGCGTGATGCCTTCCTGGTTGACCAGCTTGCCGAGCACCAGCCGCTCGATCAGCCACGCCACCGCGACCATCAGCACCATCGCCGCGGCGAAGGCCAGCACGTTGGCCAGCACCTTGCTGTCGAAGCCCAGCAACTGCGGGAACCACTCGGAGAAGCGTGCCATCGCCAGCGCCGCGAAGAGCACCATCGCGCCCTGCGCGAAGTTGAACACGCCCGATGCCTTGAAGATCAGCACGAAGCCCAGCGCGATCAGCGAATAGAGCATGCCGGCCATCAGCCCGCCGATCGTCGCCTCGATGAAGAATCCCATGGCTCGTGCCCTTCAGTGCTGGGTGCCGAGGTAGGCGTTGATGACATCGGGGTTGGCGCGCACCTCGTCGGGCGTGCCGTCGCCGATCTTCTTGCCGTAGTCGAGCACGACGACGCGGTCGGAGATGTCCATCACGACGCCCATGTCGTGCTCGATCAGGACGATCGTCGTGCCGTATTCGTCGTTGACGTCGAGGATGAACCGGCACATGTCCTGCTTCTCCTCGACGTTCATCCCGGCCATCGGCTCGTCGAGCAGCAGCACCTTGGGCTCCATGGCCAGCGCACGCCCGAGGTCCACGCGCTTCTGCAGGCCGTAGGGCAGGCGGCCGACCGGCGTCTTGCGGTAGGCCTGGATCTCGAGGAAGTCGATGATGCGCTCGACGAACTCGCGATGCTCGATCTCCTCGCGCTCGGCGGCACCCCAGCGGACGGCCTGCTGGAAGATGTTGGTCTTCATGCGCAGGTTGCGGCCGGTCATGATGTTGTCGAGCACGCTCATGCCCTTGAACAGCGCGAGGCTCTGGAAGGTGCGCGCGATGCCCATCTCGGCGACCTGCCGGCTGTTCATGTGGCTGAACGTCTTGTCTCGGAACTTGATCGAGCCTTCCTGCGGCGTGTAGACGCCGTTGATGCAGTTGAGCATCGAGCTCTTGCCGGCGCCGTTGGGCCCGATGATCGCGCGGATCTCGTGCTCGCGGACGTCGAAGCTGATGTCGGTGAGTGCCTTGACGCCGCCGAAGCGAAGGCTGATGTTCCTGGCTTCCAGCACCACGCCGCCGATGCGGCGCTGCCGCGCGCCCGCGGCCTGCAAATCGGCCGCCGTGGCTGCGTCCGTCACGCTGTTCATGCCGCCCTCCGCATCGCCGGGAATGTCTTGCTGTCGATGATCTTCAGCGTCGCCGAGACGCTGCCGGTGCGGCCGTCCTCGAACTTGACCTGGGTCTCGATGAACTGCTCGGCGCGGCCTGCGTACATGGCGTCGACCAGCACCTGGTACTTGTCGCCGATGTAGCCGCGGCGCACCTTGCGGGTGCGCGTGAGTTCGCCGTCGTCGGCGTCGAGTTCCTTGTGCAGCACGATGAAGCGGCTGATCTGGCTGCCGGCGAGCTTCTCGTCCTGCGCCAGGTCGGCATTCACCTTCTCGACGCACTCGCGGATCATCTCCAGCACCTGCGGCTTGCAGGCCAGGTCGGTGTAGCCGGCATACGGCAGGTTGCGCTTCTCGGCCCAGTTGCCCACGGCCTCGAAGTCGATGTTGACGAACGCGCAGACCCTCTCGCGCTTGTCGCCGAAGGCCACCGCTTCCTTGATGAAGGGGAAGAACTTCAGCTTGTTCTCGACGTACTTGGGGGCGAACATCGCGCCGTCGTTGGGACCGCCCATGATGCGGCCGACGTCCTTGGCACGGTCGATGATCTTCAGGTGGCCGCCGGCGTCGAGGAAGCCGGCATCGCCGGTGTGGTACCAGCCGTCGGCGGTCAGCACCTCGGCCGTGGCGGCCGGGTTCTTGTAGTACTCCTTGAGCAGGCCCAGGCTCTTGACCATGATCTCGCCGTTGTCGGCGACCTTGATCTCGACGCCGTCGATGGGCACGCCCACGGTGTCGGCCTTGGCCTCGTGGTCGGGCTGCAGGCAGACGAAGACCGCGGTCTCGGTCGAGCCGTAGAGCTGCTTGAGGTTGATGCCGATCGAGCGGTAGAAGGTGAACAGGTCGGGGCCGATGGCCTCGCCCGCGGTGTAGGCCACGCGCACGCGGTTCAGGCCCAGCGTGTTGCGCAGCGGGCCGTAGACCAGCAGGTTGCCCAGCCAGTAGTCGAGCTTGTCGAGCAGGCCCACCGGCTTGCCGTCCATCAGCGTGGGCCCGACACGCCGGGCCACGTCCATCCAGCGGTTGAACATCCGGCGCTTGATCGCACCGGCGTCCTCCATGCGGATCATCACGCTGGTCAGCAGGCCCTCGAAGACCCGCGGCGGCGCGAAGTAGTAGGTCGGCCCGATCTCCTTGAGGTCGATCATCACCGTGGCCGACGACTCGGGGCAGTTCACGACGTAGCCGCACGCCAGCCACTGCGCGTAGCTGAAGATGTTCTGCCCGATCCAGGCCGGCGGCAGGTAGGCCAGCACTTCCTCGGCCTCGGTCAGGTGGTCGAAGTTCTTGCCTGCCGTGGCGCGGTCGAGCAGCGTGAAGTGCGTGTGCACCACGCCCTTCGGGTTCCCGGTCGTGCCCGAGGTGAAGAACATCGAGGAGACGTCCTCGGCGTTGCCGCGCGCGATCTCGGCGTCGAAGAAGCCGGTGTCGCGGGCGTCGCGGGCCTGGCCGGCCTCGATCATCGAGTCGATCGAGGCCAGGCCTGGCTCGTCGTACTTGCGCAGGCCGCGCGGGTCGTCGTACCAGATCCTCTCGAGCTGCGGGCAGGGGCCGCGCAGCTCGAGCATCTTGTCGACCTGCTCCTGGTCTTCGACGATCGCGAAACGCACCTCGGCGTTGTTGATCGGGAAGACGTATTCGGTCGCCACCGCGTCCTGGTAGAGCGGCACCGGGATCGCGCCGACGGACTGCGACGCCAGCATCGCGGCGTACAGGCGGGGCCGGTTCTCGCCGACCACCACGACATGATCGCCGCGGCGCACGCCGGCTTCGGCCAGGCCGCAGGCCATGCGTCGCACGAGCGCGGCCAGGTCGGCCCATGTCAGCGTCTGCCAGATGCCATAGACCTTCTCGCGCAGCGCCGGCGCTTGCGGGCGCTGCTTCGCATGGTCCAGCATGAGACGGGGAAACGTCGTCAGCACCTTGGGTCTCCTAGAGCCGTGACGGCCGCCGGGCGTGCAATGCGTCACGCCTGGACTGATCGTGCAGACATTCTGGGGTGATCTTTGACGCCGCGTTGTCGTTCCGACGACAATCCTAGGGTCAGCACCTACAGGCTTTTCACTGATGAGTTTGGCCAGCTTCCCGTCAGCTTCCGATGCAACCCCCGTGCGCGCCTCGCGCTCGCGCGTCGCGACCGCCGGGGAAGTCCGCAGCATTCCCTGGCTGGGCCTGCTCGACGGGCAGGAGCGGGAGCGCGTCGTCGGCGAGCTCCGCGTCGTCACGGTCGAGGCCGGCGAGCTCGTCGTGCGGGTCGGCCGCCCTGTCACCTACTGGTTCGGTGTCATCGATGGACTGCTGAAGATGAGCAACAACAGCGTGCTGGGCGTGCCGATCACGTTCACCGGCATCCCGCCCGGCGGCTGGTTCGGCGAGGGCACGGTGCTGAAGGGCGAGATCTACCGCTACGACATCCAGGCCCTGCGGCGCAGCGTGGTGGCGGGGCTCGGCGCGCAGACCTTCCACTGGCTGCTCGACCGCAGCCTGCCGTTCAACCGCTTCGTGATGATGCAGCTCAACGAGCGGCTGGGGCAGTTCATCGGCGCGCGCGAGATCGACCGCCTGACCGATCCCGACGCCCGCGTGGCGCGCAGCCTGGCTTCCCTGTTCCACCCGACGCTGTACCCCGGTGTCGGCGAGGTGCTGCGCATCACGCAGCAGGAGCTGGGTTACCTGGTGGGCCTGTCGCGGCAGCGCGTCAACGAGGCGCTGAAGTCGCTGCAGGCCGCGGGGGCGATCCGCATCGAGTACGGCGGCGTGCGCGTGCTCGACCTCGATCGGCTGCGACACTACCGGCCGCGCTGACGAGCCCGCTGGCGCTGCGGCCTGCGACCCGGTCCCGGGAGCTCAGGCGCGCAGCGCCCCGCGCGCGGCCTCGAGCGTCGCGGCGATGTCGGCCTCGGAGTGGGCCGCGCTGACGAACCCCGCCTCGTAAAGCGCCGGCGCCAGGTACACGCCGCGGTCGAGCATGGCGTGGAAAAGGCGGTTGAAGCGCTCCTTGTCGGTGGCCATCACCGCGCCGTAGTTCTGCGGCAGTTCACCGGCCAGGAAGAAGCCGAACATGCCACCCTCGCTGTCGACGGCCAGCGGCACGCCGGCCTCGCGGGCGACGCCGGCCAGGCCCTCGACGAGCGAGCGCGTGCGCGCACCCAGCGCGTCGAAGAAGCCGGGGCGGGAGATCTCGCGCAGCGTCGCCAGGCCGCAGGCGGTGGCCACCGGGTTGCCCGACAGCGTGCCGGCCTGGTAGACGGGCCCCAGCGGCGCCAGCTGCGCCATCACGTCGCGGCTGCCGCCGAAGGCCGCCAGCGGCATGCCGCCGCCGATCACCTTGCCGAACACGCTCATGTCGGGCCGGAAGCCGGGGATCAGCTTCGCGTAGACGCTCTGGGCGCCACCGAGCGCGACACGGAAACCCGTCATCACCTCGTCGAACACCAGCAGCGCGCCATGCCGCGTGCACAGCTCGCGCAGCCGGGTCATGAACGGCACCGACGCACGCACGAAGTTCATGTTGCCGGCGATGG
>JBILNT010000051.1:0-17698 GCA_044374875.1 Rubrivivax sp.
GCCTGCGCGCTCCTTCATCTCGCCCCTTCATCCTGCCTGCGGCCCGCGCCGCCCCGGGCACCGTGCCGATGGGCGTCACGCCGGCTCCCATCGCGTGATCGGCTGCCCGCGCCCGCCGGCGCCAGGCAACCCTGTCTTGCCGAAGTGAGGAGGCCGGCCGGTCCTTGCGAACCGGCCGGCCTCTTGCCCGCCGTCTCCTGGTGCGGCCCCGCCGCGGGTGCAGGGGGCCGGCGTCCGGTCAGATCAGCGGCGTGTCCCGCAGGTCGTCGTCGAACAGCCCTCGCGTCGTGCCCGCGACGCTCGGCTCTGCCGTTGCGGCCGGCGGGGTCGCCGGGACGGTCGCGGGCGGGGCGCCCGGCAGCACCGCGGCGGGCGCATGCGCCAGCAGCTCGTCGGCGTCGGGCAGCGCCGGCGCATCGGCCTTCGCGAACCACACGTCGATCATCTCGCCCTTCGAGCCGTCGGCCCGCTCGAAGCTGCCCACCATGCCGAGCAGGTTGCCCTGGTCGGTGCGGGTGCTGCGCTCGTAGTCGAGGTCGAGCTGCACGATGCCGAAGTCGGCCAGCCCGCGCAGTTCGCCGGCATCCGTCACCCCGTCGGCGTCGGCGTCGACCCACAGCTTGAGCTCACCGAAGTGGGCATCCGCCGAGGTGACCTTGCCGTCGCCGTTGGTGTCCTCGGCCGCCAGGGCGGCAAAGCCGTGGCCCGCGCGCTGGCCGTCGGCACCGACGGTGCCCGAGCCGTAGAGCTCGCGACCGTCGTCGATGGTGCCGTTGCCGTCGCGGTCACGCACCAGCAGCGCGTCACCCGCGCCGACCCAGCCGACCTTCGACGCCTGGCCGCTGGCCGCGACGTCGAAGCTCACGCCCTGCGCCGCGGCCAGCGTGCGCACGCCGTTGCCGTCGAGGTCGAGGATGATCGGCGAAACCGCGGCCAGCGCGGCGGTCTGCGCCGTGCTCATCACCGCCAGGTCAGCAGCTTCGAAGGCGTTGACCTGGTCCATCGTCATCGCCCGGATGTCGGCGGTTTCCAGGGCCACGACCTGCGCCGTCGTGAGCGCCGCGATCTGCTCACCGGTCAGCCCCTTGATCTGGTTCGGGGTGAAGGCAGCGATCTGGGCGGCATCGGCGCCCTGCAGCGCAGTCGCGCTCAGGGCCTGGATCTGGCTGCTGGTCAGCGTGCTCCACTGCGCAGTGGTCATCGCGTCGACCTGGGCCGAGTCAAGCGCCGCGATCGCCGTGGCGGTCAGGCCCGTGATGGACCTCGGCGACAACGCACGGATGTCGGAGGCCTCCATCGCGCCGACCTGGGTCGCGTCGAGGGCGGCCAGCTGCGCGCTGCCCAGCGCCGCGAGCTGCTGCGAGGTCAGCGACCACAGCTCGCTCGCGTCCAGGCTCGCGATCTGCGCCGTGGTCAGCGCCGCCACCTGGGCGCTGGTCAGCGCCCGCAGCTGGTCGCTGTCGAGGATCGCGAAGGCGCTGGCCGTCAACGACTTCAGCGACTTCGGATCCAGGGCCGCGAGGTCCGCGGTGGTCATCGCGTCGGCCTGCGTGTCGGTGATGGCGCGGATCTGGGCCGTCGTCATCGACGCGAACTGGGCCGTCGTCAGCGCGTTGAACTGGTCGGTGTCGAGTGCTGCCAGCGCGGCCGTGGAAAGGCTCTTGAAGGCCGACGTGTTGAAGGCAGCCAAGTCTGCCGCATCGAGTGCGGCCACCTGGCTGGCGGACAGCGAGGCGACCTGCCTTGCGGCGAGCGCGCCGATCTGGGTGCTCGTCAGGGCGTCCAGGTCCTCGTTCGCCATCGTCCCGATCTGGGCCGTCGTCAGCGCCGCGATCTGGCGCGTGCTGAGCGCGGCGATCTGGTCGCTGTCGAATGCCGCAAGCGCCGTGGCCGTAAGGCCCGCGATCGCCGCCGCGGACAGCGCGCGTATGTCGGCCGTCTCCAGCGCGGCGGTCTGCGTGGAGGTGAGCGCCGCCGCCTGCGCAGCCGTGATGGCCCCGAGCTGCGCGCTCGTCAGCGAGGTCAGGTCCTCGGTGGACAGGTTCGCGACCTGCGTTGCCGTCAGCGCCGCGATCTGGCTGCTCGTCAGCTTCGACCACTGGCTGGAGTCCAGCGCCTCGAGTGCAGCCGTCGTGAGCGACTGCACCAGCTTGGTACCCAGTGCGCGGAGGTCGGCGCTGCCCAGCGCCGCGGCCTGCTCGGTCGAGATGGCGGCCACCTGCGCCGCGCTCATCGAGGCGAACTGGTCAGTCGTCAGCGCGTTGATCTGCTCGGTGTCGAGCGCGACGATCCCCGAGCTGCCGAGGCTCTTGAACGCCGCGGTGGAGATCGCTGCCAGGTCCTCGGTGCTCATCGAGGCGATCTGCGTCGTGCTGAGCGCAGCCACCTGCTTGGCACTCAGCGCGCCGATCTGCCGAGACGTGAGCGCCGCGAGGTCGTCCGTTTCCAGGCCGCGGATCTGCGAGGTCGACAGTGAGGCTACCTGGGTGGTCGTGAGGGCTGCCACCTGCGAGGCGTCGAGCGCCGCCAGCGCCGTCGACGACAGGCCCGCGAGGCCCCGTGCCGACAAGGCGCGGATGTCCTCGGTGCCCAGGCCGGCGATGTCGTCGGTCCCCAGGGTCGCCAGCTGAGAGGACGTCAGGGCGCCAAGCTGGACCGAGGTCATCGCCGCAAGCTCATCCGAGGCGATGGCACCGATCTGGCCGGTGGTCAGTGCGGCAATCTGGGCGGTGGTGAGCTTGGACAGCTGCCCCGACTCGAGCGCCGCAAACGCGGCGGTCGAGATGCCGGTGATCGCCTTCGGCGAGATCGCGCGGAGATCCTCAGTGCCGAGCGCCGCGACCTGATCGGAGCTGAGCGAGGCCAGCTGCGAAGAGCTGAGCGAGCCCAACTGGGCGCTCGTCAGCGCACCGATCTCATCCGTGCCGATGGCCGCAAGCTGTGCGCTCGTCAGCGCACCGATCTGCGCCGAGGTGAGCTTGGCGAGCTGCGACGTGCCGAGCGCGTCGAACGCCGCCGTGGTCATCGCGACCAACGACTTCGCGCTGATCGCGGCGAGGTCGGCGGTCGTCATCGTCCCGGCCTGCGTGTCCGTGATGGCCGCGATCTGGCGCGACGTCAGTTCTGCGAACTGCGCGGTTGTCAGCGCATTCAACTGGTCGCTGTTCAGCGCCGCGAGGCCGGCCGTCGCGAGACTCTTCACCGCGTCAGGGGCGATCGCACGGAGGTCGTCACCGGCCATGGAGGCGATCTGCGCGGAGGTCAGCGCCTCGACCTGCTTGGCCGTCAGAGAGCCGATCTGCACCGAGGTCATCGCGGCGATGTCCTCGGTCGACAGCTTCGCGATCTGCGACGTGTCGAGCGCCGAGATCTGCCGGGTCGACAGTGCGACGATCTGGTGCGACTCCAGTGCGTCGAGCGCCGCGGAGCTCAGTCCTCGGATCGCAGCCGGCCGCAGGGCGCCGAGGTCGCCCGTCATCAGGGCGGCGGCCTGGTCTGTCGTGAAGGCCGCGGTCTGGCCGCTGGTCAGGGCCGCGAACTGCGCGCTCGTCAGAGCATTCAGGTCCTCGGTCGACAGGTTCGCGATCTGGGCGCTCGTCAGGGCGGCGACCTGCGTGGTCGTCAGCGCGGCGATCTGCAGCGAGTCGAGTGCGGCCAGCGCAGCGCTCCCGATGGCCCGCAGGGCCGAGCTCGAGATCGCCGAAAGGTCGGCCGTCGTCATCGCATCCGTCTGGGCAGACGTGAGCGCCGCCGCCTGTGCGCTCGACAGCGCGGCGAACTGCGCGGTGGTCAGTGCGTTGAGCTGGTTCGTCTCGAGCAGCGCCAGGTTGGCCGTGGACAGGCCGCGCAGCGCCGTGGTCGAGAAGGCGGCGATATCCGCCGTCGAGAGCGCATCGACCTGCGTGCTCGTCAGCGCGGCCACCTGCGTGCTCGTCATGGCCGCGATCTGTGCGGAGCCAAGTGCATCGAGGTCTTCGGTCGCCAGGCTGGCGATCTGGGTGCCGGTGAGCGACGCCACCTGCGCCGTGGTCAATGCGGCGATCTGCGAGGACCCGAGGGCAGCGATGGCATCGCTACCGAGGGCGCGCAGTGCGGCCGAGCCGAGGGCGGCGACGTCGGCGGTCTGCAGGTTGGCCATCTGCAGCGTCGTCAGCGCAGCGGCCTGGGCAGACGTGAGTGCGGCGAACTGGGCCGTCGTGAACGAGTTCAGGTCGTCCGTGGCCAGGCTGGCGATCTGCTCGGTGCTCAGGCCTGCGACTTGACGCGTTCCGAGGGCGCCGAACTGCTCGGAGTCCAGCACGGCGAGTTCTGCCGTGGAGAACGTGCGCAGGGCTGCCGGAGTCAGCGCCGCGAGGGCTGCGGTGCTCAGGTCGTCCAGCTGCGTGGAGGTGAGCGCAGCGGCCTGGGCGGTGCTCAAGGCGGCGATCTGCGCCGACCCGAGTGCGTTGAGTTGGTCGGTGCCGAGCAGTGCGATGTTGTCGGCGCCGAGGCCGCGAATGGCCGCCGTGGTCAGGGCCGCGAGGTCCTGGCTGGCGATCGCACCCACCTGCGCGCTCGTGATCGAGGCCACCTGCACGCTCGTCAGCACGGCGAACTGCCTCGTCGACAGCGCGTCGAGGTCTTCGGTGGAAAGGCTACCTATCTGCGAACCGGACAGGGCCAACACCTGGCGGGTGGTCAGCGAACCGATCTGCGCCGAGTCCAGAGCACCGAGCTGGGTGCTCGACAGCGCCCGGAGTGCGCCGGTCGACAGGGCAGACAGGTCGGCGGAGCCCAGGCTGGCCAGCTGGGTGGTCGTCAGTGCGGCGCCCTGGGCAGAGCCGAAGGCACCGAACTGCGTGGAGGTCAGCGCGGCGAGATCCTCGGTCGACAGGTTCGCGATCTGATCTGCGCTCAGCCCGCTGACCTGCGCCGTGGTGAGGGCGGCGATCTGAGTGGACGACAGGGCACCGAGCACTTCGGTGCCGACGGCGCGCAGTGCGGCGGTCGACATCGCCGCGAGGTCGTTCGTCGCGATCGCGGCGAACTGGGCCGAGGTGATGGCGGCTGCCTGGACACTCGTGAGCGCGCTGAACTGCGCCGTGGTCATGGCGTTGAACTGCGCCGTGTCGAGCGCACCGATCGCCGCGGCCGAGAGCCCGCGAACGGCGCCCGTGGTCAGGGCGGCCAGGTCTTCGGAGGCCAGCGATGCGGCTTGCGTGCTCGACAGCGTCGCCAGCTGGACGCTGGACAGGGCCGAGACCTGTGCCGTGTCGAGTGCGCGCAGGTCTTCAGTTGCCAGGCCGCCGACCTGAACGCTGGTCAGGGCGGCCACCTGTGCGGTGCTCAGCGCGCCGATCTGCGCCGAGCTCAAGGCGGCGAAGGCGTCCGTGCCGAGCGCGCGCACCGCGGTCGTCGTCAGCGACCTCAGGTCCTCGGTGGCCATGACGGCGGCCTGGGTCGTCGTCATGGCCGCGACTTGCGCGGAGCCCAGCGCGGCGAACTGACCCGTGGTCAGCGCATCGAAGTCCTGCGTCGACAGGCCTCCGAGCTGGGTGCTGGTCAGCGATGCCACCTGGCGGGTGGTCAGCGCAGCGATCTGGTGGGAGCCGAGCGCGTCGAGCGTTGCGGCGGAGACGGCACGCAGTGCCGTGGTGGACAAGGCCGCGAGGTCCTCGGTCGCGACCGTGGCGAACTGCGTCGTGGTGAAGGCGGCAGCCTGGGCGCTTGTCATCGCGGCGAACTGCGCGTTCGTCATCGCGTTGAACTGCGTTGTGCCCAGGGCGGCGATCGCCTCGGCACTGAGGCCGCGCAGCGCGGTGGTGCCGATGACCGCGATGTCCGCGGACGAGATGCTGGGCGCCTGGGTCGCGGTGATGGCCGCGATCTGGCTGGAGGTGAGCGCAGCGAACTGGGCGGTGGTCAGTGCGTCGAGGTCGTCGGTCGCAAGACCTGCAATCTGGCCCGTGCGCAGCGCAGCGACCTGTGCCGTGGTCAGGGCGGCGATCTGCGTCGATCCCAGCGCCCCCAGCGTGTCGGCGTTGATGCCGCGAAGGGCAGACGTCGTCAGCGCTACGAGGTCGTCCGTGGTCATCGCCGAGAGTTGAGTCGACGTCAGCGATGCAGTCTGCGCCGAAACCAGTGCCGCGACTTGCGCGGTACCGAGTGCGTTGAAGTCGGCCGTCGACAGGTTGCTCACCTGGTCGGCCGTCAGCGAAGCCACCTGGCGGGTGGTCAGCGCGGCGATCTGGTTCGAGCCGAGGGCGTCTATGGTGGCGTTGGAGACGGCACGCAGTGCCGAGGTGGACAAGGCCGCGAGGTCGTCAGTCGCGACCGTGGCGAACTGGGTGGTGGTGAAGGCGGCGGCCTGGGCGCTGGTCATCGCGGCGAACTGTGCCGTCGTCATCGCGTTGAACTGCGTCGTGCCCAGGGCGGCGACCGCCTCGGCACTGAGGCCGCGCAGCGCGGCGGTACCGATGACGGCGATGTCAGCCGAAGAGATGCTCGGGGCCTGGGTCGCCGTGATGGCGGCGACCGGGGCCGAACCCAGCGCGGCGAACTGCGCTGTCGTCAGCGCATCGAGGTCCTCGGTGGCGAGGTTGCCGATCTGGTCGGCCGTCAGCGCGACGACCTGGGCCGTCGTCAGCGCGGCGATCTGGGTGGATCCCAGAGCGCCGAGAACGTCGTTGCCAATGCCGCGCAGTGCGGCGGTGCTTAGCGCTGCCACGTCGTCGGTGGTCATGGCCGCCAGCTGCGCGGAGGTCAGCGCGGCCGCCTGCGACGAGCTGAGTGCGGCGACCTGGCCGGTGGACAGGGCGTTCAGGTCGGCCGTGGACAGGTTGCCGACCTGGTCGGCGGTCAGCGACGCGACCTGGCGGGTGGTCAGTGCCGCGATCTGGTCCGAACCGAGTGCGCCAAGCACGTCGTTCGACACGGCGCGCAGCGCGGCAGTCGACAGCGCGGCGAGGTCATCGGTCGCGGCCGTGGCGAACTGCGTGGTGGTGAACGCAGCGGCTTGCGTGCTGGTGAATGCGGCGAAATGGGCCGTCGTCAGCGCGTTGAACTGCGCCGTGCCCAGCACGGCAATGGCCTCGCCGGTCAGACCGCGAAGCGCCGAGGTGCCGATGGCGGCGAGGTCGTCGGTGGTGATGGTCGGGGCTTGAGTCGCCGTGATGGCAGCCACCTGTGCCGAACCCAGCGCGGCGAACTGCGCCGTCGTCAGCGCGGTCAGGTCTTCGGTGGAAAGGTTGGCGATCTGGTCGGCACTCAGCGAGGCCACCTGGCTCGTGGTCAGCGCGGCGAACTGCGTGGAGCCGAGCGCCCCGAGCACCTCGTTCGAGATGCTGCGCAGGGCCGACGTCGACAGCGCGGCGAGGTCTTCGGTCGCCATGCCGACGATCTGCGCGGAGGTCAGCGCCGCGAGCTGCGCCGAGGTCAGGGCCGTCACCTGTGCGGTGGTGAGCGCATTGAAGTCGCTGCTGGACAGGTTCGCCACCTGATCGGCGGTGAGCGAGGCCACCTGACGGGTGGTGAGGGCGGCAATCTGTGCGGAGTCGAGCGCGCCCAGGGTCTCGTTGGTGACGGCGCGCAGTGCGGCCGTCGACAGCGCGGCGAGGTCTTCGGTGGCGATGGCCGCGAACTGCGTGCTGGTGAAGGCGGCCGACTGAGCGCTGGTGAACGCCGCGAACTGACCGGTGGTCAAGGCTTGGAACTGGGCGGTTCCCAGCGTCCCCACCGCGTCCGCGCTCATGCCGCGCAGCGCGGTGGTGCCAATGGCGACAAGATCATCCGTCGCGAGGTTGGGCGCCTGGGTGGCCGTGATCGCGGCGATCTGTGTCGAGCCCATCACGGCGTACTGCGCGCTCGTGAAGGCCACCAGGTCGTCGGTGGCCAGATTGCCGATCTGGCTCGTCGTCAGCGCGGCCACCTGCGCCGTCGTCAGCGCCGCGATGCGCGTCGCGTCGAGCGCGCCGAGCGCATCGTTGGTCAATCCCCGCACGGCAGCGGTCGTGAGTGCTGTCAGGTCGGCCGTGGTCATCGCGCCCGTCTGGTCCGACGTCAGGCCCGCGACCTGCGCGGAGTTCAGCGCGGCGAACTGTGCCGTCGACAGGGCATTGAGTTCGGCGCTTTCCAACCCGCCGAGGAAGTCGGCCTTCAACGCAGCGGTCGCCGCCGTGCTCAGCGCGCCCACGTCGGCCGCTTCCATCGTCGCGGCCTGCGTAGCCGTCAGCGCCGCCGCCTGGGCGGAGGTCAGCACCGAGAACTGCGCCGAAGTCAGCGCATTGAGGTCATCCGAGCCCAGTGCGGCCAACTGCGCCGTGCTCAGGGCCTGCACCTGCGTCGTGCCCAGCGCGGCGATCTGCGTCGAGGTCATGCCTTCGAGCGCAGCGTTGCTCAGCGCGCGGATCGCGGCCGAGCCCAGCGCTGCCAGGTCGGCGGTCTCCATCGTGGCCGTCTGGGTGGCGGTGATGCCGGCCACCTGGGCAGTGCTCAGCGCCGCGAACTGGGCCGTCCCCATCGCGTTGAATTGCTCGGAATCGAGTGCTGCGAGCGCGGCGGTGCCCAGACCGCGGATCGCCGCAGTCGTGATCGCGGCGAGGTCGTCGGTCGCGAAGGTGCCAGCCTGGGTCGCGTCGATCCCGGCGATCTGGCTGCTCGACAGGGCTGCGAACTGAGCCGTCGTCAGCGCGTTGAAGCGGGAGGCATCGAGTTGCGAAAGCGCGGCTGTCGAAAGCGCCGTCAATGCGGCGGTGCCGATGGCAGCGATGTCCTCGGTCTCGAGTGCTGCAGCCTGCCCACCCGTGAGCCGTCCGATCTGCTGCGTCGTCAGTGCCGCGAACTCGTCAGTGCTGAGCAGTGCAAGCTTGGCTGGGTCGATCGCCGCGAAGCCGGCACCAGTGATGTGCGGTATCTGCGTGGCCGACAGGGCCTCCATCTGATCCGTGGCAATGACCGACCAGTCCTCGGTCGTCAGGGCGGCGATCTCGGCCGACGTGAGGGCAGCGACCTGGTCCGTGGTCAGGGTGTTGATGGTGGCCATGTGTCAGTCCTTGGCGTTGATCCGTCAGGGCAGGCACCGACGCTGCCGCGCGCGCGCGGCGCCGCTCCCGGCCCGTGGGGGCTGGGGTGTCGCGGTCGGCGCGGGCAGCGTTTGCACGTCGGTCGGTCCTGCAAGGGGTTTCGAGGTTCGCGGTTTCCTGGCGGCGACGGGTGCGTGTGCACCCCCCGCCCTTCCCGGGACCCGTTACTCGTCCTTATCGGTGAAGGATGCGCCCGACTTGAGCGTGGCGATGCCCGGAATTGCCGGGCCAAACCGTGACAGATCGCCGCCATGCGGCAGCGCCGGCGTGACTTGTCGCGAATTTCGGTCCGGCGGCGACGGTTGCCCGCAGGCGCGCTCAGCGGGTGCCGCGCGCGGGCGCGAGGCGCCCCTTGCCGCGGCCCTCAGCGCCCTGCGCCGGGCCCGCGAACGACGCGCAGCGACGCGCGCGCGCAGTGCACGTCGAAGCCGGCCGCCGCCGGCAGCGGCTCGCCGTCGGCGGCCAGCGGCAGCGGGGCGTCGGCGTCGACGCGCAGGTGCTCGAAGCGCAGGGTGCGCACGCGCGGGTGCCGCAGGTGGGCGCCGGCCAGCAGCAGCGGCAGCATCGCCAGCGCCCCGGCACGGCCGAACTCGCCCGCCACCACCAGGTCGAGCCGGCCGTCGTCGAGCTGCGCCGCCGGGGCGGCCGGCATGCCGCCGCCGTAGGTGGGCGTGTTGAGGGTCGACGCGAACAGCGCCGGGCCGTCGTGGACGAGTTGCCCGTCGGCCTGCACGCGCAGCCGCGCCGTCTTCAGCGTGGCCAGTTCCTGCAGCGTGGCCAGCAGGTAGCGTGGCAGACCCGCCAGCCATGCTGGGCCCGCGAGTGCGCGCTCACCTACAGCGGCATCGAAGCCCGCGCACAGGCTGGAGAGGAAGGGGTGGTCGCCGTCCGGGGTGCGCACCCGGCCGGTGTCGACCGCCGAGGCCGTGCCGCCCAGCGCCAGCGTCAGCGCCTGTTGCCATGGCAGGCCGCGCAGGCCGAGCGCCCGGGCTGCGTCGTCGCCGCTGCCGAACGGCACCAGCGCCAGTTCGTGGCGGCGGGCGATCAGCGCGCCGAGCAGGGGCTGCAGGGTGCCGTCGCCGCCCGTCACCACCACCCTGCTGCTCGGAGGCAGGGCGTCCACGGCTGCGGCGGCCGCGGCGGCGCTGGCAGGGGTGAGGAGCCGCGCGCCTGGGGCCAGCGACGCCAGCGCGGCGGCCAGCGGCGCCTCCAGCGCCGCGGCCCGGCCGCCGCGCGCGGCGCGGTTGAGGAGGACGACGATCCCGCCCATCGCGGCCGCGTCGCGCCGCCGCCTACTTGCTGCGGGGCACCCGGCCCATCAGGAAGAACTCGTCGTTCGGCCGCATCCCGCTCAGGTTGGCCATCCGGTTGGACAGCCCGAAGAACGCCGTGATCGCGCCGATGTCCCAGATGTCCTCGTCGGTGAAGCCGTGCGCGTGCAGCGCGGCGAAGTCGGCTTCGTCGATCTCGTGCGAGCGCTGGCAGACCTTCATCGCGAAGTCCAGCATCGCGCGCTGGCGTGGCGTGATGTCGGCCTTGCGGTGGTTCACCGCCACCTGGTCGGCCACCAGGGGCTTCTTCTCGTAGATGCGCAGGATCGCACCGTGCGCCACCACGCAGTACAGGCACTGGTTGGCCGCCGAGGTGGTGACGATGATCATCTCGCGCTCGCCCTTGCTCAGGCCGCCTTCCTTCAGCAGCAGGGCGTCGTGGTAGGCCATGAAGGCGCGCCACTCGGCCGGCCTGTGGGCCAGGGCCAGGAAGACGTTGGGCACGAAGCCGGCCTTCTGCTGCACCTCGAGGATGCGCTGGCGCATGTCGTCGGGCAGGTCCTTCAGCTCGGGGACCGGGTAGCGCGAGATCGGGGGGCTCATCGGCGTCTCCTTCGTGGGTTGCGCGGGTGGCTGCTCAAGTCCGGAACTGCATCGCGTGCAGCCGCGCGTACAGGCCGCCCGCCGCCAGTAGCGCGCCAGGGGTGCCCTGTTCGACGATCTGCCCGCCCTCGAGTGCCACCACGCGGTCGGCATGCTCGATGGTGGAAAGGCGGTGCGCGATCACCAGCGTCGTGCGGCCACGCATCAGGCGCTCCAGCGCGTCCTGCACCGCGCGTTCCGACTCGGAGTCGAGCGCCGAGGTGGCTTCGTCGAGGATCAGCACCGGCGCGTCCTTGTAGATGGCGCGCGCGATCGCCAGGCGCTGGCGCTGGCCGCCCGAGAGCTGGCTGCCGTTGTGGCCCACCGGCGTGTCCAGACCCTGCGGCAGGCTCTCGGCGAAGTCCAGCAGGTTCGCCGCGCGCAATGCCTCGCGCACGCGGTCCCGGTCGGCCTGCCCGCCCAGCGCCACGTTGGCCGCCACCGTGTCGTTGAACAGCACCACGTCCTGGCTGACCAGGGCGAACTGCCGGCGCAGCGCCTGCACGTCCCATTCGGGCAGCGGCACGCCGTCGAGCAGCACGCGGCCGGCGGCCGGGTCGACGAAGCGCGGCAGCAGGTGCACCAGCGTGGACTTGCCGGCACCCGACGGGCCCACCAGCGCCACCGTCTCGCCGGGGGCAACGTGCAGCGTCACGTCTTCCAGCGCGGGCGGACCGTCGTCGCGGTAGCGCAGCGACACGCCCTCGAGCGCGATCGCGCCACGGGCGCGGCCCGGGTCGTGGGCGCCGCCCGCCTCGCGCGGCGCCTGGTCGATCAGGTCCAGGCCGCGCTCCACCGCCGCCAGCCCGCGCGTGATCGGCCCCATCACGTCGGAGAGGTGCTTGATCGGCGCCACCAGCATCAGCATCGCCGTGATGAAGGCCACGAAGCTGCCCACCGACGTGCCGCCGCTGCCGCTTTGCCACAGTGCCACCACGATCACCGACGACAGCGCGCAGGCCGCCAGCATCTGCGTGACCGGCGTCATCGTCGCCGAGGCCACCACCGACTTCAGCACCAGCCGGCGCAGCACGTGGCTGCGCAGCGAGAAGCGTTCGCGCTGCGGTGCCTCGGCGCCGTGCATGCGCACGATGCGCCAGGCCAGCACGTTCTCCTCGACCACGTAGGCCAGCTCGTCGGTGGCCTTCTGGCTGTCCACCGTGATGCGGTGCAGCCGGCGGCCCAGCACGCGCATCACCCAGGCCACAGCCGGGAACAGCAGCGCCACGAACAGCGTGAGCTGCCAGTTCAGCCACATCAGGTAGGCCAGCAGCGCCACCAGCGTCAGCGAGTCCTTCACCAGCGTCAGCAGCGAGCTCACCAGCTGCATGGTGCCGTTCTGCACCTCGTAGACGATGGTGTTGGTCAGGCTGCTGGCCGACTGCCGGGTGAACAGCGACGGCGCCGAGCCCAGCAGGCGCTGGAACATCTGCTCGCGCAGTTGCAGCACGGCGCGGTTGGCCGTCCACACCAGGCCGTACTGCGCCACGAAGCCGGCCGCGCCGCGCACCGCGAACAGGCCCACGATGGCCGCCGGCACCATCCACAGCGGCAGCTGGCGCCCGGTGAATCCCCGGTCCAGCAGCGGCTGCATCAGCGCGGGGATCAACGGCTCGGTGGCTGCACCCACCATCGCGCCCAGCACGGCCGCCACCAGGCCCAGGCGCCCGGTCTTCAGGTACGGGGCCAGGCGGGCGAATCGCTGCAGCAGGCTGGGCATGGTGTCGGGTCGGGGCCGCGCCCGCCGCCACCCGTCGGGTAGGGCTTAGGGCGCGGGCTGATTATCACGGTCGCCCGGCGGGCAGCCGCAGGTGCCCTGCCTACAATGGACCCGGTGCTTCGTTCCCCGCCTGCCCCCGGAGCGCGGGGCCGCCCAATCCGCCGGATGCCATCTTTTCCCGCCATGTGGCCTCGCCGTCGATTCATTGCCGCCTTCGGCGCCCTGGGTGCCGCAGCCGCCGGCCCTGCCGCCGCGCAGTTCCGCGTCGAGATCGCGGGCATCGGGGCGCGCCAGATCCCGGTGGCCGTCGCCGGCTTCCACGACGAGGCCTCGTCGGGGGTGGCGCTGGCCGCCATCGTCCGCGCCGACCTCGTGCGCAGCGGCATCTTCCGCACCACCGAGCCCACCGAGGCGCTCGACGAGCGCAGCGTCGTGTCCATGCCCGACTGGCGCACGCGCGGCGTCGACGCCCTGGTGGCCGGCTCCGTGTCGCGCCTGGCCGATGGCCGCTTCGACGTGCGCTACAAGCTCTGGGACGTCGTCAAGGGCGAGGAACTTCTGGGCCAGGGCAAGGTCGTCGTGCAGGCCGACCTGCGGCTGGCGGCCCACCGCATCGCCGACGAGATTCATCTCGCACTGACCGGGGAGCGCGGCGTCAACGCGACCCGCATCGCCTACGTGCTGCGCCAGGGGCGCCGCTACACCCTCAACATCGCCGATGCCGACGGCGAGGGTGGGCAGGTCGCCCTGGCCAGCCCCGAGCCGATCATCTCGCCGGCCTGGTCGCCCGACGGCAAGTCGCTGGCCTACGTCTCTTTCGAATCGCAGAAGGCCGTGGTCTGGGTGCAGGAGATCGCCAGCGGCCAGCGCCGCATGCTGGCCAACTTCCGCGGCTCCAACAGCGCGCCGGCGTGGTCGCCCGACGGCCGGGAACTCGCCGTGGCGCTCTCGCGCGACGGCCTGACGCAGCTCTACGCGCTGCCCGCCGCCGGCGGCAACCCGCGCCGCCTGACCAGCAGCGCCGCCATCGACACCGAGCCCGTGTGGGCGCCCGACGGCCGCGCGATCTACTTCACCAGCGACCGCGGCGGCGGCCCGCAGGTCTACCGCCTGCCCGTCGGTGGCGGCAACGCCGAGCGCGTGACCTTCAACGGCAGCCACAACATCAGCCCGACCATCAGCCCCGACGGCCGCACGCTGGGTTACGTCAGCCGACAGGGCAACGACTTCCGCGTCACCGTGCTCGAACTCGCCAGCGGCACCGTGCGCACGCTCACCGACACCCGCGACGACGAGCGGCCGAGCTTCGCGCCCAACGGTCGCCTGCTCGTCTACGCCACCCGCGCGCAAGGCCGCGACGTGCTGATGACCACCACGGTCGACGGCCGCATCAAGACCCGCCTGCTGAGCACCGGTGCCGACATGCGCGAGCCGGCGTGGGGGCCGTTCGGGCGCTGACTGCTCCTGTTCTCCCGTTCCCCCTTGTCTTCAACGATTCGACCCAAAGGAGTCTGACCGATGACCATCCGAACCCGTGCAGTCCTTGGCGCCGTCGCGCTGGCGGCCCTGCTGGCCGGCTGCGGCTCGAGCGTGAACCTGCAGGAGCCGGCACCCGTCGAGGCGCGCAGCACCGTGGGCCCGGTCGCTGCCCCCGCGGCGCCACCGTCGCTGAGCAGCGGAGTGGCCAGCAGCACGGCGGGTGCCCCGCAGTCTGGCGTGGCCACCGTCAACCTGGGCAACACTGCAGCCGTGGCGGCGCCGGCTGAGCGCATCGTCTACTTCGACTTCGACAGCTTCGTCGTCAAGGACCAGTTCCGCCCGGTCGTCGAGGGCCACGCCAAGGCACTGGCCGGCAACCGCGCCAGGCGCATGGTGGTGGAAGGGCACGCCGACGAGCGCGGCAGCCGCGAATACAACCTCGCGCTCGGCCAGAAGCGTGCCGAGGCCGTGGTCCGCTCGCTCGAGCTGCTCGGCGCGCAGCCCGGGCAGCTCGAAGCGGTGAGCTTCGGCGAGGAGCGTCCGGCAGCCCAGGGCAGCGACGAAGCCGCCTGGGCGAAGAACCGCCGCGCCGAGCTGAAGGACCGATGAGATCCGCGGCCGGCACGGGGCGCCTGCTGCGCCCGATGGCACTGGCCCTCGCCGCTGCTGCCGCTCTGTGCGGCGGCGGTGCCGCGCAGGCCCAGCTCTTCTCCGACGACGAGGCGCGCAAGGCCATCCTCGAGCTGCGCGGCCGCGTCGCCCAGAACGAGGAAGCCCAGCGTGCCCGCTTCGCCCAGCTGCAGGCGGCGCAGGCCCAGCTCGGCGAGGAACTCGCCGCGCTGCGCCGCAGCCTGCTGGAGCTGAACAACCAGATCGAGGGCCTGCGTGCCGAGATGGCCCGCATGCGCGGCGGCGACGAGCAGCTCGCGCGCGAGGTGGCCGAGCTGCAGCGCCGCGTCAAGGACGTTGCCCAGGCCTTCGACGACCGCGTGCGCAGGCTCGAGCCGGTCAAGGCCAGCGTCGACGGCCAGGAGTTCCTCGCTGCCGTCGACGAGAAGAGGGCCTTCGACGACGCCATGGCGCTGCTGCGTGGCGGCGAATTCGACCAGGCCGCAGCCGCGCTGGCGCTGTTCCAGCGCCGCTACCCGGCCAGCGGCTATGCCGACGCGGCGCGCTTCTGGCAGGGCAACGCGCTTTACGGCAAGCGCGACCACAAGGAGGCGGTGACCGTCTTCCGCGCCTTCGTCACCGCGTCGCCGCAGCACCCGCGTGCGCCCGAGGCGCTGCTCGCGCTGGCCAACAGCCAGATCGAGATGAAGGACGCCCGCAGCGCGCGGCGCACCCTCGAGGAACTCCTGAAGGCCTACCCGGGCAGCGAAGCCGCCCAGGCCGGCAAGGAGCGGCTGGCGACGCTGAAATAGGGCGCGGGCAGCGGCGCGCCCGACCGCGGGCTGCCGCCTGCGCGGCCTGGCGCGCGTCCCTACAATCGCGCCCACCATGCAGGAATCCGAGCTTCCAGGGCTGATCGCCCAGGTGCTGTGGGCGTCGTTCGCCCTGGCCGTCGTCTTCGGCGCGATCGCGCAGCGCACCCACTTCTGCACCATGGGGGCGGTCGCCGACATCGTCAACATGGGTGACTGGACGCGCATGCGCATGTGGCTTCTCGCCATCGGCGTGGCGATGATCGGCTTCAACGGCATGGTCTGGCTGGGCTGGGTCGACGCCAGGCACAGCGTCTACGCCGGCGCCAGGCTGATCTGGCTGTCGAACCTGCTGGGCGGCGCGCTCTTCGGCTTTGGCATGGTGCTGGCCTCGGGTTGCGGCAGCAAGACCCTTGTGCGCATCGGCGGCGGCAGCCTGAAGGCGCTGGTGGTCTTCGCGGTGCTGGCCATCGCTTCCTACGCCACCCTGCGCGGCATCACCGCGGTGGCGCGCGTGGCCACCGTCGACACCGTCGGCCCCGTGCTGCCGGCCGGGCAGGACCTGCCCTCGCTCGTTGCTCATGCCAGCGGCCTGTCGCGGCAGGCGCTGGCGCTGGGGATAGGCGGGCTGATCGGGCTGCTGCTGATCGGCTTCGCGCTGGCTGACCGCCAGGGCCGCTCCGGCGAGTCGCTGCTCGCCGGCCTGGGCATCGGGGCCGTCGTGGTCGGCGTGTGGTGGGTCTCGGGCCGCCTCGGCCACCTGGCCGAGCATCCGGTCACCCTGGAAGAGGTGTTCCTCGCCACCAACACCCAGCGCATGGAGTCGCTGACCTTCGTCGCGCCCATCGCCTACACCGTCGACTGGCTGATCCTCTTCAGCGACAAGAGCAAGGTGCTGACCGTCGGCATCGTCACCACGCTCGGCGTGATCGTCGGCTCGGCCGTCGTCGCGCTGGTCACCCGCAGCTTCCGCTGGGAAGGCTTCGGCGGCACCGAGGACACCGCCGCCCACGTCGTCGGCGCCGTGCTGATGGGCATCGGTGGCGTCACGGCCATGGGCTGCACGATCGGGCAGGGGCTCTCCGGCATCTCCACGCTGGCGCTGGGCAGCTTCATCGCCTTCGCCGGCATCGTGGCGGGCGCCGTGCTGGCCTTGCGCTACCAGACCTGGCGCCTGGAGCGCATGGTGTGACGACGGCGCCGGCCGGCGCTGACGCCGCCAGCCTCGACGGCGAGGCCGACCTCGAGCGCCGCTTCGGCGGGCTTCGCCGGCTCTACGGCGATGCCGCGTATGCGCGGCTTCGCGGCGCCACCTTCGCCGTCGTCGGACTCGGCGGCGTCGGTTCCTGGACCGCCGAGGCCCTGGCACGCAGCGGTGTGGCGCGCCTGGTGCTGGTCGACCTCGACCACGTCGCCGAATCCAACATCAACCGCCAGGTGCAGGCCACGGGCCGTACCCTCGGGCAGGCCAAGGGCGAGGCGCTGCGCGAGCGCATCGCCGACATCCACCCTGGCTGCCAGGTGCTGTGCGTCGACGACTTCGTCGAGCCCGGCAACTGGCCCGCGCTGCTGCGCGTGCCCGTGGACGGGCTGGTGGACGCCTGCGACCAGCTGCGCGCCAAGATGGCGCTGGCGGTGTGGGGATTGGCCGAGCGGGTGCCTGTCGTCTGCGTGGGCGCGGCCGGTGGCAAGCGGCGCCCTGCGCTGGTGGAAGTGGGCGACATCGCCGAGGCCACCCACGACCCCCTGCTCGCCGCCATGCGCCAGCGCCTGCGCCGCATCCACGGTGCGCCGCGCCAGGGGCGCATCGGCGTGCGCTGCGTGTTCTCGCGCGAGAGCGTCGCGGCCCCCGAGGGTGCCTGCGACGTCGAGGGCAACCTCGCCTGTCACGGCTATGGCTCCACCGTCACCGTCACCGCCACCTTCGGGCTCGTGGCCGCCGCCGAGGCGATCGAACGCCTGGTCACCGCCCCAATGACGGGTTGAGAAAAATTCAGGCTACAATGTATGGCTCTACGGACGGGTCGTTAGCTCAGTCGGTAGAGCAGCGGACTTTTAATCCGTTGGTCGCAGGTTCGAATCCTGCACGACCCACCACCGGATCCA
>JBILNT010000227.1:0-4993 GCA_044374875.1 Rubrivivax sp.
CCCCAACAGCCCGGGGGCGGTGCCCCGCCCCCGCGGGTGCTGGACAAGTCCCCGCCCACAGGCCGCTGCGCTAGCCTGTGGACGGCCGCTGCGCGGTTTGGACTTGCCCACACCCTCCCCCACCCTAGTTGAAGGACTGGAGGGAACAGCCAAATCCCCCCCTGGGGCTGTGAATCTTCCTTGTTGGATAGGGTGCAATTTTTGCACCCCCGGGTTTACCCTAATCTGGGCCTTCGCCCAGGCATTCACTGAGCGCGGCTGGTCGACCTCGACCCCTTCACTTTCCCACTTCAGCCTGCCCAAGATGGTGAGCTGGGCCTTCCTTTCCACTGCATCCAATAAGGCTGGGTGCATGTGGGTCAGGGAGCAAGTGCCGCGCCGCGCCGACCTCTTGACCAGGCCCCTGGCCTGGAGCTCAGATAGGGCCAGTTGGACGGTGCGGCGGGCATAACTTGTGGCAGAAGAGATCGCATCCACACTGGGCCACGCAGCCCCCCCATTCAGCTCGCCGCGATCCTGCCCCAGGCGGCGGCAGAGTTCCTTCAAAACAACGCGCTCGCGCCTGGGCAGCTGGCCGAGCGCCCCCGTGTCTGGATCGGCCACAAGAAGCCCGCGACGGCAGCGGGCCAGGTATGACACAGCTTGGATGGACATGGATATTCTCCAAGCCCGAAACGATCGATGCCGCTTGTGCGATAGCTATTGCCTATATATACTGAGCACGTCTCTCCAGACACGCTGTGTATGCAAGGCTGGCCCCGCGGCGGTTTCGACCGCCCGGGGTTCAGTTTTTCAGTGCTTCAAAGACCGCATCAGGCAGGGCCGCCCGCGCAGCCGCCCCGGCCATAATGTCGACCCCGCGCTCGATGATCCAGTAATCCCTCGCCACAGCCAGGTCGACCAAGGGGCGCCGCCCAGGGCGGCGCACCAGCCAGGGCGCCCGGCCCTGCTGGGCGAGCTCCCGGACGCGGCGGTCTGAAATCGGCAGAACAGCCAAGGCTGCCGGCAGGGGCACAAGAACTGGCCGGCTCATGGTGCCACCCCCGCAGCCAGCCCAGCAGGTCGCGCTCGAGCCAGCATCTCCATCTTGGTGGGCCGGCCGCGCTTGGCGGGCGCCGGCCGCCCCGGAGGCGGGACCGCCGGCGCGGTCCTGGATGCGAGCCACGCCCGCACCGATTCAGCCTCCCAAATCAGCCTGCCCCCAGCCACCCCCCCGATCCTGACAGGCACTGGGATGCGCCAGGGAGCCCTGACCAGGTCATTTCTGATGGTGGACGGCGATTTGTGCAAAAGCCGGGCCAGCTGGTGGATGTTGAAAGTTTGAATGTCTGCCATCTCTCACTCCTGAATCAGAGTGAAAGCAGATTATCACCACGCCACCAGTAAAACAAATACGCGCAAAACGTATGATAACAAGCCCGACCGCGCCGAAGGGTCTTTCTGGAGTTATTGAATCACAATAACCCGGACCCTTCCAATCTCACCTGCAAATAAATGCAGTAACTCTATATTTATTTGCATCACGCCGAACAGGCAGGAGATCACCGCCGCGGCCTGGGCAGCCGGCGGCAGGGCCTGGGGGGGGGTGGGGTGCCCCAGAAGGTGTGCCCCCCCGGAAAGGCCCCCAGGTGGGGGAGGGAGCCAGGTCAGGCGCTGGGGCGGCGCCGGCCGAGCTCGACGGCGGCCCGCGGCAGCCGCGAGCCCGCCTCTACAGCATCACTTTGCATCACTTGTGTGGCCCAAAGTTTTGGGACAAATTTGGGACACTCAGTGTCCCAAAATTAGGTAATACAGGGTAAACCCTAGTGATACCAAGTGATGCTAAGTTGTTGATTCTTCAGGGATTTTTGGTGCCGGCTGTCAGTCTCGAACTGACGACCTTCCGCTTACAAGGCGGGTGCTCTACCAGCTGAGCTAAGCCGGCACGACTGTGCAGGAAATTGTAGGTGCGGCGCCGCGGCGTGCTGGCGCGCCGCGGGTCACTTCACCCGCTTGAGGGACGGTCGCCGTCCGGCAGGTGGGTTCGGCTCGGGCGGGGGCTCGTCGGCAGCGGCCTTCGCAGCGGTATCGGCGTCGCCGTCGGTGCTGGCCAGCCGCAGGCCTCGCGGCTGCGGGGCGGCGGCGGGCGAGGCAGGCGCCTCCGCCGGGACGCCGGTGGGCCCTGCGGACGCGGGCGTGTCGGTGGGCACGGGGAAGGCCATGCCCTGCCCGTTTTCGCGCGCGTAGATGGCGACCACGTGGTCGATGGGCACGACGATGTCGCGCGCCACGCCGCCGAAGCGCGCCTTGAACTCGATGAACTCGTTGCCCAGGCGCAGGCCGCTGGTCGCCTCGAAGCCGACGTTCAGCACGATCTCGTTGTTCTTCACGTACTCCATCGGCACCTGCACGCGCTCGTCCACGTGCACGGCGATGTAGGGCGTGAACCCGTTGTCGGTGCACCACTCGTGCAGCGCACGGACCAGGTAGGGCCGGGTCGAGCTGCCCTGGTTCTCGGGCGTGGCGGGCATCGGGCGGCGCTCCTCGGGGTTACTTGCGCATCACCTTCTCGGACGGCGTCAGCGCCTCGATGTAGGCCGGGCGCGAGAAGATGCGTTCGGCGTACTTCAGCAGCGGCAGCGCGTTCTTCGACAACTCGATGCCGTAGTAGTCCAGGCGCCACAGCAGTGGCGCGATCGCGACGTCGAGCATCGAGAAGTCGTCGCCGAGCATGTACTTGTTCTTCAGGAAGATCGGCGCGAGCTGGGTCAGGCGGTCGCGGATCTGCGAACGGGCCTTCTCGAGCTGCTTGTCGGTTGCCTTGACGCCGCGGCCCTCGAGCAGGTTCACGTGGGTGAACAGCTCCTTCTCGAAGTTGAACAGGAACAGGCGCACGCGGGCACGGGCCACCGGGTCGCCGGGCATCAGCTGCGGATGCGGGAAGCGCTCGTCGATGTACTCGTTGATGATGTGCGACTCGTACAGGATGAGGTCCCGCTCGACGAGGATGGGCACCTCGTTGTAGGGATTCATCAGCGCGATGTCCTCGGGCTTCGCGAAGAGGTCGACGTCGCGGATCTCGAAGTCCATCCCCTTCTCGAACAGCACGAAGCGGCAGCGGTGCGAATAGGGGCAGGTGGTTCCGGAGTAGAGCACCATCATGGCAGGCGACCCTCGTTCAGCTTGTCGGCGTCATCGGGACCCGCAGGCCCCGGAAAAGAGAAAAACGCAGTGGGCGCTCCAGCCCCCACTGCGCTCGACGTCCGGCACTGTGGCCGGACTGTGCGGCACTACTTGACGTCCTTCCAGAACGCCGCGTTCAGGCGCCAGGCGATCACGGTGAAGACGGCCAGGAACAGCAGGACCCAGACACCTATGCGCACGCGGTCGCCCTGGTTGGGCTCGCCCATCCACTGCAGATAGGCGACCAGGTCGACGATGGCCTCGTTGTACTGGGCGGGCGTCATCGTCCCTGGCGTGATCTGCTCGAAACCCTTGAAGACGTGGACCGTCTTGGTGGGGTCGCGCGGGTCCTTCTCGTCGACGTACACCGCGCGCTGCTGGCCCTGGAGTTCCCACAGCACGTGCGGCATGCCGACGTTGGGGAACGCGAGGTTGTTCCAGCCGGTGGCCTTGGTCTCGTCGCGGTAGTAGGTGCGCAGGTAGGTGTAGAGGTAATCCGCACCCGTTCCCATGCCGGCGGCCGAACGCGAGCGGGCGATCAGCGTGAGGTCGGGTGGCACGCCGCCGAACCAGTCCTTGGCTTCCTTGGGGTCGAGCGACACCTTCATCGTGTCGCCGACCTTCGCGCCGGTGAACAGCAGGTTGTCCTTGATCTGCTGCTCGGTCAGGCCGATGTCGCGCAGGCGGTTGTAGCGCATGAACGCCGCGGCGTGGCAGTTCAGGCAGTAGTTGGCGAACAGCTTGGCGCCGTTCTGCAGCGCCGCCAGGTCGGTCACCCGTTCCTTCGGGAACTTGTCCCAGGCGATGCCGCCACCGGCGGCGCTGGCGAGGCTGGCGCCCAGGGCGAGCAGCAGGGAAACGATCAGCTTTTTCATGGAATGACGCTCCGCCTGGCTCAGTGCGGCTGGAAGGTGACGCGCTCGGGCACCGGCTTGAACTCGCCGATCCGGCTCCACACGGGCATGAGCAGGAAGAAGCCGAAGTAGAACAGGGTGCCGACCTGCGAGACCAGGGTGCCGATGTCGGAGGGCGGCTTGATGCCGAGGTAGCCCAGCACCACCATGTTCACGGCGAACAGGCCGTACAGCCACTTGTTCCAGTTCGGGCGGTAGCGGATGGAGCGCACCGGGCTGCGGTCGAGCCAGGGCAGGAAGAACATGATCACGACCGCCAGGCCCATCACGACGACACCCCAGAACTTGGCGTCGAAGGTCTTGAGCAGGGCCGCGGCGACGATGGCGCCGACCAGGACCACGCCCTTCCACTTCGTCGAGATGCCGCCCATCAGCACCGCGCCGATGGCGCCGATCGCGATGATCACGACCAGCACGTTGACCATCACGTCGGTGACGGCGCGCAGCATCGAGTAATAAGGCGTGAAGTACCACACCGGGGCGATGTGCGCCGGCGTCTTCAGCGGGTCGGCCGGGATGAAGTTGTTGAACTCCAGGAAGTAGCCGCCCATCTCCGGCGCCAGGAACACGATGGCGGTGAAGACCATCAGGAACACGCCCACGCCCATGATGTCGTGGACGGTGTAGTACGGGTGGAACGGGATGCCGTCCAGCGGCTTGCCGTTGGCGTCCTTCTTGGCCTTGATCTCGACGCCGTCGGGGTTGTTCGAGCCGACGTCGTGCAGCGCCAGCAGGTGCGCCACCACCAGGCCCAGCAGCACCAGCGGAACGGCGATGACGTGGAAGCTGAAGAAGCGGTTCAGCGTGGCGTCACCCACGACGTAGTCGCCGCGGATCAGGATCGACAGGTCCTCGCCCACGAAGGGGATGGCGGCGAAGAGGTTGATGATGACCTGGGCGCCCCAGTAGCTCATCTG
>JBILNT010000228.1:0-4988 GCA_044374875.1 Rubrivivax sp.
TCGGCCTCGCGGGTGTTGTTGAACAGGAAGGGCGTGTCCCACAGCGCCATCTCCTTGGTGATGCCCACCAGGGTGGCGGTCGAGCCGACCATCATCTCCTGCGCGCCCCCGATCAGCGCCTGCTGCATCTGCGTGTCGGGGCCCAGTGCGGCGGCGCCGATCGCCCGCACGCGCATCTTGCCGCCGGAGGCCTTCTCCACCTCGTCGGCGAAGAACTTCACCGCCCGGCCCTGGTTGCTGTTCTCCACCAGGCCGTACCCGAACCGGATGATGCGAGGCTTGATGTCCTGGGCCAGTGCGGCCAGGGGGGGCGGCGAGCAGCGCGGTGGCGAGGGCGCTGGCGAGGAGGGTGCGGCGCAAGGTTTTCATGTGTCGTCTCCAGTGCAAGGTGTCGTCGGGAAGGAAGGGGTCATGGGAATCAGCGCATCCACGCCACGGGCACCGTGACCAGTTGCGGGAAGGCCACGAGAAGCGCGAGGACGATGAGGTAGGCGAGCAGGAAGGGGTTCACGCCGCGGATCACCTGCAGCAGCGAGAGCCTGCCCACGCCGGCCACGACGTTCAGCACGGTGCCCACCGGCGGGGTGATCAGGCCGATGGCCCCGTTGAGCACGAACATCAGGCCGAAGTAGACGGGGTCGATGCCCGCCTTCACCGCGATGGGCAGCAGCACCGGCGCGAAGATCAGGATCGTGGGCGTGAGGTCCAGCGCCGTGCCCACCAGCACCAGCACGAGCATCATCACCACCATCAGCAGCCGGGGGTTCTCGATCAGCGGGCCGAGCCAGCCGCCGAGCGTGCCGGGCAGGTCGGCCAGCGTGATCATGTAGCTGGCCACCTGCGCGCCGGCGCACAGGAACATCACCACCGCGGTGGTGCGCGCGGCGTTGACGAGCACCGGGCCGAGCTGGCCGATGCGCATCTCGCGGTGCACCGCGAAGGCCACGAACAGGGCGTAGAACGCGGCCACCACGGCGGCCTCGGTCGGCGTGAACACGCCGGTCTTCATGCCGCCGATGATGATCACCGGCATCAGCAGTGCCCAGAAGGCCTTGGCTGTGGCGCGCAGCCGCGAACGCAGGGGTTGGGGCTCTCCTGCCGGCAACTGCATCCGGCGCAGCAGCAGCTTCCACGTCACCACCAGGGCCGCTCCCATCATCAGGCCGGGCACGATGCCCGAGAGGAACAGCGCCGAGATCGAGGTGTTGGTGGTGACGCCGTAGATGACGAAGGGCATCGACGGCGGGATGATGGGCGCGATGATCCCGCCGGCGGCGATGAGCCCGCCCGACGTGGCCAGCGGATAGCCCTGCTGCCGCATCATCGGCAGCAGGATGGTGGCCAGGGCGGCGGTGTCGGCCAGCGCGCTGCCGCTCATGCTGGCCATCAGCACCGCGGCGCCGATGGCGACGAACCCGAGCCCGCCCTTGATGTGGCCCACCCAGGCCTGTGCCATCTCGATGATGCGGCGGCTGATGCCCCCGGCGTTCATCAGTTCGCCGGCGAGCACGAAGAACGGGACGGCCAGCAGCGGGAAGCTGTCGATGCCGCCGACCAGGTTCTGCGCCAGCAGCTGGGTGTCCCAGAAGTCGAGCACCCAGGCCATCGCCGCGCCCGTGAGCACCAGCGCCAGGGCCATGTTCATGCCGGTGCCGATGAGCAGCAGCATGCCGACGATGAACACCCACAGGGCCTGCGTCTCGGGCGTCATCACTCGGCCTCCGTCGCGTGGCCGAGGTGCAGCGGCCGGCGCGCGACCAGCTCGAAGAGCGCGAAGCCCGCGATGGCCGCGCTGCACAGCAGTGCGGGCAGCGGCAGCAGGGCCGTCGGGTAGCCCAGCACCACCGAGCGGCTGTCCAGGCCCACGGCGACCTGCTGCCAGGCGCCGCGGAGCACCAGCAGCGCGGCGAGCAGCACGAGCAGCCGGATCACGGCCGTCCAGACCGCCATGGCCAGCGGCCGCTCGCGCAGGCGGGCGGCCAGCGCCGTGAAGGCCATGTGCTCGCCGGCGGGATAAGCTGCGGTGGCGCCGATGAAGACCATCCACACGAACAGCAGGCGCGAGAGTTCCTCGCTGGCGGCGATGCCGCTGCCGAAGCCGTAGCGCAGCACCACGTTGACGAACACCAGCAGGGCCATCAGGCCCAGGCACGCCGCCATCGCGACGTGCAGCACCGTGCGCAGCGTCTTCATCGCGAGGCCTCCGCCGCTTCGGCGCGAAGCCAGCGCGTCGCCTCGGCGCAGAGCTGCGCGATCGGCCGCACGGCATCGACGGCCAGCACGCCGGGTTCGCCCTGGGGCGGCTCGAGCGCCTCGAACTGGCTGGCCACCAGCGAGTGCCTGAAGAAGTGCGTGGCGGCACGGGCCATCACGCGCCGCTCGGATTCCTCGCGCTCGATGGCCATGAACACGAAGCGCAGTCCGGGCGCGGCGGCCCGCAGCCGGTCGCGGTAGCGCCGCTTCAGGGCCGAGCAGGTCAGCACCGCACCGCCGGGGTGACGCTGCAACTCCGCGGCCAGCGCGTCGAGCCAGCTGTCGCGATCGGCGTCGGTGAGCGGCGTGCCGTCGGCCATCTTGCGGAGGTTGTCGGCGCTGTGGAAGTCGTCGCCCTCGATCAGCGCGAGTCCCAGCGCCTCGGCCACCGCGCCGCCGAGGCTGGACTTGCCGCATCCGGCGACGCCCATGACGACAATGGAAAACATGATGGGATAGCGCTATCCAAATGGGATCAAAGAAATCGGAGTAGCTTTCCCTCGTAGACTACGCTCCGAAAAAACGCTGGGCTCCGATCAAGATAGCGCTATCCTAACGGTGCCATCGGGCGTCACCGTCCGTACTTACCCCTACACCGAATGTCCCGACCTGTTGGATCCCGCGCTTCGGGCCGTGTCACGCTGGCCGACGTCGCCCGGCTGGCCGAGGTCAGCCCGATCACCGTGTCGCGGGCGCTGCGTGGCGAACGCTCGGTGGCGCCGGAACTGGTGGCCCGCGTGCAGGGCGCGGCGCGGACCCTCGGGTACGTGCCCGACCCGGCGGCACGGGCGCTGGCGTCGGCGCGAAGCGCGCACGTGGCCCTGCTGATTCCGTTGCTCAGCAACGCGCTGTTCGTCGACCTGCTCGAGGCGGTGCAGCGCACCCTGCGTCCGGCCGGCTACCAGACCCTGATCGGCATCACCCACTACGACGCCGCCGAGGAGGAGCAGCTCCTCCGCGAGCAACTGCTCCACCGCCCCGCAGGGCTGCTGGTGACCGGCTTCGACCGCAGCGAAGCTGCCCGCGCGCTCATCGCGTCCGGCGGGGTGCCCTGCGTGCACCTGATGGAGACCAGCGATGCACCGGGGGTGCACAGCGTGGGCCTGTCCCAGGCCGCTGCCGCGGCGGCGATGACGCGGCACCTGCTGTCGCGCGGTCACCGTCGCATCGCGTTCGCGGCCGCGCAGCTCGACCCGCGCACGCTGCAGCGGCTGGAGGGCTGGCGCCGGACCATGACCGCGGCGGGGCTGTACGCGCCGACGCTGGAGTGGCTGAATCCCGCGCCGTCGTCGCTGGCGCTCGGCGGCACCATGTTCGAGCAGATCCTCGGCCAGACGCCGGCCGTGGACGCCGTGTTCTTCTGCAACGACGACCTGGCGCAGGGCGCGCTGCTCGCCGCCCTGAGGCTGGGCGTGGCTGTGCCCGAGCGCATCGCGGTGGCCGGCTTCAACGACCTGACCGGCAGTGACCAGATGCAGCCGCCGCTGACGACGGTGCGCACGCCCCGCAGCGAGATCGGCGAGGCCGCTGCGGCCATGCTGCTGAAGCTGATGCGTGGCGAGGCGGTGACGCAGCCTGCGCTGGACCTCGGCTTCGAGGTGGTGGTGCGCCGCAGCGCCTGACCGGACCCCGCCGCTCCCGCGGCCCGCGCCTCGCGGGCTCACGCCGCCAGCAGCTGCAGCACCTGCGAGGGCGCCTGGTTGGCCTGCGCGATCATCGCGGTGCCGGCCTGCTGCAGGATGCGGGTGCGCGACAAGCTGGCGGTCTCCACCGCGTAGTCGGCGTCGACGATGCGCGAGCGGGCGGCCGAGAGGTTCTCGGCCGAGATCTGAAGGTTCCCGATCACGCTCTCGATGCGGTTTTGCACCGCGCCGAAATTCGCCCTCGCGGTCGTGACGTCGTCGATGGCGTCGTCGAGTGCGACGATCGCGGCGGTGGCATTCGCCGCGTCGCCGCCTGCGATGCTGAGGGACTCGACGTCGCTCGCCGTGGTGCTCATGTCGGTCATGGTCACGTCGATGGTGTCGGTCGCGTCGGTCGCTGCGCCGACCTGCAGCGTGAAGACGCCGCCGTTGCCGCCCGCGCCGTCGAGCAGGCTCTGGTCGTTGAAGCGCGTGCCGCTCACCAGGCGGTTGACCTCGGCCTGCAGTGCGGTGAACTCCGTCTGGAGCTTGCTGCGGTCGCCCTCGTTGTTGCTCCCGTTGGCCGACTGCACGGCCAGCTCTCGCATGCGCTGCAGCGCGTCGCCGATCTTGGCCGTGGCGCTCTCGGCGGTCTGCGCCATCGAGATGCCGTCGTTGGCGTTGCGGACTGCCACGCCCATGCCGGTCACTCGGGCGAGCATGCGCTCGGAGATCGCCAGTCCCGCCGCATCGTCCTTCGCGCCGTTGACGCGAAGGCCCGAAGAGAGCCTCTGCGTCGTGACGGCCAGTGCCGCCTGCGTCGCCGACGTGTTGCGCTGGGCATTGATCGACAGCAGGTTGGTGTTGAGGGTCTGTCCCACGGTGTGCTCCTTGGACGTCGATGGCGGAGGCAGCGGCGCGGGCCGGGTGCCCCTGCGTCGATGTCGTCGCCCGCGTCTCGATCCAGCTGAACTGCTTGCATCGGGCGACCTGATTAGCAACCTTCCTCAGCCTGGCTCGCACCCTGAGCCACTGAGCGACCACCCTGAGCTCTCCGAAGCACGGAGGGCCCACGATGTCCAGCCACCGAATCCAGTTCCAGCACGGCATGTC
>JBILNT010000229.1:0-4959 GCA_044374875.1 Rubrivivax sp.
GGGCAGCCCTGCCGACACCGCCAGCGCCTTCAGGCGCGAACGTACCTGGCTGGCGGTCAGGCGCGTGCCGCGGTTGCTGACGAAGAGGGCCGCCTCGCCGGCATCGGCCAGCAGCGGCCGCTCGGCGCGCCAGGCCTGCAAGGCCTGCAGCGCGGCGCCACCCACCGGCACGCTGCGCCGCTTCGAGCCCTTGCCCAGCACGTGGGCGGTGGCGTCGGCGTCGTCGATCCAGCCCGCGTCACCCGCGCCCGCAGTCACGTCGAGCCCGACGAGTTCGCCCACGCGCAGGCCGCTGCCGTAGAGCAGCTCGACGATGCAGTGGTCGCGCGCGCGCAGGGCCCGCCGGGCGGGCGTCTCGTCGGTCCCCGGCGCGGGCTCGTGGGCAGCCAAGGCGACGGCATGCTCGACCGACAGCGCCTTGGGCAGCGGCTTGGGTGCCTTGGGCGGGCGCAGGCCGTCGACCGGGTTCATCGCCACCAGGCCGTCGCGTCCCCACCAGCGGTACAGGCCGCGCCAGGCGGCCAGCGCGATGGCGATGCTGCGCGGCCCGAGCCCGGCGTGGCGCAGCTGTGCCACCCAGCCGCGCACGTGGTGCGGCTCGGCGCGCTGCAGCTCGATGCCGCCGGTGTGCGCGAAGTCGTCCAGCCGCCGCAGGGCGTCGAGGTACATCGAGACGGTGCGCGCGGCCAGCCGACGTTCGACCCGCAGGTGCTCGACGAAGCGCTGCAGCCGCGGATCGAGGGGCCGGGTCGGCTGACCGCCCACGACCTGCGGTGCCACGCCCGGGCCCGCCATCTCTCGGTCCGGGTTCTCAGGCCCGCGGCAGCAGCCGCGACAGCGCCGCGCTGGCCACCTCGGCGATGCGCATCAGGAACTCGGTGCCCATCTCGGCCGAGTAGCGGGTGGGATCGGGCGAGCCCAGCACCAGCAGCCCGAAGGCGCCGCTGGCAGCACCGTGACGCAGCGGCAGCAGCGCCACCGACATCACCGTCCCGGGGTCTTCCAGCCAACCGGCGGCCTCGAAGCCGGCATTGACGCCGCAGTAAGGCAGCGTCAGGCTGCCGGCGAAGCTCTGCACGTCTTCGCTCACCTGGGCAGCGAAGGGACGCTGCGCGTGGGCGGCGTCGGCGCCCCAGACCCGGATGGCCGCCTGCGGGATCAGGAACTGCCGTTCGAGTTCGTCGACCATCGCCTGCGGCAGGTCGGCCGGATCGGCCGTCAGCAGGATGGTGCGCGTCCAGCGGTGCAGGCGGTCGGCGATGGCGACGTTCTCCTGGCCGTGGCGGATCATCTCGACGATCTTGAGCTCCAGCCCCTTGACGCGCTCGCGCAGCATCTCCATCTGCCGTTCCTGCAGCGAGACGGCGCGCTGGCCGTGCGGGCTGGTGAGCTGGATGCTGGCCAGGAGTTCGGCGTGGCGCTCGAAGAACGCGGGGTTGTTCGCCAGGTAGTTGGCGATGTCGGTCTCGGTGATGCCCTGGACATTGTTCACAGCTCGATCTCTCCTTCGAAGACGGTCTCGGCGGGGCCGGTCATGAGCACGCTGGCGTCGTCGGCCGGCCACTCGACGAGCAGGCGCCCGCCGCGGGTGTCGACCTCGACGCGGCGGTCCAGCCAGCCCAGGCGGATGCCCGTCACCACGGCCGCGCAGGCGCCTGTGCCGCAGGCCAGCGTCTCGCCGGCGCCGCGCTCGTAGACGCGCAGCTTCACGTGGCCGCGATCCAGCACCTGCAGGAAGCCGGCGTTGACCTTGCGCGGGAAACGCTCGTGCTCCTCGACCTGCGGGCCGACGATGCCCACGGGCGCCGAGTCGACGTCGTCGACGCGCTGCACCGCGTGCGGATTGCCCATCGAGAGCACTGCCACGTCGACCTGCCCGCCATCGGGCAGATCCAGGGGCCAGAGCTCGAAGGCGCCCACCGGCCGGGCCACCAGGCCGGAGCCGTCGAACGGCACCTGGCCGAGGTCGAACACCGGGCGGTTCATGTCGACGGTGACGCGGCCGTCGTCCTGCAGGCTCAATTCGAGCAGGTTGTTGACGGTCTCCACGCGCACGGTGCGCTTGCCGGTCAGGCCGTGGTCATGCACGTAGCGCACGAAGCAGCGCGCGCCGTTGCCGCACTGCTCGACCTCCTCGCCGCTGGCGTTCCAGATGCGGTAGCGGAAGTCGACGCCGGGGGTCTCGGTGCGCTCGACCATCAACACCTGGTCGGCCCCGACGCCGAAGCGACGGTCGGCCAGGTGCCGCACCTGGGCCGCGCTCAGCGCCAGGGGCTCGCGCGTGGCGTCCAGCACGACGAAGTCGTTGCCCGCGCCGTGCATCTTGGTGAAGCGGATCCGCATGGGGGGATTATCGGCTTGCGCGGAGGTTCGAACATCCCACTTGGAGGAAGGCAGGCCGTGGACATCCATCGCAGAGGAAGGGAGGACGCCGAGGGGCGCAGGGTCTGAAGAGCGATGAATGAGGAAGACCCACCTCGGCGATCCTCGGCGTCCTCTGCCGTTCTGCGGTGCGTGAGGCCATGAACATCCAACGCAAAGGAAGGGAGGACGCCGAGGCGTGCAGAGTCAGACGGGTGAAGACGACCCGCCCCGGCGATCCTCCGCGTCCTCCGTTCCTCTGCGGTGAACGAGTGAAACCCCGCTCAGTACAGAGGCCCCTGCCCCTCGGGGCGGGTCTTGAAGCGCTTGTGCACCCAGAGGTACTGCGCCGGGTTGCGGCGGATCTCCTGCTCGATCCACGCGTTCATGCGCCGGGCGTCGGCCTCGGCGTCGTCGGTGGGCCAGTCGGTCCAGGGCTCGAGGAAGCGCACCCGATAACCCTGCCCGCCGGGCAGGGCCTCGGCCACCACCGGCTGCACCACCATCTTCAGCGAACGCGCCATCCGCGAAGGCGCCAGCAGCGTCGCCGCCGGCACGCCGAAGAAGGGGACGAAGGCCGCGTCGCGCGGGCCGAAGTCCATGTCGGGCAGGTTGAAGAAGGCGTGGCCGCGCTTGATGGCGCGCACCAGCGGCAGCGCACTCTCATGGCGCGAGAACACCTCGGCCTGCTCGAAGCGCAGGCGGCCGCGGCGCATCGCGGCGTCGAGCACGGCGTTGCTCTGGGCCTGGTAGATCGAGCCGACGCGGCGCCTCTGGAACAGCTGCGTGGCCACGCCGGCCACGTCCAGCGCCATGAAGTGCGGCACCAGCCACATCACGGGCTGGTCGCTGCGTTCGGCCAGGCCGACGTCGCCCTCGACATGGATCAGACACCGCAGCCGCGCCGGGCCGGCGTACCAGAGCAGGCCGCGCTCGAGCAGGCTGCGGCCGAGCCACTGGAAGTGCTCGCGCACCAGCGCCGAACGCTCGCCGGCCGGCAGTTCGGGCAGGCAGAGCTCGACATTGCGCAGCGCCACCTCGCGGCGGCTGCGGCCCAGGCGATGCAACAAGAGTCCGAGCGCGCGACCCACGGCCGCCTGCACGCCCAGCGGCAGCCAGTGCACGAGCCAGACGACGGCCAGCAGCAGCCGCGCCCCCAGCGCCGCCATCACGCCCCGCCCTCCAGCGCCCGCGGCGCCTTGTAGCGGTGGTAGCCCCAGAGGTACTGCGAAGGCAGGCGCCGGATCAGGGCTTCCATCGAGCGGTTGATGGCCGTCGCGGCGGCCACCATCGCGGCCTCTTCGTCCTGCCCTTCGGCGCGTGGCGGCAGCGGCACGGCCAGTTCCTCGGCGCGCACCACGTAGCCCGCGCCGCGGGGCTGGCGCTCGCACCAGAGGATGCCGACCGCGGCGCCAGTCTGCTGCACAAGCCGCGGGGCCAGGGTCATCGTGTAGGCCGGGCGGCCGAAGAAGGGCGCCCAGACGCCCAGCCCTTGCGGCGGCACCTGGTCGGGCAGCAGGCCCACCGACTCGCCCCGGCGCAGCGCACGCATCATCTGCCGCACGCCGGCCAGCGTGGCCGGGGCGGTGGCAAGGTGAGGGCGCGCGCGGGCCGTCTCCTCCAGCTCGCGCAGCCACGGCTGGCGCGCCGGGCGGTACAGCACCGTGAGCGGCTGGCGCGCGCCGAAGCGCTCGGCATAGGCCTGCGCCGCCATCTCGAAGCTGCCGATGTGCGGCGTCAGCAGCACCAGCCCGCGCCCCTGGTCGAGCCAGCGCTCGAGCAAGTCCGCACCCTCCCAGCGCACGGGGTCGGCGACGGGCTGTCCGGCCGGCCGCAGCCACAGCCGTGGCAACTCCGTCACCAGCCGGCCGGCCTCGGCCACGGAAGCGCGTCGCGCGTCGGCACCGATGCCGGCGACGGCGGCGTTCTCGGCCAGCCGCCGGCGGTAGCTCGGCGACAAGGCCCACGCCAGCCAGCCCAGCGCGGTGCCCAGGGCGTGCAGGTGCGACAACGGACGGCCAGCCAGCCAGCGCAACGGAAACGACATGCTTGGTATATTTGCGGCGTCGCCGAGTTAAAGGACAACTTGCGGGGCGACGCGGGCCGAAGGATACCGAGGCTCGCCGGACCGGCCGGCCACAGGGCCTCGGTTCAAAAAATCCGCTAAAGCGTTCGCCCGGGTTCCCGACAGCAGACGGCCGGCGACGCAGCCGACACCTTCTGCACAGGAAACCAACGTGGCGAACGACTTTCTCTTCACTTCCGAATCCGTCTCCGAAGGCCATCCCGACAAGGTGGCCGACCAGATCTCCGACGCCATCCTCGACGCGATCTTCAAGCAGGATCCGAAGAGCCGCGTGGCCGCAGAGACGCTGACCAACACCGGCCTCGTGGTGCTGGCCGGCGAGATCACGACCAACGCGCACGTCGACTACATCCAGGTCGCGCGCGACACCATCAAGCGCATCGGCTACGACAACACCGAGTACGGCATCGACTACAAGGGCTGCGCGGTGCTGGTGGCCTACGACAAGCAGAGCATCGACATCGCCCAGGGCGTCGACCATGCCAGCGACGACTACCTGAACACCGGTGCCG
>JBILNT010000052.1:0-17538 GCA_044374875.1 Rubrivivax sp.
CGCTTCGCGCCTTCGCCACCCCCCGAGGGGGCTCCTGCAGCGGCCCGGCAAAGCCGGTTCCGCGCAGGGGACCTGTCGACCCCCAGGCTTGTCGCTTCGCGCCTTCGCCACCCCCGAGGGGGCTCCTGCAGCGGCCCGGCAAAGCCGGTTCCGCGCAGGGGCTTGACCCGGCAGCCACGGGACCGCTGCACGCGCCTTGCCGACGGCCCTTAATGTATATACATTAATACGGTGCGCGTCTCCTACGACCCTGCGAAGCGAGAGTCGACGCTGAAGGACCGCGGCCTTGACTTCGAAGATGCGACACAGGTCTTCGAAGGCTTGACCGCCGAGGTCGAGGACCTGCGCCGGGACTACGGAGAGGTCCGGGTCATCTGCTACGGGCTGCTGCGGGGTCGTCTGGTGGTGATCGGCTACGTTTCGCGCGGCGAGGTCCGCCACGTTTTCAGCATGAGGAAGGCCAACGATCGTGAGCAAGCCCGCTTCGCGCCGTACTTCGGGCTCTGACATGAAGCGCGTCGACGCGCACGTGATCAAGCCCGAGGAGTACGCGGAACTGCCCGAGATGACGGACGAGATGTTCGCCCGCACGGTCTTCAAGAAGGCCGGGAGACCCCGGTCGGCCAGCCCCAAGCAGCTGATCAGCCTGAGGCTGCCGCCTGAGGTCATCGCCCGCTGGAAGGCCACCGGGCCCGGCTGGCAGACCCGCATGGCCAAGCGGCTGGAGAAGACGCCCTTGCCACGCGCCGAAAGCGACGCCTGACCCGCACCACACTCCCATCATGAACACACTCAACGATGCCGTGGCGGTGCGCAAGGCCGCCTTCGAGGCCAACAAGCTGAGCAAGCGGCTGCACCGCCAGGTGGGCCAGGCCATCGCCGACTTCAACATGATCGAGGCCGGCGACAAGGTCATGGTGTGCCTGTCGGGCGGCAAGGACAGCTACTCGCTGCTGGACATCCTGCTGAGCATGAAGGAGCGCGCGCCGGTGCACTTCGACATCGTCGCCGTCAACCTCGACCAGAAGCAGCCCGGCTTCCCCGAGCACGTGCTGCCCGGGTACCTGAAGAGCCGCGGCGTGCCCTTCCACATCGAGGAGCAGGACACCTACTCGGTGGTCAAGCGCCTGATCCCCGAGGGCCAGACGATGTGCTCGCTGTGCTCGCGGCTGCGCCGCGGCATCCTGTACCGCGTGGCGAGCGAGCTGGGTGCCACCAAGATCGCGCTCGGCCACCACCGCGACGACATGGTGGTGACGCTGCTGATGAACATGTTCTTCGGCAGCCGCATGAAGGGCATGCCGCCCAAGCTGGTCAGCGACGACGGCCGGCACGTCGTGATCCGCCCGCTGGCCTACGTCGCCGAGACCGACCTCGAGCGCTGGGCCGAGCACCGGCAGTTCCCGATCATCCCCTGCACGCTGTGCGGCAGCCAGGAGAACCTGCAGCGCGTGCAGGTCAAGAAGATGATCCGCGAGTGGGACCGCCAGTATCCGGGGCGCATCGCCAACATGTTCACCGCGATGGGCAACATCGTGCCCTCGCACATGATGGACAGGAACCTCTATCCGTTCACCACGATCCAAGCCACGGGCGTGGCCGACGCCGGCGGCGACAAGGCCTTCGACGACGACGAGGACGACTCCTCGTGTGCACCGAAGCCGGCGACCGTGCGTTGGTTCGAAAGCAAGGGTAACGCTTCCGCGGAGGATTGATCATGGGCAAGCTGGACAGACGAGCTGCGGTCACCTTCATGGCCGCGACGGCCGCCACCCTGGCGCTCGGCGGCTGTGCCACGCTGAGCACCGTCTCCAGCGAAGTCTCGAGCTTCGGCGAGTGGCCCGCGGGCCGCACCCCCGGCACCTACGCCTTCGAGCGACTGCCGTCGCAGCAGGCTCGCGCGGCCGATACCGAGAGGCTGGAGAACCTGGCCCGGCCTGCGCTCGAGAAGGCAGGTTTCAGGCCGGCCGCCGAAGGCCGCGAGCCCGACGTGCTGGTGCAGGTCGGCACGCGCACGACGCGCACCGACGGCAACCCCTGGGACGACCCGCTGTGGTGGCGCGGCGGCTTCGGCAGCTGGCGCTACGGGCCGTGGGTGGGTCCGGGCTGGGCATGGTCGATGCACGCGCCCACGCCGCGCTACGAGCGCGAGGTGGCCCTGCTGATCCGTGACCGCGCCAGCGGCAAGCCGCTGTTCGAGGTGCGCGCCAGCCACGGGGGCGCGGCGCAGGGTGACGCGGTGCTGGTGGGCGCGATGTTCCAGGCCGCGCTGGCCGACTTCCCGAAGACCGGCATCAACCCGCGCACGGTACGGGTCGAAGTCGGCCGCTGATCCGGCCGGCGCATGCGCGCCGGCCCTTCCTCACGGCTGCGCCGCCGCGATCGCCCTCAGGTCCGCCGCCCAGCCCTGCAGCCGCTCGCGCGCGACCTGGCGCTGCGCCGGGGTGGTGGCGTTGTGCAGCTGCGCGAAGGTGGCGCACTGGTGGGTCGCCAGCCGCTCGCGGTAGCTGCGGTAGGCCGGGTCGGGGGAACGTTCGAAGTGCTCGACCAGCGACCGCAGCGCGGCCACGCGCTGGTCGGCGTCGGCGCGCTCGGACAGGATGCGCCGCAGCACCGACAGGGTCTCGCGCTGGCGACGCTCGCGTTCCGCGAACCAGCGCTCCGCGTCGAAGGGCGACGCCGCGACCGCGGCAGCGATCACCCGCCGCTGCGGCTCGTCGAGGCGACCGTAGAGCCGCTCGAAACGTTCGGTCTGGCGCTTGACGGCGGCGGCCATGCGTTCGGCAACGTCGGGCTGCAGGAAATCCTCGCGCAGCTCGGCGGTGGTCTTCGCGAAACGCTGCTCCATGTGGCGCAGCTGCGCCTCCCCCAGGCGCGGCATCAACGCGGCGGCCTGCACCAGCGCGCGGTCGATCGAGGGCGCGGCGCGGTCGAGGAACCGCGCCTGCCAGCGACAGACCTGCTGCGGCGTGACGGGGCCAGGAGCCTGGGCCGCGATCTCGCCCAGCAGCACGGCGTGGCCGGCGATCTGTGTGCTGCGCTGCCACTCGAACCATTCGTCGATGGCGCGGCGCACGTCGGGGGCCTGCTCGCTGGTGAAGTCGGCGTAGCCGTCTAGCCACCACCACGTCAGTTGCGGCGCCGTGCCATAGGCCACGCGCAGGGTGCTGCAGGCCGCCAGCAGCGCGGCGGCGGCACAGATAATCAGCGCCCTCAGGACAGACGACGCCGAACGGGGCGCGGAAGCAGGACGCATGGCACTCAATGTCGTGATCATGGCCGCCGGCAAGGGCACGCGGATGAAGTCGGCGCGGCCGAAGGTTCTGCACCGCATCGGCGGCGCAAGCCTATTGAAGCACGTTCTGCGCTCGGCCGCCGGCCTGGGGGCCGCGAACACGATCGTCATCACGGGGCACGGGGCCGACGAGGTCGAGGCCGCGGTCGGCGACGGTACGCTGCGCTTCGTGCGCCAGATGCCGCAACTGGGCACCGGGCACGCGGTGCAGCAGGCCGTGCCTGCGCTGGACGACGCGAACCCGGTGACGCTCATCCTCAACGGCGACGTGCCGCTGATCCGCACGGCCACCGCCCAGGCGCTGGTCGATGCCTGCGCCGGCAGCCGGCTCGCGCTGCTGACCATCGAGCTCGACGACCCGACCGGCTACGGCCGCATCGTGCGCACCGGCGACGGGCACGGCGGCCACGTCGTGGGCATCGTCGAGCACAAGGACGCCACGCCCGCGCAGCGCGAGATCGGCGAGGTCTACACCGGCATGATGGCGGCGCCGACCGCCATGCTCAGGCGCTGGGTGATGGCCCTGGCGAACGACAACGCCCAGCGCGAGTACTACCTCACCGACGTCGTCGCGATGGCCGTCGCCGAGGGCGTGCCGGTGGTGGCCGCGCACGCCGCCGGCGAGACCGAGGTGCTGGGCGTCAACAGCCCGCAGCAACTGGCCGACCTGGAGCGCCGCTTCCAGCGCGCGCAGGCCGATGCGCTGATGGAAGCCGGCGTGCGCCTGGCCGACCCGGCCCGCCTGGACGTGCGCGGCGAGCTCACCTGCGGCAGCGACGTCGAGATCGACGTCAACTGCGTCTTCGAGGGCCGGGTGACGATCGCCGACGGCGCGCGCATCGGCGCGAACTGCGTCATCCGCGACGCCGGGATCGGCGCCGGCGCGGTGATCCACCCGTTCACGCACGTCGAGGGTGCCCGCGTGGGGCAGGGCGCGCTGGTCGGCCCCTTCGCGCGGCTTCGGCCAGGGGCGGATCTCGGGGCCGATGTCCACATCGGCAACTTCGTCGAGGTGAAGAACTCGACCCTGGCCGCCGGGGCCAAGGCCAACCACCTGGCCTACCTGGGTGACGCGACGGTCGGCGAACGCGTCAACTACGGCGCCGGCAGCATCACCGCCAACTACGACGGCGCGAACAAGCACCGCACCGTGATCGGGGCCGACGTGCACGTCGGCAGCAACTGCGTGCTGGTGGCGCCGATCACGATCGGCGAAGGCGCCACCATCGGCGGCGGTTCCACGATCGCGAAGGACGCGCCTGCCGGGCAGCTCACCGTGGCGCGGGCGAAGCAGGTCAGCATCCCGGGCTGGAAGCGGCCTGCCCGGCAGAACAAGGGTTGAGCGCCTGCCCGTCTTTCCCCGACGTCAAGCGCCGGGCACGGCGCCCGTGTCGCGCCCGGCCTGCTCGACGGTCTCGGCAGCCAGGCACAGGTCATCCCAGGACTTGGCCTTGTCGGGCAGGTTGCGCAGCAGGTAGGCGGGGTGGTAGGTCACCACCAGCGGCACACCCTGGTAGCGATGCACGCGCCCGCGCAGCTTGCCGATGGGTTCGCTGGTGCGCAGCAGCGCCTGCACCGCAAAGCGGCCCATCGCCAGGATGATGCGCGGCCTCACCAGTTCGATCTGGCGCACGAGGAAGGGCTCGCAGCGCGCCAGCTCGTCGGGCTCGGGATTGCGGTTTCGCGGCGGGCGGCACTTGAGCGTGTTGGCGATGTAGGCGCGCTGCGCCGGCGGCGGACCGTCGGGCGAATCGCTGCGCGTCACGCCGAGCGCCCGCAGCATCGCGTCGAGCAACTGGCCCGCGGGGCCGACGAAGGGCTCGCCGCGCAGGTCTTCCTGTTCGCCGGGCGCCTCGCCCACGACCATCCAGTGCGCTTCGGGATGGCCGACGCCGAAGACCGTCTGCGTGCGGCTGTCGCACAGGCCGCAGGCCCGGCAGGACGCCACCGCATCGCGCAGTTCGGCCCAACCCATGGACGCGACGGCAGAGCCGGCCAGCGTGGCGGGCGCGGCGGCGGCCTGCGCGGCGGCAGCCGGTTGGGACGCCGGCACGTCGCGTTCGACCGGTCGCTCGATCGGTCTCTCGATCGGTCTCTCGCCGGGCACGATCGCCGCGGGCGCCGCCTCGCCCTGCAAGGCCTGCGGCGGCACCACGGCCGACGCGCCGGGCGCAGTCCAGACCTCGATGCCCATCTCGCGCAGCATCGCGCGCTGGCGCTCAGTCCAGCGCATGCAGCGCTCCGTCGGGGTCGAGCGCGCGGCTCATCACGATCGCGTCCTCGCGCGTGCCGCGCGGCGCCGGGTAGTAGCCGCGACGACGCGCCACCTCGGTGAAGCCGCGGCGCAGGTACAGCGCGTGCGCGCCCTCGTTGCCGGCGCGCACCTCCAGCCACAGCGTGGGCAGGTGCAGTTCACGGCAGCGCGCCTCCAGCGCGTCGAGCAGCCGCCCGCCGAGCCCCCGGCCCTGCCACTCGGGCGCCACGGTGACGTTGAGCAGGTGCATCTCGTCGACACCCGTCATCGCGACGTAGTAGCCCAGGATCTGGCCCTCGCCGTCGACCAGCACCTGCGCCTCGTGGCCGGCCGCCAGCGAGTCCACCATGTTGCCGCGGCTCCAGGGGAAGCCGTAGGCGCGCGCCTCGATGGCCATGACCGCGTCGACGTCGGCAATGCCCATGCGGCGGATCGCCAGCGCGGCAGGACAGGGCAGCGCGTTCACCGGGCGGCCAGTTCGCGTTCGCGCGTGGTCAGGGCGACCTTGTCGCGCACGTAGACGGGCAGCGCGGCAGCGGCGTCCACCCCGTCGCCATTCGCGAAGGCGGCCTCGGCCAGGCGCATCAGGGCCCCAGGGCGATCGCGCTCGGAAGGCCAGGCGCCACCGGCCAGGCCGGCCAGCGGGTCACCGGCCATGGCAAGCGCCGAACCGGCGATGCACGGCGGCCCCCCGGCCGACCACGCCGCACGCAGCGCGTCGGCACCGTGCAGCGCGGGTGCCTCCAGCACCTGCCAGCGCGCGCCGTCCCAGCCGTAACGGGCGGCATACATCTCGCCCATGCGGGCATCCATCACGACGCCGACCTCGAACGGCATGGTGTCGGCCCCAGCCTGCGCGCGGGCGTCCTCGGCCACCACGAGCAGGCTGTCGAGCGGCAGCACCGGCACGCCGAGCCCGAAGGCCAGGCCCTGGGCCACGGCGGTGCTGGTGCGCAGCCCGGTGAACGCCCCCGGCCCGCGCCCGAACGCGATGGCCTGCAGCGCATCGTGCGCGATGCCGGCCGCGGTCAGCAACTCGCCGACGCAGGGCAGGAGGCGCGCCGAGGCCGCCGGGCCACCCGCTTCGTCGGCGCGAAGCAGGCGCTCGCCGACACGCAGTGCCACGCACAGGCGCTCGGTGGAGGTGTCGAAGGCCAGCAGGTTCAATCGCATGCTCCCGCGACCGGGACCAGGCGTGCCGCAGCCGCATGCCGGACCCGGCCCGGCACCTGGCGGACGAGGACGCTGCAGACCATTCGGAGAGTGTAGCCGTGCGATCATCGGCCCATGCGACCGGCCCTGCCGCCCTGCCCGCCCTCGTGGCCTGCCGCCGCGCGGGTCCTGCGGCGAGCCGTGGCCGTCCGGGCTGCCCGCGCGGGGCTCGGGACGCTGCTGCTGGCCCTGGCCGGGGCACTGGGCGCGGCCGGCGCGCCGCAGCGGCCCGACGCGCTGCCGCCGGAGGTCGACCAGGCGCTGCAGCGCGCCCGCATCCCGGCCTCGGCATTGGCCGTGGTGGTGCGCGACGCCGCATCAGGCCGCGAAGTGCTGGCGCACAACGAGAGCCGGCCGGTCAACCCGGCCTCGCTGGCCAAGCTCATCGTCACCACCGCGGCGCTCGAGCAGCTGGGCCCGGCCTGGACCTGGGTCACGCCGGTGTGGCTTCAGGGGCCGGTGCGCGACGGCGTGCTCGACGGTTCGGTGTTCGTGCGCGGCAGTGGCGACCCCAAGCTGGTGATCGAGCGCGTGTGGCTGCTGCTGCGCCGCATCCAGCAAGCCGGCGTGCGCGAGATTCGCGGCGACATCGTGCTCGACAACGGCGCCTTCGTGCTGCCGCCGGGCAGCGCGGCCGACTTCGACGGGCAGCCCACGCGGCCGTACAACGTGCGCCCGAGCGCCCTGCTGCTGAACTACCACGTCGTCACCTACACCTTCGTGCCCGACGCCACCGCCGGCGTGGCTCGCGTGATTGCCGAACCCGAGCTCGCCGCCACCACCTTCGACCGCAGCGTGCCGCTGGCGAGCGGGCCGTGCGAGGACTGGGCCGGCGCGCTGAAGGCCGTGTTCGAGCCCGGCCGCACGCGCTTCACGGGCCGCTTCCCGGCGGCGTGCGGCACGCTGTCGTGGCCGGTCGCCGACCCGCACCCCGCGAGCTACAACGCCCGCCTCGTCGACGCGCTGTGGCGCGAGATGGGCGGACGCCTGGGCGGACAGGTGCGCGAGGGCAACGCCCCGACTGCCACGCCGCCGAGCTTCGAGCTGCGCTCGCCGCCGCTGCTGGAGGTGGTGCGCGAGATCAACAAGTTCAGCAACAACGTCATGGCCGACAACCTCGCGCTGACGCTGGCTGCGCAGGCCGCCGGCCCGGGCCGGCCCGCCACGCCCGCCATGGCGCGCGAACACCTGCAGCGCTGGCTTGAAGCCAGGATCGGCGAGCTGCCCGGCGAGACGGTGCTCGACAACGGCTCGGGCCTGTCGCGCAGCAAGCGCATCGGCGCGGCGCAGCTGGCCCAGCTGCTGCAGCGCGCCTACGACGGCCCGACCATGTCCGAGCTGATGAGCTCGCTGCCGATCAGCGGCGTCGACGGCACGATGCGGCGCGCACGCGCCACCCCAGGCCGCGCCCACCTGAAGACGGGCTCGCTCGACGAAGTCTCGGGCCGTGCCGGCTACGTGCTGTCCGACAGCGGGCGCCGCTACGTGCTGGTGGTCGTCGTCAACCACGAACGGGCCCAGGCCGCGCGGCCGGCACTCGACGCCCTGCTGGCATGGGTGATGCGCGATGCACCGCCACGCTGACCCGGCACGACCGTGCCGGTACCAGGCACGCAACCACCCCCGGAACCCCCGATGAACACCGACCTGCTCGGCTACGCCGCCGCCGCCCTGACCACCTGCTCGTTCGTGCCGCAGGCGGTGCTGACCCTGCGCACCCGCGACACGCGAGGCATCTCGCTGGGCATGTACAGCGCCTTCACCCTGGGCGTGGCGCTGTGGCTGGTCTACGGCTGGCTGCTCGGCGAGTGGCCGATCATCGTGGCCAACACCGTGACCCTGGCGCTCGCGGCGACGATCCTCGTGACCAAGATCAGGGTCGACGGCGCCGGCAGGCAGCGCGACGGGGGCACGGTCTGACGACCGCGCCCGGACTGGCCGCGATCAGAACCGGTACCAGACCCCGGCCGAATAAGTGACGGGCCGGAAGTCGATCTTCGACTGCAGGACCGCCCCGCCCGAGACCGCGACGAGATCGGTCTTGACGTCGACGCGCGCGATGCTGGCGAACAGGCCGAACTGCCTGGAAGCGGCGTAGTTGACACCGGCCTGCACGGCCAGCCCGGTCGAGTCGCTCAGCTCGGCGGTGGCGCCGGGCAGCGTGGTCGTCACGTTCGTGAAGCGGGTGTGGTTGATCCCCGCACCGAGGTACGGCCGCCAGGTGTCGCCGGGCTGGCCGAAGTAGTAGTTGACGAGGAAGGTGGGCGCCACGTTGCGCGCTGACAGCACCTCGCCCAGGAAGGCCACGCTGCCGGCCCCGTTGGCCTTGATGCGCGGCGGCACGCCCAGCACCAGCTCGGCGCCGATGTTCGGCGTGAGCGTGCGCTCGTAGACGAGGATGACGGTCGTCGCATCGCCGGTCACGGCGTCGGCGCCCGGCGGCACGCCGATGCCGCGGATGCCGTCGGTCTTCGAGTGGGTGTCGTAGCGGATGATGCCGGCCTTGACGACGTTGTCCTGGGCCTGTGCGGCACCGGCGGCCAGCATGGCGACGGCCAGCAGCGGGATGAGCTTGCGATCCATGTCGGGCTTCCTTCTCGTCGTCATTGGATCCAGCCGAAGGAGCGCAGCGCCTTCAACGCGTCGTCGGCGATCAGCTTGTGGCCGCCCGTGGTCGGGTGCACGCCGTCGGCGAACTGCCAGGTGTTCACGTCGGCGCCGTCGCGCAGCGTGTTGAACGGGACGCCCGCGGTCGCATTGCAGAAGAGCGAGGAACCGTCGGTGATCACGCCGCCGGTCACGGCCGCGATCTTGGTGGCGTCACAGGCCGGGATCTGGTTCTGCGTGATGCCGTACCTGGCGGGGTTGTTCCAGACGTCCTTGAAGCCCGCGTTGGCATCGACCACGCGCACCGGCAGCCCGGTCAGGCCCTCACGCAGCCACAGGTTGAAGGTGTCCACCATCACGCCCAGCGTCGCCTGACCCTGGGCACCGATCGACAGGCCGTAGGGCGTCAGGCCCGAGTCGGGCAGGTTCCACACCGCGACGTACTTCGCGCCCTTGGCGAGGATCTGGTCGCGCACCAGGGCCGAGAGCTCGAGCGCGGCCTTCTTCATCTCGGCCTGCCCCTCCAGCTGCGCCTGCAGCAGCAGCGCCGACTTCTGCTCGGCGGTGGTCGAGGTGTCGCCGTTGATCATCGCGGCCTTGAACGCCAGCGTGCCGGCCTGCACGAAGACGTCGTTGTTGCCGCCGAAGACGACCACCAGGTCGTTCGCCGTGAAGCTGCCGAAGCGCTCGAGGTGGTTGGCCACCTGCTGCGCCATCGGCACCGTCAGCGCACCGCCGGACTTGCCGATGCCGTTCGGGTCGGTCACCCGCGACCCCCCCTGCCCATAGGCCGTGCAGGTGGCGGCCAGCGCCGGGGACACCGCGGCGGCTGGGCACTTGACCGACACGGGGCCGAAGCCCACCTCGGCGGGGGTGACGACGAGCCCGAGCGCAGCCGCGACGTTCTCGACCCACACCGTGCCACTGGCGCCGTTGGTGGTGAACTTGCCGCCCAGGTAGGGCGCCGAACCGTCACCGGCGAAGGACGTGGCCGGCGCGTAGGCGCCGAGGTCGCTCAGGCTGTCGCCGAACGAGACCAGCGCCGTGAACGTGCCCCGGCTGGTGGGCGCGCCAGCGGGCTCGCCGGTGCCCGGCACCTTGGGATCGCCGCCGCCGCAGGCGGCCAGCAGGGTGACCGTCAGCGCACAGGCGGCCCAGTTGCGTACTCGCTTCATCAAGTTGTCCCCTCGACCCGATCGTCCGACGCGGATCCCGGGTGCACCATGGCGCCCGGCCCGCTGAACCAGGGCGAACGACCGCTCGCCCCTCGATTCCCGCAATATCCGCACTGTCCGCACTATATCGACGCGAAGGCGCCGCAGCGGGCGGGGAAAACCCACCGCCGCGGCGGTGGGTTTGCGGTTCAGAACGGGTTGTTCAACGCGCGGTCGCGCGCCAGCAGGCCGAGGCGGTAGTGCCCGGCCCAGGAGAAGCGCAGCGGGTCGGCCCAGAGGTAGGTGAACGAGGTCGCTTCCGGAGTGCGTCCGGTCAGCAGGGTCGTGGTCACGGCGGGCAGGGTGCCGCTCACGGCACGTCCGCTGGTGCAGCCCACCACCGGCAGCCAGGGCGCGGGCTGGCCGCCCGCGGCCGGCAGCTTGACCGGGTCGCAGACGGCCTCGGTGGCGCTGAACAGGCCGAAGTTGCCGGGTCCGCGGTTCATCGCCTGCACCATCTGGTCGGCCTGCACGAGGCCGATGCGGCGACCGTCGAGCACGATGTTGAGCTGCAACTGCTCGTTGAAGGCGCGGGACAGGTCGCTCAACAGCGTCGCCTTGTCGGCCGGATCGCCGGTGCCCACCGCAGCGTAGGGCGCCAGGCCGACGTCGGGGATGGTGGAGACGATGACGCGGGGCCCGCGGTCCACGATCGCGTTGACCAGCTGGCCGAGCTCCTTGCCCCGGGCCGCGGCATCGGCCAGCAGCGCGTCGCGCGACTTGCTGCCGCGGTTCTCGTAGATGTCGACGATGTCGTGCACACCGGCCAGCAAGGTCGTCATCACGAGGTTGCCCCACTGCGCGGCCGGCACGGCTTCCACCTGGGCCTTGACCTCTGCCACCCTGGCAAGGGGTTGCGCGTAGATGAAGCCCTTGCGGTCGTCGGTGGTGGCCGGCGTCGGGTCGCACTCGGCGAACGTGAAGCGGTACTCGCTGGCCACGGTCTGGAACCACAGCGGCTCGCTCTCGCAGTTCAGTGCCCCGGGCGACGAGGTGGCGTCGGCCGGGTTGAAGACGTTGACGCCGAACTTGCGGCCGCTGCCGTCGGTGCCCCAGGTCTCGCCCGGGAAGCCGGCAGGCGTGAGGTAGCTGTACTCGTCGCCGAAGACGAGCATGCGCTCGGGCAGGAAGGGCTCGTACTGCGAGGTGCCACCGCCGCAGGCCGACAGCAGCGCGGCCACCGCCGCGGCGGTCAGGCCCCGACGACTGCCGGCGCGCAAGTTGCTCAACAAGGACATCGTCTCTCCGATCTCACAAGAACACGCCGGGTCGTCCCGGGGTCCGCCGCACGACTTCAGGGGCATCGGCACGCCCGTGTCGCGGTCGGGCTCAGGACGCAGCGGCACGCCGCAGGCGGTCACGCACGCCTTCCCACTCCGGGGCCGACGGCGGCTGCTCGACCCAGACCTCGCGGACACCCGCGTCGTCGAAGCCGCGCAGGGCCGCGAACAGCTCGTGCGCCGCCGCTGCCGCGTCGTCCGGCATGTGCCGCCACACGACGCCAGGCAGCGCCGCGCTCGTCGAGCGGGAATATACCGCCACGCCCCCGGCGCCCACGGGTTGCGTCGCAAGGGCCCGGGCGAGCGCGGCGGCGGACAGCAGGCGCACCACGGCAGCAGGCGCGTAGTGCGAATCGAGCGTGCCGGGTGCGCGTGGCGCGTCGAGCCGGGGCGCGGCCAGCGCGCGGCCGAGCACGCGCTCGATGGCGGCGCGACCGAGTTGCCCGGGGCGCAGGAGCGCCGGCTCGGGGCCGCTGCAGTCGACGATGGCCGACTCGATGCCCACCTCGCACTCGCCGCCATCGAGCACGGCCAGCCCGGGACCGAACTCGGCGACGACGTGCGACGCCGCGGTGGGGCTCACGCGCCCGAAACGGTTGGCGCTGGGCCCGGCCACCCCGGGCACGCCCAGTGCCGCGGCCTCGCGCAGCAACGCCAGCGCCACCGGGTGCGCCGGCATGCGCAGGCCGATGGTGCGCTGCCCTCCCGAGGCCGCCACGGCCACGCCCTCGCGGCGCGGAACGATCACGGTCAGCGGGCCGGGCCAGAAGGCGTCGATCAGCGCGCGCGCGGCCGCACCCGTCGGCTCGGCAAACGCCGGCACCCCGGCCGGGCCGGCCACGTGGACGATCAGCGGGTGGTCGCTCGGCCGGCCCTTGGCCGCGAAGATGCGGGCGACCGCCGCGTCGTCGTCGGCGCGCGCACCGAGCCCGTAGACGGTCTCGGTCGGGAAGGCGACGAGTTCGCGCGCGGCCAGCCTGAGCGCCGCCTCGCGCACGCCCTCCGGACGGCGGCCGTCGATCAGCGGCACGGTCAGAACGGCGGCAGGCCGAGCAGGCGCGCCGCCTCCAGGGCCACGGCGCGGGCGTCGGCAGCGTCGGCGGCGGTCACGGTCAGGTGGCCCATCTTGCGGCCCGGCCGCGCCCCGGTCTTGCCATACAGGTGCAGGTGCGTGCCCGGCAGCGAGAGCACCGCCGCCCAGTCGGGGCAGGCCGGCTGCGTGGCACCGTCGCGGAACCACAGGTCGCCCAGCAGGTTGAGCATCACCGCCGGCGAGTGCAGCCGCGGCTGCACCAGCGGCAGGCCGGCCAGCGCGCGCACCTGCAGTTCGAACTGCGAGACGTCGCAGGCGTCGATGCTGTGGTGGCCCGAGTTGTGCGGTCGCGGCGCCATCTCGTTGGCGACCAGCGAACCGTCGTCGAGCACGAAGAACTCGACGCACAGCACGCCCACGTAGCCCAGCTCGGCCGCCAGCCGCGAGGCTTCGGCGACGGCGCGCGCGGCGGTCGCGGGCGCGATGCCGGGTGCGGGCACCTGGGTCACCGCGAGGATGCCGCCGCGATGCAGGTTCTGCTGCACCGGCAGGTGCACGACGGCGCCGTCGCGGCCGCGCGCGACCACGACGCTCAGTTCGGCCGCCAGCGGCAGCTTCCTCTCCAGCACGCAGGGCGCGCGCCCCAGGCGCTGCCAGGCGGCGGCCAGCGCCGCGGCGTCGTCGACCACGGCCTGGCCCTTGCCGTCGTAGCCGAGCTGAGCGGTCTTCAGGATGCCCGGCAGCAGCCCCGCCTCGTCCTGGGCTGCGGTCGCGAGGTCGGCTTCGGTCTCGATGGTGGCGAACGGAGCGCAGGGCACGCCGGCAGCGAGGAAGCTGCGCTTTTCCAGCGCGCGGTGCTGGCACACAGCCACTGCCGTCGCCGACGGCGCGACCGGCACCCGCCCGGCCAGCGCGCGCAGCGAGGCCGCCGGCACGTTCTCGAACTCGGTGGTCACGGCGGCAACGCGCCGCGCCAGCAGGTCCAGGCCTGCGGGGTCGTCGTACGCCGCCACGACGCAGTCGTCGGCCGCCAGCGCAGCCGGACCGCCGGCATCGGGATCGAGCACGACGACACGAAAGCCCATCGCCTGGGCCGCGTGGACGAACATGCGGCCGAGCTGGCCGCCACCGGTCACGCCGAGCGCCAGCGGCGCACCGTCGGGGCCGGCGCTGCCGGGCAGCAGCCGGGCGCTCACTTCAGTTCCGCGGTCATGGCGCGCGCGGCCTCGGTCTGGCGGCGACGGAAGTCATCGAGCTTCGCGCGCAGCGCCGCATCGTCCAGCGCCAGCATCGCAGCCGCGAAGAGGGCCGCGTTCGCGGCGCCGGCCGGGCCGATCGCGAAGGTGGCCACCGGGACGCCCTTGGGCATCTGCACGATCGAGTACAGCGAGTCCAGCCCCTGCAGGTGCTTGCTGGCCACCGGCACGCCGAGCACGGGTACGGTGGTCTTGGCCGCGAGCATGCCGGGCAGGTGGGCGGCACCGCCCGCGCCGGCGATGATCGCCCGCAAGCCGCGCCCCGCGGCCCGTTCGGCGTACGAGAACATGTCGTCGGGCATGCGGTGGGCCGAGACCACGCGAGCCTCGAACGCGATGCCGAACGATTCCAGGATCTCCGCGGCGTGGCGCATGGTCTCCCAGTCGGACGAAGACCCCTGGACGATTCCGATGACTGCCACTGCACGGCTCCCTGAAGACCGATGAACTCAGGAGTCCTGCGTCGTCGCGCCACCCCCGACGTTGCCCTTGTCACGGCCGGGCACCGTGACCGCCGGCCGCTGCGGGCTCCAGCCCGAAGGCAGGTGGCCCAGCGTGTCGAAGTACGCGCGCAGGAACTCGCTGCGCCAAGCGCTGCGCCGCTCGAGGCCCTGGCGGCAGCGCTGCATCGCGGCTTCGCCGCGGGCCGCCTGACCCACCACCTCGAGGATGCGGGCCACGCGAGCGAGCACGAAGACGTCGACGCCTGCGCCGGCACCTGCCTCGTCGGCGGTCTGCACCCCTGCCAGGTAGCCTTCCCAGCGCGAAAGGTTGCCCGTGCAGACCAGCGCGAGATTGTAGTCAGCGCGGCAGATGCCCCCGAAATCGGCGTCGTCGGTCATCGACACCAGGGGCAGCCACTCCTCGAACAGCGATCGGGCCTCGGCGTAGCGGCCGGTGCAGGCGAGGAACTGCGCGTTCATCAGCGGCAGCTTCCACGTCAACGCGCGTGATCCGGTGGCGCGGTCGTAGTTGAACGACGACGCGATGGACAGCCCCGCATGCTCCGCCGAGGCGCGCGCCGTCCCGCCCTCGATCTCGGCCCAGCGCACCTGGGCCAGCCGGCCCAGCGCGTCGGTGAAGATGAGGTGGTTGAGCATCGCGTCGTCGACCTGCGCGACACAGGCCAGCCGCGCGGTCTCGTACCACGGGCGCGCAAGGTCGTAGCGGTCGAGCCGGTGCAGCGCGCTGGCCACGTCGAGCGCGAGCCGGGCCCGAACGTGGTCGAACTCGAGCGCCCCTTGGTCGACGGCGGCGCGGGCCAGGGCCAGCAGTTCGCCGAAGCCGCTCTCGCGCAGCTGCAGGTGCGCCAGCCACGCCAAAGCCATCGAGGCCGCCTCGCGGTCACCGACGCCCAGCGCCATCGCACGGGCGCGGCGCAGGCGGTCCGCGCCGGCCTCGGGGTCGTCGGCGTGGACGAGCACCACGGCCTCGGCAATGTTGGCCAGGATCACCGCCATCGAATCCACGCCCGGGTTCGAGCCGGCGCGCAGGACCGAGACCTGCCGCGAAGCCGCCTCGTGGTCGCCCCGCAGGGTGCGGTAGATGGCGAGCCGGCATGCCAGCATCGATCGTTCGCGCCGCGATGTCGGCTCGGCCAGTCGGGCGGCGATGCGTTCGGGCAGTCTCATGGTCGTGGGAGGCAACGGGGACGGTGGTGGATGGCGATCAGGTCAGCCTTCCCAACGCAGCGGCGTAGCACTGCACCGTGCCACGGATCACGTCGTCGGGGAGGGGCGGCGCGGGCGCGCGCTTGTTCCAGGGCTGGCCGTCGATGCGCACGCCCTCGAGGTAATCGCGCACGAACTGCTTGTCGAAGCTGGGCGGGCTGATGCCCTCGCGCCAGGTGGCGGCGTCCCAGAAGCGCGACGAGTCGGGGGTCAGGATCTCGTCCATCAAGGTGAGCGTGCCGTCGTCGGCGAGGCCGAACTCGAACTTGGTGTCGGCGATGACGATGCCGCGATCGCGGGCATGGGCGGCCGCCTCGGCATACAGCCGGATCGAGACCTCGCGCACCCGCGTGGCCAGGTCGGCGCCGATGATCTCCTGCATGCGCGAGAAGGGGATGTTCTCGTCGTGGTCGCCAACCGCTGCCTTGGTGGCCGGCGTGAAGATGGGTTCGGGCAGCCGACTGGCCTGCTGCAGCCCCGCGGGAAGCGGCACCCCGCAGACGCTGCCGCCCTGCTGGTACTCCTTCCAGCCCGAGCCGGCGAGGTAGCCGCGCACCACCGCCTCGACGGGCAGCGGCTTCAGGCGCCGCACGAGCATCGAGCGGCCGCGCACCTGGTCGGCCTCGTCGGGCGCGACCACCGAGACCGGGTCCTCGCCGGTCAGGTGGTTGGGCACCACGTGGGCGAGCTTCGCGAACCAGAACAGCGCCATCTCGGTGAGCAGCCGGCCCTTGCCGGGGATCGGCTGGTCCATCACCACGTCGAAGGCCGAGAGCCGGTCGCTGGCGATCATCAGGAGACGGTCGCTGCCGACGGCGTAGATGTCACGCACCTTCCCGCGCGCCACGAGCGGCAGCGAGCGCAGGTTCGACTGGAGGAGGGCTTCGGTCATGATGGCAATGGTTTCAGTTTAAAGAGTTTGATGGCCGAAAACGACGAAGGGCCGCTGCGTCAGCGACCCTTCGTGCGAAATCCCCGGTCTCCGGGCGCGGCCCGGCGCTCAGTTCACGACTTGAGCGAGCTCTCCGCGGGCATACTGCCCGGCCATCTCGACCAGCGTGCGCGGCTTGATCCTGGCAGCCTGGCCTTCGCAGCCGAACTCGACGTAGCGCTGCCTGCAGACCTGGTAGGCCGCCTCGCGCGCCGGCTTGAGCCATTCGCGGGCGTCGAACTTGTCCGGATTCTCGGCCAGGAACTTGCGAACCGCGCCCGTCATCGCCAGGCGGATGTCGGTGTCGATGTTGATCTTGCGCACGCCGTACTTGATGGCTTCCTGGATCTCGGAGACCGGCACGCCGTAAGTTTCCTTCATCCTGCCGCCGTACTGGTTGATGACGGCCAGCAGCGCCTGCGGCACGCTCGAGGAACCATGCATCACCAGGTGGGTGCTGGGGATGCGCGCGTGGATCTCCTTGACGCGGCCGATGGCCAGGATGTCGCCGGTGGGCTTGCGCGTGAACTTGTAGGCGCCGTGGCTGGTGCCGATGGCGATGGCCAGCGCGTCGAGCTGCGTGGCCTGGACGAACTGCGCGGCTTCCTCCGGGTCGGTCAGCATCTGGCTGTGGTCGAGCTTGCCCTCGGCGCCGATGCCGTCTTCCTCACCGGCGTCACCCGTCTCCAGGTTGCCCAGGCAGCCGAGCTCGCCCTCCACCGTCACACCCACGCGGTGCGCCATCTCCACCACGCGGCGCGTCACGTCCGCGTTGTAGTCGAAGCT
>JBILNT010000053.1:0-17354 GCA_044374875.1 Rubrivivax sp.
CGCAGACGATGATCGAACCCTCGAGACCCTGCCCGACACCGGATGACGCTCGATCGTCAGGGTTGAGGCTGGGTGGAATGCGAAAAATGAGCCCATAGACGACCGAAAACGCCCTGACTTACGCAAGAACGGGCCGTGCTGCAGCCCAAAGGTCTCCGCGACGGGGTGCAAACGAAACCCGAGAGGGTCCCATCAAGCTCCGCGGCAGCGGTCAGGGGCAAAGTGCGGACGGACACCACGGATTCAGGATGAACAAACGCGACGACTTGATTTGGGGACGCATCCTGGCCGAAGGCGGCAGTGGCCTGGAGGCTGACGTTGCCGCGGCGTGGGAAGCGGCGTCGATGCCATGCGCCGATGGGGGCGAGGACATGCCTTCCGAGGAGCTGTCGCAAGCGCTCCAGGTGCTCCGGGAGGCCTGGGCCTGCTGGCGCGAGACTTTGCTGCCGTGAGCTTGCCTGTGGCGACGATTCGTCTGCGGCGATGCCGTGAATCTGGCAGCAACACAGGCGCATCCAAGGGGGGATGTGCGCGCTCATGCGGCGCGGCAGCGCTCCACCGCCTTACGAGTGCGGCGTGGTGCGCCACGGTCTTTGCTGCGCCCGCTGACAGTAAACGGCCGCGCGTGCTGTTTGCGGTGTACGCGGCGCTCGCGCTCGGACTCGCACTCGCTGTGGCGGTACCCGCCTCAGGCCAGGACGTCGCTCCGAGGGAGGCTGTTCGCACCGATCCCGACGGCGCGCGCCGACAGATCAACGAAATCGTGACCCGGCTGCTCGGGCCTCCGGCGGCTGCGCCAGCAGCAGCGGCACCCGCAACCGCTGCGTCGGCGGCACCCGCGTCTGCCGCGCTGCCCCCCGCCACGGCAGCGCCACCCCGATCTGCCGTTCGAGAAGCCGCAAGACCCGCTCCTGCCGCTGCCATTGCGGCGCCCGTTCCGACTCGCGCTGCCCAGGTTGCGCGGCCAGCGCCGCGCGCAGCGCCTGCGTCTGAGGCGGCAACGGCGCGTGTTGGTGCGGGGGGGCGTGGGCAGGCGCCTGCGGCATCGTCTCCTGCCGCCTCGGGAGTCGGTGGCGGGGTTGAGCCTGCGACTCCCCCGACGCGGGCAATTCCGTGGCGTGACCAGTCGCGTTTCGACCTTCTCGCAGCTCAGGAGCCGCTCAACCAGTTCATGGCTCGCCTGCTTGGGCTGGAAGGCGTGCCTGCCTGGACCAGCCCGGCACTCGCCCAGGCCACGGTCAGCGGCCGGTTCCGCGGGCGTGCCTCCCAGCTTTTCGACGAACTCATCGAAGCCTACGGCCTGACCTGGTATTTCGACGGCCTGACCCTGCACGTTTACAGCCTGGCGGAGATGGACACTCAGCTGATCCAGCTCTTGCCGGCCGACGTGCCGCGCATCGAGTCGACATTGCGCTGGATGGGGCTGACCGATGCCCGTTTTCCGCTTCGCGTGGTCGAGGAAGAGGGGCAGGTGCTGGTGTCTGGTCCGCCCCGTTTCGTACAGCTGGTGGGAGAGGTGATCGCGAACTTGGCTTCGCGCCCCAGGGAGGATGAAGCGACGACGCAGGTGCGGGTTTTCAGGTTGCGCTTCGCGCGCGCGACGGACACGACGATCTCCATCGGCGGCAGCGAGCTGACGGTGCCCGGATTGGCCGGTCTGCTGCAAGCCGTGGTCGCAGGGGCCCCCGCCGAGGCTCGCGTGGAGCCGCGTGCGTCATCGCGCACGCTGCCAGCTACGCAACCAGGCCTGCTTGGCAAAGGGCTTGCCAGCCAGGGGCGAAGCACCGACGCGGGCTCCGAGAGAACGGGGTCGGGTTCAGGGGCGGGGGGCGGGGCGTCGACACGAGGTGCCCAGTCCTCATCGCCCAACGGCAACGAGGGCGCGGCTGCTGCAACTCCGGCACGCCCCAAGTTGACCTCGGAGGATTTCACCCGGCCGACCTCGGCGGCGGCCGTGCCGGCATCGCTGCCGCCCCCCTCGGTCAGCGCGGATCCGCGCATCAACGCGGTGATCGTGCGCGACCACCCGGCGCGCATGCCGATGTACGAGCGCTTGATCGAGGAGCTGGACGTCGAGTCGCCTTTGGTGGAGATCGAGGCCACGGTCATCGATGTCGCTCAGGACAAGAGCGAGCAGCTTGGCGTGGACTGGCGGGCCAGCCTGGGCAAGCTGGACGCCTTGTACTCGCCCAACGAGCTGGGCGCGCCGGGCAATCCGTCGCTCGACTACAGCAACGACCCTCGGTCGGTTGGTCGGGGCCTGGTGGGTACGCTGCTGGTAGGCTCGCAACGCAACTTCTTGCTGGCTCGGGTCAACGCGCTGGCCGAGTCCGGCGACGCGCGGCTCGTCTCGCGACCGCGTGTGCTGACGCTGAACAACTCGGAAGCCGTGCTGCAAAGCACCAGTGAGTTCTATGTCCGCGTGGCCGGACGTGATCAGGTTGACCTGTTCAACGTGAGTCTCGGGCTGAGCCTTCGCGTCACCCCCACGCTTTACGAACAGGACGGCAACCGCCGCTTCGCACTGCAGATCCGCATCGAGGACGGCAACACGAGCACTGGTGCGCAGGTCGACCAGATTCCGGTTGTCAACCGCAACACGATCGCCACGCAGGCCATCGTGGGCGACGGCCAGAGCCTGCTCATCGCGGGGCATGTGGTCGAGCGCAAGCAGGCTGACAACTCCGGCCTGCCTGGGCTGGGGCGTGTTCCGGGTTTGGGGTGGTTGTTCGGGCAGCGTGCATCGACCGACCGGCGCGTCGAGCGGATGTTCCTCATCACGCCCAAGCTGGTGCAGCCGACGGCGGCGCCCGTGCTGCCCACCGGGGGCGGCGCGGGCCTGACGCCGTGGCCCCGTTGACGGCGCGCTATTTCCGGGTCAATGCGCGAACTGCGTCGGCGAGGTCGGGCGCAAGCATCTTGCCCGGTTCCGTCTGTGGGTAGAGGCGCTTGACGAGTGCGTCGGAGATGATCTCTTTTGCGCCACGTCTCAGCGCCTCGTGCCGCGCTTCCTGGCCGGTGGCCGCGGTGGCGCGCAACAGGAACATGGGTTGGATCTGCTTGTCGCGCACGCGCAAAAGCAGCACGACGACGCGTCCCTGCGAGTCCGTGACGACCATCGCACTGCCCTGGAGATACTGAAGCAGCTCTTTCGGGTGCGGCTCTTGAGCCACTCTGCGGCGTTCCTGCTTGTGCAGTTCGTGGCCCTGGTCTTCCCGGTATTCGCGCTTGATCTCGCTGTGACTCATGCGTTGGTCGCGCAGGAACTGCCAGCGTTGGAACGCGTAATCGGCCAGCGCCAGGATGACGAACAGCCCGCCGCACCACAGCAGCAGCAGCATCAACGTGCGCTGCGCCAGTTGAAGCGCCGCGCCCAGGTCTCCATACACTATTCGCACGGCATCGGGCATGACCTGCCGGTAAACGATCAGCACGGCGAACAAGACGATGGCCAGCTTGACAAGGGTCTGGACCAGTCGCACGACGCTGCGCGCCGACCATAGCTTCTTGAGGCCCTGCGCGGGGTTCAGGTTCTCCATCTTGGGCTTGAGGGTCTCGGCGCTGAAAATGCCGCCGGTCTGAAGCCACAGCATCGCGGTGGCCACGACTGCGCCTGCCATCAATGGAGCCGCCGACGCCAGCGCGAGGAGAGCGAGCGTCTCGTACAGCAGCGCCTTCATCACCGCGACCCCCGGCTGTTCGAACGCACGCCACACGGCAAGCTGCAGATCGGCAGCCTTGCGGGCGAACCAAGGGGCGAGAGCGAGAACTGTCATAAGGCAAACCAGGAGCGACATGGCGTGTGCCAGCTCGTCGCTCTTGGCCACCTGACCGCGCTTGCGTGCATCGCGCAGGCGCTTGTGTGTCGGCTGCTCGGTCTTCTCTTCGCTGCTGTCGCCTGCCACCGCGTCATCCCCCGCGCGCCAGTTGTGCCAGCCGCTCGGCCAGCTCGCCCATGGCGCGGACGACGCGCTCCATGATCGAGGGGAAAGCCACGGCCAGAACGGCCAGCCCAACCATGGACTTCATCGTCAGCGTGATCTCGAAGATGTGGAACTGCGGCGCAGCGCGGTTGAGCAGCCCCAGGCCGACATCCAGCACGAACAGCACCATCAGCACGGGTCCGGCCAGCAGCAGGGCCAGCGCGAAGAGCCGGCCGGTTTCCACGGCCAGCTTCAGCGGGGCGAGGTGAGTGATGTCGGGCAGCGGGTTGCCGATGGGCCAGAGCTCGAAGCTCAGGTAAAGCGTGTCGGCCATCACGACGAGGAACCCGGCACTCATCAGCACGCCGAAGAGCACTTTCTCGAGCAGCAGCGCCGTGGTGCCCACACTGTTGCCGTGGGTCGGGTCGATGTTCTGGGTGAAGGTCTGGCCGGTCTGGTGGTCGATGATCTCGCCGGCCACCTGCAAGGCAGCACACAGGGCGCCGAAGGCCAGGCCGATGACCGCGCCGATGGCGGCTTCCCTGACAAACAGCACCAGCAGTGGCCACGCCGCCAACGTCTGCGGAAAAGGCTGCGAGACAGCCTGCAGCGCGACAGGCAACGCCACCGCCATGATGAGAGCACCCCGGATCAGGACCGGCAACATCTTGCGCGAGAGCATCGGCACGAGCGCTACGGCCACACCCACCCTCATGCTGCACAGTGCCAGCCACGCCAGGAGAACGGGCAGGTCGTCGAGCGACGCCGGGTTCATCTCGCCTCGAGGATCAGCGTGAAGGCGTGCTCGCCGTACTCGTAGATCATGGCGCCCAGCCATGGAGTGAGCAGCAGAAGCAGTCCAAAGACCACGAACAGCTTGACGGCCGAGGTGGTGGTCTGGTCCTGCAGCTGAGTCAGCGCCTGCAGCACGCCGAACAGCAAGCCGATGATGGCCGCCGCCCCGACCAGCGGCGCCGAGACGAGCAGCACGAGCACCAGGGCCTGGTGTGTCAGTTCGCCGAGCAGTTGTGCGTCCATCAGCGGCGTCCTTGCGGGCTGCTCAATGCTACCTGTAGGTCAGCACCAGCGCATGCGAAAGGCGCGACCAGCCGTCGAGCACGACGAACAGCACGAGCTTGAGCGGCAGAGAGACAGTCAGAGGCGACATCATCTGCATGCCAAGCGCCATCAGGACGTTGGCAACGACGAGATCCACGACCAGGAACGGCAGCGCGATGATCACGCCGATCAGGAAGGCCTCCGTGAGCTGCGACAACACGAAAGCCGGCACCAGCACCACGAAGTCGTCGGCGGTGACGGTGGGTGCCGTCTTGTCTTTCGACAGTCGGCGTGAGGCATCGACAAAGAAGGCCCGCTCTCGCTCGCTGGCATGCTTGCGCAGGAAGTTGCGCATCGGGGCGTCGGCGGCCTTGATGACGTCTGTCACCGCGGCCGAGCGTAGGCCGGCGGCGCCGTGGGTCTGCTGCAGATTGCCCGCGATCTCCATTCCCACCGGGTACATCACATACCAAGTCAGCACCAGCGCAAGGCCATTGGTGACGATCGGCGGCGGCACCTGCTGCAGCCCCAGGGCGTTCTTCAGCAGCGCGAGCACCACGATGATCTTCGTGTAAGCCGTGAGCATCACCATCGCGACCGGCAGCACGCCGATCGCGAACGACAGCGCAATGACGACCGACGGGTCGGGAAGTTCGAACAAGGCAGGCAAGGCGGCGGACCCGGCGGGGCTGGTCTAGAGCTCGGGCAATGCCTTGGTTTCGGTCACGACGACGACCAATTCGTCGCCCAGCGCCGCGAGCGCGCCGCGTCCGAGCATGCGGCCGCTGACCATGATGCGCACCGGCTGGTCGACAAGTCTCACCCCCAGGCGCACGGCGAAGCCGGCGCGCAGCCGGGCGAGGTCCGAAACCTTCATGCGCAGCGCGCCGAGCTCGAAGCTCACGTCGCATTCGATTTCCGAAAACATGTCGTCGGCGTTGATGCCGGCGGGGTCGCCCTGCGTGGGCGGCGGTGTGTCTTCTGGCATGTTCACGGGGTGCTCCAGGATCAACTCGTCTGCATTCAGGCGCGCCTGCAGCGCAAAGCCTGCGCCGTCTGTCAGCGTGATTCGGGGGCGGCTCTCGGCAACCGGCAGGCGAGGCCAGATTCGAAGCGCGTCTCCCGGAGCCAGGCTGCGGAGTTCGCCCAAGCTCAGCCGGGTACGGCCCAGGCGCAGCGAGAGGCGCAACGGCACCGCACCGATTCGCAGCCCCTTCAACGCCGGTGCGCGCTCGAAATCGAACTGCTGCCAGACGTCCGGGGTGGCCCGTACCCAGCCGCGCATCAGCGGCTGCACGCGCAGGTCGTAAACGGTGAAGCCGACGCTCACTTCGTCTGGTGAGCCGGCGAGCGAAGTACGCACGTTGCGCGTGAACTCTTCGCATACCAGCGGCAGCCCGGTCAGCCGCTCGATCAGGGTGAGCACCGGATGCAGGGCGTGCTCGACAAGTGCCGCGCTGGTTTCGCTGGGAATGAACGCCTCGAAACCGTCGAGTCGAGGTTCGACGCGCGCAAGGTTGTCGGCGGCCACCAGCAGCGGCAGATCGGCCGCGCGACACAGGAGCGCGCCGACCACCGCCACCGGCGTGGCGCCCTGCCAAACGAGAATGCGATCCTTGTCGAGAAGGCAGGGCCGGCTGCCGTAGGCACGATTGCGGACCGACAAGGTAGTTCCCCGAAGATGGGGCAGGGTCGTGAGCAAGCGCGTGCGCGAGACGAGCGCCGTCTCCCTGGGCCCCAGGAAGGGGCTGGAAAGGGCGGGCGATGGATGCGTCATGCGCAAGAGCTCGAACCTGCTGCCGATGCCATGCGTTCCGGCCCGGGGCGCCACTCCTCTTCCTCCAGCGCGAGGCGTTGTTCGGCAGCCACGTTCAGCGCGGCGCGTGTGCGTCCCAGCAGTTCCTGGCTGCGTTGGAGTTGCCTCTCGCGTGCCAGTGCCTCTTCGCGCAGCCGCTGCAGATCGGCGGTGCGGGACTCGAAGTGCTGATGCGCCGGCGCCACCGCCTGGCCACGCAGCAAGACCAGCGCGTCGCTGCAATGGCGAAGCGCGGGATGCAACGGGTTGTGGAGTACGGCGCTGGTGTCAGTTTGCACCGCGCCTTGAAGGGCCTGCGCCTGCCTCAGCGCCGTCTGCGCGGCCTCGAGCTCGTGTTGCGCGGCAGCAAGCTGACGCCGGGCCGAGGCCACACGCGCGCTGGCCACGTCACGGCGCAGGGTGCGCTGTCGTTCCAGCTGCGCCAGGGCGCGGGCCAGGCTGGTGCTCATGACGTCAGCTCCCGCAGGCCGCGCAAGGCATCGCCGAAGTCGATTCCGCCAGCGTCCTGTTGTCGCAGGAAGGCGTCTATCTGATCGTGACGCTCTACCGCGATGTCGGCGAGCGCATCGCTGCCGCGCTGGTACTCCCCGATGCGCAGCAACAGCTCCACGTCCTCGTACTTGCTCATCAGCTCGCGCAGGCGCCGCGCGGCGCCTTGATGCGAGGTGTCGGCGACACGACCGAAGAGCCGGCTGGCGCTCCTGAGTACGTCGATGGCCGGGAAATGTCCCCGCGCAGCCAGCTTGCGCGACAGCACGATGTGGCCGTCGAGCAGCGAGCGCACCTCTTCGGAGACCGGGTCGCTGCCATCGTCGGTTTCCTCGAGGACGGTGTAGAAAGCCGTGATCGAGCCACGCGCCATGCACCCTGCCCTTTCGAACAATTGCGGCAGCAACGTGAATACCGACGGTGGATAGCCGCGGCGCGCTGGCGGCTCGCCCGCGGACAACCCGATCTCGCGCGCCGCGCGCGCCAAGCGGGTGACCGAGTCCACCAGCAGCAGCACCTGCTGCCCCTGCGCCGCGAAGTACTCCGCATACGCCGTGGCCACGAAGGGGGCCTTCAGGCGCTCGGCAGAGGGGCGGTCCGAGGTGGCCACCACCAACACGCTGCGCTCGAGCGCCTGCGCGCCGAGCGCCTCGTGAATGAAGTCGCCCACCTCGCGGCCTCGCTCGCCCACGAGAGCCGCCACCACCACGTCGACCCGTGCGTGTCGGCACAGCATGGCCAGCAAGGTACTTTTGCCGCAGCCAGCGGGCGCGAAGATGCCGACCCGCTGGCCCACGCCGCAGGTCAGCAGCGAATCGATGGCGCGCACTCCCAGCGGCAGCGGCTGGGCGATCGGGCGGCGGCCCAGGGCGGCCGGAGCGGCCCGCAGCACGTCGCAGCGCGTGGCCTGCTCGGGTAGCGCCGGACCATCGTCCAGCGGCTCGAGCCCCATGCCATCCATCACGCGCCCGAGCAGGAATGGGCCGACCGGCACGCAGTGCCGCGCACCGGTGGCCAGCACCTGTGTGCCGGCGCTGAGCCCCTGCATCGGCCCCATCGGGCTGAGCAGCAGCGCATCGCCGTCGAAACCCACCACCTCGGCGTGCAGCGACTTGTCGCTTTGGGGGTCGCGCAGTTCGCACAGCTCACCGACTTCGGCGCGCACCCCGGTGGCACGAAGCAAGGTGCCGGCTGCGCGCTGGAGCTTGCCGCGCGAATGGCGCAGGATGGCGGCGCGGCCCGCTGCCTCTGCAAGCGTCTGGTCCAGGGCTGCCACGAACGATGCCGGCTGCGACGGGCTCACGGTGCGGGCTCCGACGGTGCCACGGAGGTGCCCAAGTCCGGCATGGGCCTGGTCAGCCCAGGGGCGTCGACGCCTGCAGCGCGGATACCCGCCCCGGCGCTTTGGGATACCGACGAATCGGGACCGATCATGCCGCCAAGGCCGTCAGCGCGCATCGATGCAGAAGTGGGCTCGGCCTCGCGGTCGGGGCCCTCGGCCACGGCCAAGGAAGTGCGCAGCGAGGCCCGTGTCACCGCCTCGGCGATGAGCTCACGCATCCCGGCCATGGTCAGCTCGATGCTGGCATCGATGAAGCCCGTGCGCGTCTCGAGCACCATGGCGTCAGGGGCGAGGCGGTTGTCGCTCAGGATCACGAGCCAGCTCAAATCGCCGCTGGCGTCAGCCAGTGGCTGCACCGCGGCGTGAGCCCAATGGGCCTGCGCGGGGCACACATGCAGGATCACCGCCCGACGATCCGCCTGTGTCAACAGATGCAGCACGCGTTGGCGGAAGAGCTCGGCCGAGCCGATGTCGCCGAGCATCTGCCTCATGCACTGCTCGACCACGTCAGCCATGCGCGCGGCGAACAACGCACGCATCCGACGCTCCAGGGCCAAGGTGCCAAGCACGGCGGCCATGCCTTCGCGGCGGCCTTGCGCGAAGCCGGCTTGCTGTGCCTGGGTGCGCTGGACCTGGAGTTCCTGCTGGTGAGCCTGAAGTTGCCTGCGGGCCATGGCCTGTGCCTCTTGCAGCACGGCGTCGGCTTGCTGGACTGCGCGAAACGCCTGGGGAAGCAGCCGTTGCGACGCCAGCCACAGCCTGTCGGACTGCGGTCCGGGCTGATGCAAAGCAAGCAACCCCCCTGTGGAATTGGGCGCGCTTGCAGGCTGCATGAGGGCATCGTTCGACAAGGGGTTCATGCGCCAGGAGACTCCGTTGTTGCGGCGGCGTGGATCACAGCCAGCGCCTCGTCGCGCTGCGCAGCGGCCAGCGTCACGGGCATGATCGCACCTTTGGCAAAGCGCATGGTGAAGCGCTCTCGCGCGCCGCTCGACTCGTCGTCGAGCATGCCTGCCAATGCGCTGGCGCCGAGGCGGAACAAGGCCTGCGGCCCGTCCATGGGCACGGGCCATTGACCCGATGCCGGGAACGGCAGGGCGCGCAGCGTTGAGGCGAAGTCGAGCGCCCGGCTGCGCTTGGCGGGCCCGAGCACCCTTTGCTGCAAGGCCACCTGCTGGCGCTCCAGGCGATGGCGCACCCAGCCGCCGTGCATCGCCACAGCCAGCAATTCGGCGGCGCGCGCCATCTGCGCATGCGGCAGCAGCAGCCAAGCGTGATCTCCCAGTTCACGCAGGTACCGCTGGCGCAGGCCGTACCGGTCGAGCAGCGCACGCGAGGCACGCATCAGCAGGCGTGCGCTGGCCTCTCGCCGCGGCAGCACCACCGCGGCCCATTCGCCGAGCCAGTCCCGGTGCGCATAGCCGGCGGGCAGCCAGTTCAGCGTCATCAGCTCGCGGCCGACGTCCAGCGCCGCCGGCCCTGCATGCGAACCCGAAGACCGGGTCGCGGCCGGGGTGGTGTCCGCATGCTTGACCTCAGTCACTGGAAGAGGCCGGGCTCTGGCCCGGTGTCGGCGCCGCGGGGGCCGCTGTCGGGGCGGGTGAGGAGGCCGGCGCACCCTTGCGGCGGCGGATCATCCGGCCGCGCAGCTCATCCAGCACCACGAGGCTGCGGTCCCGCCACTTCAGGACGAAGTAACCCAGGAGCAGCAAACCGAGTTGCAGCGCCAGGACGGCCCAGAACACCGGGGGCAGCGCCCTGCCTCGTGAAGCCTCCACGGCGGCGCTCAGCGGCAACGCTTCGGCAGCCACCATCAGCACCCGCACGTCGTCGTAGCTGAGCCCTTCCACCCCGGAGGCCACCAGCGTGCGCACCAGGCTTTCGCGCTGGGCAACCTCGGCGCCGGGCCGATACTTGATGAGCACGGACGCCGTCGCCGCGTGCGTGCGGGGATTCAGCGGGTCATGCGGCGGAATCACCGGATGCACGCGCGCGACGACCACGCCGTCGAGTTGCATCAGCGAGCGTTCGAGCTCCTGCGACATGGCGTGAATCAGCCGGGCGCGCTCTTCGGTGGGCGTGGAGACGAGCGACTCCTTCTTGAACACCGTCCCAAGCCCGTCGAATTGGCGTGGCGGAAGATTCTTGCGCCGCATCACCTGCACAGCGACAGCGAAATCGCTGTCGGCGACCGTCACCTTCCAGCGACCCTCGCCCTCGAGCGCCTTGTGCGCGTCGATGCCCTCCACCCGCAAGGCGCTGACCACCTCGTTGGCCGAAGGTTCGTCGAGCCCACCGTGCAGTTGCTGGGAACAACCGGCAATGAGCAAGGCCAGCCCCGCCAATGCTGCGCGCTGGCCCCGACGACAGGGTGGATGGCCAGGGACGAACATGGTGCGTGAGGGCGTCAGGCGCTCTGGATCAGGCTGTTGATGGCGTTTTTGAAGCCTTTGCTCAACTCGGCCAAAACTCCAATCTTTGCAAATAAAGTATGCGCCTGTAAGCTCTCTTTTAAAATTGCACCGAGAGAGAGGTCGTCGCGCAGCATTCTGTTCACGTGGTGCAATCCCTCGCCCTGCGCCCCTGGTTCGAAAAAATCAAAAACCAAAGCACCCAGGCCCTGTGGGTCATGCTGCACGCCTGCGCCCCCGGGAGAGAGGCCCGCAGACAGGCCCGAAGTTAAGCTGTCAAACCCCGGCGTATCGTCTGGTAAGTGCGGCGATGGTGCGGTTCGAAGACTGAGCGCACTGACCGGGGGCACTGATTCAATCATTGCAGACTCCGTTCACCTGATTGCTGCACGACCATGCGGGGTCCACGGGGCATAGGAAAAGTTGCGGTTGCCGACCCTAAATGCCGCGAGGATTTTGGTCGTCAAGGAGAGAGAACGGTGTTGCGCCCGCCTCTTGGAGCGCTTGGTTGATTTCCACCAGGTACGAAGCAACTTCGTTCCAATCTTCGTCCGGCACGGCGTTGAGTGCTTCGATGCTCATCAAAGCATCCAGTTTCGACGGCACATCGCGATCCGACATCGCGATCGCTTCGATTTCCGTGAGAACATGCTCCGGAAATTTTTTCTCGATTTCGCTCGGCATGGGATTCTCCAGTGAACGCTAACCGCTCTTTGTGGTGGCCCACCTCAGCCCGGCAGCCCAAGGACTTTCGTGACAATGAAACAAAGCTGGATCGAAATTTGCAGCATAACGACTATTTTGTCGCGCTTTGTGGAGTTTGAGTGATGAAAATCCGGCCTTGAAACCCAATTGATCCGGCGCCCGCGCGAAACCGCAGTGAAATGCCCCGGCGATCAGCTTTTCAAGCACCCGTCTGATGCCCCGTGCTGATGCCGGGTGGTGGTGATCCGCAAGAAAAATTCAGGCCGAGCGCGCGAGCGTGTCAAGCGCTTTTTTGTACGCATTCAGCGCTGCCTGGGTCGCCGAAAGATCAGCTTGGGCTTTATTGATTTCTTCCATCTGCCTGGCCACGGAAATAGATCTGCCTTGTTCATCGACGCCCCTCATCGCACGATGCAGCCTCTGCGTCCCTGCATCCTGCATCTGGGCAGCAGATGCGTAAAAGGTAGAAGTGATGGGGGTGGTCATTGGAGGGGCTCCTGGGGGTTCTTTGGATGTGGCGGGCTGAAGTCTGGCGGCAGGATACGGGGAGGCCCGATGGTGGATGGTCGTCGCGGCGGGGGCCACAGCGGTGGAATGGTAAAGGCTGACATGTCGAAGACACTCCTTCGTAGAGGTTGACGCATAGCCTCGCCAGTCGTGTTTTATGCTGATGAGGCTCGACGCAATGAGATGGTGGCCGCACGCGACTTTTCTATCGCTTTGCTGAACTTTGCTCGCCATCGCCAGCCGCGGCCGGCGCGTTGTCCAGCCTGATCGGCACGCTGCGCGTGGTGGCGCCTTCCTGCAGCAGCAGGCGGTCAGGCTGGATGCGGACGATCATGCTGCCGTCGGGCAGCGTGGCGCCTTCGAAATAGCGAGCACCTTGCGTCAGCACCACCGAGGGCAGCCGCCCCAGGCGCACCTCCCGCACGCTCAGGGCTGCGGGGGCACGGGAGGCCGCCGGCTCGGGCGGGACGACTTGCGTCGGCCGCTGCACCGAGATTTCAGCGGCGCCTTCATGGGCGCGCCCGAGACGCAGCTCGCCGGGCACGGCGCCCGCAACGGCGGGCACCAACACCAAGCGCAACGACATGACAGAGGGCATTTCCTGCAGCGTCTGCCGGGCGCGCTGCTCGAGGCGCTGGGCGTCGGAGGCGCTCGCCTGCAACTCGAAAACCCCGCTGCCCAGGTAGCGCACTGACTCCCGGGCCACGTCGCCGATGCGCCGGGCCAGTTCCGCGGCCATGGTGTCCACGGCCTCGGTGCGTAGTTCGGCCTCCACCCGGCCTTGGAGCAAGAAGGCTTCGAGCAGCGGACGGTCGGCCGCCCGGGGCAGGTAGCCCCGAACGACCAAACGATGCCGGTGGTCGGTGCTTGCCTGCACCCACAGCTCGCGTCCGTAAGGCAGCGCCGACAGGCGCTCTTGCCACTCGCGAAGCCGCTGTTCCACGGCGGCAGGATCGGCGGCCGGTTCACGCCAGGCCTGCGCCAGCAGCACACCGGCCGCGGCCAGCACCAGCGCGCCGATGCTGGCGCCGGTGACCACTGTCACGGTGGTCCAGCGCTGCACGAACTCCTTCTTGCTCGGCAGCAAGGGCATCCGGGGCACGTTCTGCGACTCGACCGGCTTGACCAGGGTCAGTGGCGGCTTGACCCCCGCCCAGCTCGCGGCCGTGGAGTCGACGACGGTGAAGCTCACGCGGCCAAGGGTGAGCACCTCTGCGGGGGTGATGTCGCGCGTGTGCGGCGCCGCAAGGTACTCCGCGCCGACCCATAAATCTCCTGCGATGGCCAGAACCGTCCAGCCGTCCGGCCCTACGCGCAGCAGGCAGGCATGGCGCTCCGGTACCGTCACGTCGAGCACGATGTCGCATTCGTGCTCCAGGTTGCCCACCAGCAGCCGCTCGACCTCGATGGCCACCTGCGCACCGCCGTGCGGCCCGTTGAGGACGCGCAAGGCCCTGCCAGCGGGCCCGGACGCTGGTGCGCCGATGGCGCCGCCGGCTGCGCCCGCACTGGCCGCTTCGAGCGGATTGGGCGCAGCGCCTGCGCCAGCCGCCGCGGCAAGCGTCCCAACGACGGTCGTCGGCTCCGCCTGGCCACCGGGCGCCGCGGCACGAGCAACGTCATTCGGGGGATCGGTCGGGTCCGAGTTCAAGGCGCAAACTTGGCAAATGGATTCTGGCGGTGCGGTGGGCGCCATGCCACGGTGGCTGGGCAAGCGCGCACGTCTTCGGCCGGCAGCGCACTTTCATGCATCGCGCACCACCCGTGGACTGTAGACCGCCCGGGCACCGGGTGGCCGCGTGCGGTATCTTGCCTGAGCCCACCAGTACTGCGTGGGATTGGCTTTGATCAGCCGCTCCATGGCGCTGTTGACCTGCGTGGTGGCCTCGGCGGTGTTGTCGGGCAGGTCGGTCAGCGGTGCGAACAGGGTCACGCGGTAGCTCGCATCGGCGCCGTCGAGCCGTTGCACCGTCAGCGGGACGAGCAAGGCACCGTGCCGCAGTGCCAGCCAGGCCGCCAGCGGTGACGTGGCAGCCGCTTCGCCGAAGAAGGGGGTGAACACCCGTGCGGGGAGATCTCCGGGATCCGTGTCGGGCAGCAGAAACATCGGGATGCCTTGGCGCAGGCGGCGCACCACGGGCAGCAGCGGGCCGCCAGCAGGTACCAGGTAGGGGGCATTGAAGCGCGAACGCGCGGTCTGGCGAAAACGTTCGACAGGGCCGTCGCGACCGGGCTTGAAGATGCAGGTGGAAGGCGCCTCCAGAGACAAGCGCTGCGCCGCGATGTCGAAGCCCAGCATGTGCGGGCACAGCAGCACCAGGGGGTGGCCGCGAAGCTGGTGGATCAGTTCCGCGTTGTGCAGTTCGACCGCCAGGCGCAACTCGGCCTCGCCGAGCTGCCACACGCGCACCTGCTCGATCATCGCGAAGGCCATCTCGAGTGCGTTGCGCTGCGCCAGCCACTGGCGTAGCGCGGGCGTGGCCCGGGGGAAAGCGATGGCGAGGTTCGTCTCGACCAGCTCGCGATGCCTCTCGTCGCGCAGCAGTGACTGCCCGAACAGATGCGCCCAACGCCAGCGGACTTGCAGGGGGCGCCGCGCCACCCACTGCAGCAGCCGAATGACGCCGTGCTCCGCCGTGCGTGTGACGAACTCGCGAACCCGCGCGCCCAGCATGGCCGCATTCACCATGGCGTCTCCTGGCTGCCGCGAGGTGGGGCAGCGCCGGGTGCACGGCCGTTTGCCGCGCGGGTCATCGCGAGTCCTCCAAGGAGACGGTGGCCACCGTTTCCGCGGCCACGGCGGCTGCCGCGAGTTCTTCCGCGGACAGGCAGGCCAGCAAAGGCAGCGGGCCCCTGAGCAGGCGGCTCGACGCGCGGCGCAGGTCGGCCGGCACGAGCAAGGTGCCTACCGTACGTGGCGCGCAGGCGCGCAGCGAAGCCTCGATGCTGCGCGTCAAGGACTCGATCTGCGCGGGCTCCAGCCCGAGGGACGGGCCGTCCGCGGTGGTGACCAGCGCCGAGCGAAGCCGGGCCTCGCTGGGGGCGTCCAGGCGAAGAACGGCAAGCATCTTCTCGGTGGGCGGCAGCAGCCGCGCAACGATGCTTCGCGCCAGGGCCAGGCGCACTGCCTCGTACAACACGTGTGCTTCCTTGGTGCCCGGGGCATGGCTGACCACCGCCTGCAACAACCCAGGAAAGTCCGTCAAGGGTACCCGCTCACGAGCGAGTGCCACCGTCAGGTCCGACAAGCGGCCGATGGGCAGCACCGAAAGCGCCTCGCGCGTGAGATCGCCGAAACGCCATTCGATGTCGCGCAGGATCAGCCGCACGCCCTGCACGCCCAGCACCGAGGCAGGATGCCGCTGGATCACGGCAACTGCCAAACGGGCCACGACCCGAGCGGGCTCGAGACACTCGACGCTGTGCTCGCGCCAGGCTGCGGCCTGCGCTGCAGGCACCCAGCGGGCAGGAGCCAGCAGAGCAGGCGCCTCCTGTGCAAGCGGCTCGAGCTGCGCTAGCGCCGGGTGGCCTTCGTGCGCCAGCGCCAGCATGGCATCGGCGGGTATCACCGTCTCGGCATCGGTGAGATCCTGGACGAGCACGCGAACCGTGCCCTCGGGCAGCGAAGTTTCGCGAACGATCTGCAATCCGGGAAACGGCAGGCCGTAGTGTTCGCGCAGCCTCTGTCGCTCGGCGGCCAGCGCGGCGTTCAGGGCAGCGACGTCGAACCGCTGCAGCGCAGCGTCGTGCAGCTCCAGTCGGAATGCCGAGGCCGGGCGCTGGGGCGGGCGCGACGGGTGCAACTGCTCAGGTGCTGTTTCACCCTCGCGCGAGGCGGCCGGCAGCGCCTTTTGGGCGACAGTGGCGCCTTGCCTTCTCTGCAGCCCCATCAGCGCGCGCGCCAGCAGCGCGGTGCCCGCCGCAATCGAGAGAAACACCCAGGCCGGGAATCCCGGCACGAGCGAAAACAGGGCCATGACGCCAGCAGCCAGCATCAGCGCTCGCGGGTGAGCCGAGACCTGCTGCAAGATCTGGTCGCCCAGATGCGCAGTCTGGTCCGGGGCCGTGCGCGTGATCGCGATGCCCGCAGCGATGGCGACAAAAAGCGCCGGAATCTGCGAAACCAGTCCGTCACCGATCGACAGGATCGAGTACTTGTGAACGGCCTGCGCGGCGCTCATGTCCTGCACGAGCATGCCGATGGCGATGCCGCCGAGCAGGTTCACCATCACAATCACGATGCCGGCGATGGCGTCGCCCTTGACGAACTTCATGGCCCCGTCCATCGAGCCGTAGAACTGGCTCTCGAGCACGAGTTCCTGGCGCCGCGCGACAGCCTCGGCTTGACTCAGAGCGCCGGCGCGGACGTCGGCATCGATGGCCATCTGCTTTCCAGGCAGCGCGTCCAGCGTGAAGCGTGCCACCACCTCCGCCACTCGTTCGGCGCCCTTGGCGATGACGATGAACTGCACGACCGTGATGATGAGGAAGACCACCAGGCCCACGATCAGACTGCCGCCGACGACCAGGCGCCCGAAGGCGTCGATGATGTCTCCGGCATCGCCGTTGAGCAGGATCTGGCGTGTGGTGGCCACCGAGAGCGAAATGCGGAACAGCGTGGTGATGAGCAGCACCGCCGGAAAACTGCTGAACGACAGCGGTGAGGGAATGAACAGCGCCACCAACAACATCACCACACCGCTGAAGATGCTCAGGGCGACCAAGACGTCGAGCGACCACGCCGGCAGCGGCAGCGCGATCATGACGATCACCGCCACCACCAGCACGGCCAGTCCGATATCGGTCAGGGGCGAGGAGCGAGCGCTGGCAGTCGACATGAGACTCCGTGTGAAAGAGGCTGGCGTGAAGCGTCGGTCAGGTCATCCGCGCGAGAGCATCGTCACCGCGCTGGGCGGGGCGACGAGAACTGCGCGACGGCGGCGAGGAGGACTGTCTGCTTTGCTGCACGCCTGGGCACGCGACCAAGGCATCCATGCGCCCGGACCCGGCTCCCCCCCCCCCCCAATGGAGCGAACTTAAGGCCCCGGCCCCCTGAGATGCGACTGTAAGTATTTGATATACTTACGTTTTTAGAGTTCATT
>JBILNT010000272.1:0-3143 GCA_044374875.1 Rubrivivax sp.
CTCTTCACGTAGCTGGCGACGACGAGCGCCGGGTCGCGGATCAGGAACACGTTGGTCAGCCGCAGCACCCAGCCGGTGTCCATGCCGGGCAGCAGGTGGTGCGTCATGTGCTTCTGGTACCAGACCGGCTGGCCGTCGGGCGCCGGGCCTTCGGTCAGGGCGCGCACCACGCGGCGCCAGTCGGTGTCGCCGGCGGCGACGACCTCGTCGCGCGCAGGATGGTCGAGCCCGGTGGCGGCCAGGTAATGGGCATAGAGCGGCTCGTCGCTGACTGCGCAGTCGCCGCGGTTCTCCCACGACCTCATCATCGCGGTGGAGATGTTGCGCGGGCCGCTCCACGCGGCCACGCGCAGCGGCGCCGCCGCGCTGTTCACGGCGCCACCGCTGCGGCGCGCGCCGCGACATCCCTGAGCATCAGCTCGCGGTAAAGCGACTGCAGCCGCGCCAGCATCGGCCCCGGACGCCCGTCGCCGATCGTGCGGCCGTCGATCGAGCGAACCGGCGCCAGGCCGGCGAAGGTGCCGGTGACGAAGGCCTCGTCGGCACTGTAGGCCTCGGTCAGGCTGAAGTTCTTCTCGCGCGCAGGGATGCCCGCCAGGCGGCACACCTCCAGCACGTTCGAGCGCGTGATGCCGCCCAGGCAGTAGTCGCCGCTGGAGGTCCACACCTCGCCACGGCGCACGATGAAGAAGTGCGTCGAGTTGCAGGTGGCCACGAAGCCGTGCGGATCGAGCATCAGGGCCTCGTCGGCGCCGGCCGCCGTGGCCTGGATGCAGGCCGTGATGCAGTTGAGCTTGCTGTGGCTGTTGAGCTTGGGGTCCTGCACGTCGGGGAAGCCACGCCGCACGTGCACGGTGAAGAGCGTCAGCCCCTGCGCCAGCGTCTCCGGCTTGGGCGTCTTGAACTCGGCGATGATGACCACGGTGGCAGGGCCGACCGTGACCCGCGGGTCCTGGTACGGCGTGCGCTTGGTCCCGCGCGTGACCATCAGCCGCACGTGCACACCGGTGCCTGCGGCGCCGGACATGCCGTTGGCGGCCAGGGTGTCGTGGATCGCCCGCGTCAGCTCGTCGCGGCTCATCCCGATGTCGAGGCAGATTGCCCGGGCGCCTTCCCACAGGCGGTCGAGGTGGGCGTCGAGGAAGGCCGGGTGGCCGTCGACGACACGCAGCCCTTCCCATACGCCGTCACCGAGGACGAAGCCGCTGTCGAACACCGAGACGACCGCCTGGGCGCGCGGGCGCAGCTCGCCGCGTACCCAGACGAGGATGCGCTCGTTGCGCGGGTCGTCGTGGAAGTCCTGGATGCTCTGGCTCATCGGCGCAGTCTATCGCCGCGCCGCAGCCGCCTGGGTCAATGGCGCTGGTCGGAGTTCTTCTTCGCCCAGTTGGCGGCCCAGGCGTCCGAGCGGGCCTGGTCGCGGGCGCCCATCATCATCACCCAGGTCAGGAAGCCGGTGACCATGGCCAGTGGCATCAGGGCGAGCAGGATCTTCGTCATCTTGGGTACTCCGGTAGGGGGGAACTTCACGAGCGAGCGCGAGTGTGCCGACGCGCGCCGCGGCGCGCAGCGCGCGCCGGCGATGTCCCGGATCAGTGGGGGCGGAGTGGGGCCTTTCAGCCCGCCGTCAGGCCCTCGCGGAGTCGTCCGCGAAGAAGGCGTGGCGCACTTCGGCCGGCAGCTGCGGGCCGCCGGCGAACGAGGTGCGGTGCGCGCGTTCGATGAGCTGCCAGAAGTAGCGGTAGCTCGCTCGGTCGTGCAGGGTGTCGCGGTGGCGGATCGGCGCCCAGCCGGCCGCCTGGGCGGCGAGGATGATCTCGATGGCCTGGTCGACCTCGGCGGTGGTCGGCGCGAAGGCGTCGACGATGGGCCGGATCTGCGAGGGGTGGATGCTCCACATCCGCGTGTAGCCGAAGTCGCGCGCGGCGCGCGTGGCCGCGGCCTGCAGCGCAGCCTGGTCCTTGAACTCGGTGACCACGCAGTGCGAAGGCACCTTGGCATGGCCGTGGCAGGCTGCGGCGATCTCGAGCTTGGCCCGCACCACCAGCGGGTGGGTGAACTGGCCGGCCACGCTCATCGCGGACTGCGGGATGGCGCCGCGATGCGCGGAGACGAAGTCCATCAGCCCGAACGAGAGGGACTCGATGCGCGGGTGGGCGGCGATGGCGCCGACCTCGCGCAGTGCGCCGTGGGTCTCGACCAGCGCGTGCATCGGTATGCGGCGCTCCAGCCCGCCGCGCCGCGACGCGTCGTCGACGGCCGCGGCCGCCCGCTCGACGTCGGCGAGCCCCCGGGGCTTGGGCAGCATCAGGTAGGCCAGGCGCTCGCCGCAGCGCTGCACCAGGATGTCCAGCACCTCGTGGAAGCGGGCGTGGTCCACGGGCTGGATGCGTGCGCCGACGCGGCCGAAGCGGTTGTCCGCCGAATTCACGAGCTCGGCGATCAGCTGCGCGTGCTCGACCTCGCCGCCGACGGGCGCGCCGTCCTCGCTGTCGAGCGTGACGTCGAACACCGGGCCCAGGTCGCGCTGCAGTTCCAGGCTCTTGCGCATGCGCGCCTCGACCCCGCTGTAGTGGTCGCAGACCGGCAGGTCGGGCGCGACGTCGTCGGCATCGAAAAGGGCCAGGCGGGGGTGGACGGGTGCGTTCATCGCGAGGGCAGGGCGGGGCAGAAAGGACGACGGGCCGGTCCCAGTGTAGGGCCGGCCCGTCGTCGGTGGGGGGCTCGAAGGTGTGTCGTGCCGTCCGTCACCGTGTCGCCGCGCGCGGCGGCACGGTGCACGTCGTCACAGCAGGTGCTTGACGCCGTCCTGCTCGCCGGTGAGCTCGGCCAGCGTCTTGTCGATGCAGGCCTGCGAGAACGCGTCGATCGGCAGGCCCTCGATGATCTTGTAGTCGCCGCCGGCGCAGGTGACCGGGAAGCCGAACATCACGTCCTGCGGGATGCCGTACTCGCCGTTGCTGGGCACGCCCATCGTCACCCACTCGTCGCCGGTGCCCAGGGCCCAGTCGCGCATGTGGTCGATGGCCGCGTTGGCCGCCGAGGCCGCCGACGACAGGCCGCGGGCCTCGATGATGGCCGCGCCGCGCTTGCCGACGGTGGGCAGGAACACGTCCTTGTTCCAGGCGTGGTCGTTGATCATG
>JBILNT010000008.1:0-49164 GCA_044374875.1 Rubrivivax sp.
CGATGGACCCCTGGGGCTGCATGCTGCGCTACATCAGCGACCGGATCGCGCCGGTCATCGGGCCACCCGAGCCCCCGCCAGCACTTCCGGCGACTGGGTAACTGCCGGATTTAGGCTGAAACAACCCGGGGTCGACATCCCGCGGTCGGAGGAAGCATCCAGATACAGGCGTACGCGGTACCGCGCTAGCATCCCCGGTAGCACGAACAGGGCGTTGATGAGCGTCCTGCGCGCCCGATGGGGCCGCGCCCACGAGCGCGGAGCAGCAAGCAAGCCGCACGCACCGCGTGCGGCCGGAGGATTCGCCGATGCCCGTGAAGGTCCTGATCATCGAAGACAACCCGGTGGCGCGCAGCTTCCTGTGCAGGGTCGTCCGCGAGAGCTTCAGCGACATCCACCAGATCATCGAGGCCGGCGACCTGGAGACCGCGCGTCGCCACATCTCGCTGACCGGCGGGCCGCACGGACTGCACGGCGTCGATCCGTTCAAGCTGATCCTCGTCGACCTCGAGCTGCCCGACGGCAACGGCATGGAGCTGCTGGCCGAGCTGGCGCATTACCCTGCCACCAAGATCGTCACCACCCTGTACTCGGACGACGACCACCTCTTTCCCGCGCTGCAGTGCGGCGCCGACGGCTACCTGCTCAAGGAGGACCGCTTCGAGGTGCTGGTCGAGGAGCTGCAGAAGATCGTGCGCGGCCATCCCCCGCTGTCGCCGGCCATCGCACGCCGGCTGCTGTCGCACTTCCGCACCGGTGAAGGGGGCGGCTTGTCGACGGCCCCGCGCTTGCAGAAGGCCGGCGGCTTCGCCAGCAGCCGCCCGGTACCCATGGAGAAGCAGTCCGACCACGAGCGGCTGACAGCGCGCGAGAACGAGGTCCTGACCTATCTGAGCAAGGGCTTCACGATCAAGGAGATCGCGAGCCTGTTGGGCATCAAGTGGTTCACCGTCAACGACCACATCAAGTCCATCTACAAGAAGCTCAACGTGTCCAGCCGGGCCGAGGCCGCGGTGCTGGCGACCAAGCAGGGGCTGGTGTGAACGAAGCGCCGGCGCCGGCGCTGCAGGCGACCGGCTGGCGGCCGCGTGTGCGGCGCCAGCCCGGCTTGGGCTGGCGGGCTCGCCCGGGCGGGTTGCCATCCGCCGCGCCGGCAACGCACGAACCGCAGCCCGGGTCTGTGCCACGACGAGGATTCGCGACGCCGACCGTCGGCGCGGTCCGGGTCGGCTCGATCGGGTGTACGGTGCCTTGCCCCGACGGGTCAGCCCGCTCGTGGCGCAAGCCCTCGGCCGGGCCGGGCTCCTGCCTGCGCAAGCCCGCGGTCGACCACCGGATCCAGGCTCAGCGCCAGCGCCGGTGCAGGTCCAGCGCATGCGCGACGCCGGCACCCAGCAGTGCCGCGGCCAGCCAGGCACCGGCAGAGCCGACCAGGACTGCCCGCAGCGCCGTCATCAGCAGCAGCCCCGACACCAGACCTGGCAGGAAGTCGCGAGGCGCCACGCCGCGCCCGGTGCGGCGGTGGTAAGCCGCCAGCAGCACGCCTTCGAGCAGCGTCATCGCGATCACGACGTCGACCAGCCCGGGCCCGAACATCCACGCCAAGGCGTCCACGGACCGGCTCCCCGTCAGACGCGCGCCAGCCCCAGCAGGTGCGCCATGTCCTTGAAGAAGATGCGCACGTGGGCAATGGGCTTCTTGCGCACCAGACGCTTGTTCATGTAGGCGTCGAAGGTCAGCTGCTGGACATCGCGATCCTTGCAGATGCTGACGAATCGCTCGCGCCGGCGGTCGTTCGAGTACCAGAAGCGCTGCATGATCCCGAGCACCCAGAACACGCGACCGTGCTCCTTCATGAAGCGCTTGCGCGCCAGCGCCAGGGCCTTCGCGCTGCCGGTGGCCAGTGCCTGCTCGGCGGCTTCGGCGGCCAGGCGCCCCCCGGCCATCGCGTAGTAGATGCCCTCGCCGGAGGCCGGCGCCACGACGCCGGCAGCGTCACCGGCAAGCACCACGTCGCGGCCATTGTCCCAGCGCGGCAGCGGCTTCATCGGAATCGGTGCACCCTCCCGGCGCAGCGTCTCGGTGCCCGCCAGCCCGGCCGCAGAGCGCAGGCGCGCGGTGGCATGGCGCAGCGAGAAGCCCTTGTCGGCGCTGCCGGTGCCGATGCTCATCGTGTCGCCGTGGGGGAACACCCAGCCGTAGAAGTCGGGAGACAGTTCACCCCGGTAGTACACGTCGCAGCGCGAGCCGTCGTAATCGGGGCCCGGGCTCACCGGAGCACGAACGATCTCGTGGTACGCGAACACGTAGGCCGTCTTCTCGGCACCGGGCACCGCCTGCCGCGCCACCTCGGAGCGTGCCCCGTCGGCACCGATGACGATGCGGGCGCGCACGGCCCGCGGCATGCCTTCCCCGCGCTCCTTGCGCTCGCGCTCCAGGAAGTGGACGACGGCGGTGCCGTCGGCATCGCGGTCCAGTCGCTCGAAGGTACCGACGCGCCGCTCGGCGCCGTGCTCGGCGGCACGGCAGCGCAGCCACTCGTCGAACTTGTCGCGGTCGACGAGGCCGACGAAGCCGTCGTCGATCGGGATGTCGACCTTGACATCGGCCGGCGAGATCATGCGCGCACACGTGGCACGCGCGACCAACTGCTCATCGGGGATCTGGAAGTCGCGGATCAGGCGCGGCGGGATCGCGCCACCGCAGGGCTTGACGCGGCCTGCCCGGTCGACCAGCAGCACGCGGCGCCCCTTGCGCGCGAGGTCGTCGGCCGCCGTCGCGCCGGCCGGCCCGCCGCCCACCACCACCACGTCGAACTGTTCGAGCGTTTCCATCCCATCACCTCGATTCGGTGACCACCCGCGGGTGATCGGTCAGATCCACGGACCGCGCCGCGCGCGCGCTGCGCGATGCCGCGGCCGTGCCGCGACCGATGGCCGAGGCGGCCAGCACGGCCGAGAGCACGAAGAGCAACGCCTCCAGCGCGAAGACCGCGGCGTATGCCGCGCCGCCGGCATCGATCAGGCCATGCGCCGCATCGCTGGCGCCGGTGCCGATCAGGCCGCCGAGACCGAAGGCCACCGCCTGCGCCGCGCCCCAAAGTCCCATGCGGACGCCTTCGCGGCGTTCACGCCCCTGGCCGGCCAGGCTCATCATCGAGCCGATGGCGGCGATCGAGAACGCGCCGTTGGCGGCACCGAGGAGGAAGACGTTGGCCAGGAGCGGCCAGCCCGGACCGACCATTCCCGCCACCGCCAGGCCCGCCAGCGCGAGCGCGGACACCATGCAGCCACCGACAGCCCATGCGCGCAGCGTCCCCAGGCGGCCGCGCGCCCAGGGCCCGCATGCCGCGGCGACCATCAGCATCCCGGCGAGCACGCCACCGTGCTGCAGGCCCGAGAGCGACGTCGACTGCCCGGGGGTGAAGCCGAACACGGCACCGGCGAAGGGCTCGAGGATCAGGTCTTGCGCGCTGTAGGCCAGCATCGAGACGAAGATGAAGATCGTGAAGCGCCGGGCCGCCGCTTCCTGCCAGACTTCCGCCAGTGCCTCGCGGAAGCGCGGCGCGGGGCCGGTCGCGGGCTCGGCGCCGCGGTACATCGCCCGCCGCTCGACGCCGTGCAGCGCCGCCATCGCCACCACCATCGCGAGCGCGGCCACAGCCAGCGTCACCACCACGAGGCGCTCGGGCGAGTACGGGTCGAGGAAGCGGCCGGCGGTGCCCGCCGTCACCGCAAAGCCGACGATCATCATCATCCAGACGATGGTCGCGGCCGGGGCACGGCGGTCTTCCGGCACGCACTTGGCGAGCAGGACGAGCAGCGAGGTACCCGCCGCGCTCACGCCGACACCGATCAACAGGAACGAGACCACCCCGAGCGCAAAGCCTGCCGCCCGGGAATCGGCCATCCACACCGTCGCGACCGCGGCGCCGACACCGCCGGCCGCCAGCATGGCGAAGCCCCCGACGATCCAAGGCGTGCGCCGGCCGCCGACGTCGGAGCCGAAGCCCATCCGCGGCCGCACGACCTGGATCATGTAGTGCAAGGCCACCAGCAGCCCGGGCAGCAGCGCGGGCAGCGCGAGCTCGACCACCATCACCCGGTTGAGCGTCGACGTGGTCAGCACCACGATCGCGCCCAGGCAGGCCTGCACCAGGCCGAGCCGGAACACGCCTCCCCAGCCGAGCATCGGGGGGGCGCTCACCCTGCGGCTCCCGAGGTGGCTCGCAGCGCGAAGGCACTGACCATCATGCCGGCCACGAACAGCGGCACGCCGAAGCCACTGTAGTAGAGCGCCCGCTCCACGGGCTTGGCCATGAACCAGCGCATCATCACGCCCTGGGCGACGAGCAGGCCGGCCACCGCCAGCGCGTGCCAGGGCGCGCCCCAGTACAGCAGCAGCGCGATGACCACCCCCTGGGGCGCCGCCATCATCAGGCTGGCGTTGCGCGCGGCACCGTCGACACCGAGCTGGACCGGCAGCGAGGCCACGCCCATCTGGCGGTCCCCCTGCACGGACTTGAAGTCGTTGAGCGTCATGATGCCGTGCGCCCCCCAGCTGTACAGCGCCGCCAGGGCAAGAGAGCGCGCCTCGGGCATGGCGCCGCCGGCCATCACCGCGGCCCCGGTGGCCCAGGCCAGCCCTTCGTACGAGATGCCGCAGGCCGCGTTGCCCCACCAGCCGTTCTTCTTCAGCCGGACCGGCGGTGCGCTGTAGGCCCAGGCCAGCACCAGCCCCGCCACCGCGGCGGCGAAGCCCCAGGGGCCGAGCTGGGTGGCCACCAGCAGCGACAGCAAGGTCCACGCGATCGCGATGACCAGCCCCCAGCGCCCGGGAATGCGGCCCGAGGGGATCGGCCGGCCAGGCTCGTTGATCGCGTCGACATGGCGATCGAACCAGTCGTTCACCGCCTGGCTCGTGGCACAGACCAGCGGGCCCGCCAGCGCGATGCCCAGCAGCGCGAGCGGCCAGTGGTCCGCCAGCGAAACCCCGGAAGCCACCACGCCGCATGCAAACGCCCACATCGGAGGAAACCACGTGATGGGCTTGAGCAGCTCGGCGACGGCGGAGGGCTGGGGTAAGGCCATGACGGGCCAGATATTGCACTTGACATCACAAAACGTCAATTGGAATTGACACAGTGGTGTCAGTTGAACGATGCTCAGGCTGTCGCCGGGTGCACCCGGTGCTGTTGTCCACCGACCACGGGCGCCCAAGATGCTGATGAAGACCCCTGCTGCGGCCATGCAGGCCGCCGCTGCCGCCGGCGGCGCCGGCGCCCCGCTGGCCATCGTCATCGGCAGCGGCTTCGGCGGGCTCGCCGCAGCCGTGCGGCTGCTGGCCCGCGGCTACCGGGTGCGCGTCCTGGAGAAGCTGGACGCACCGGGCGGCAGGGCCTACGTGCACCGCCGCGACGGCCATGTCTGGGACGCGGGCCCGACGATCGTGACGGTGCCATTCCTGTTCGACGAGCTGTGGGCCAAGGTCGGCCGGCGCTTCGCCGATGACGTCCGCATGGTCGAACTCGACCCCTTCTACCGCATCCGCTTTCCCGACGGCGACCACTTCGACTACAGCGGCGACCCGCAGAAGATGCGAGCCGAGGTGAAGCGCATCTGCAAGGACGACCTGCCCGGCTTCGAGCGCTTCGCGGCCGCCGCCGACCACTGCTACCGGCTGGGTTTCGAGGCCCTGGGCTGCCAGCCCTTCACCACCGTGGGCGACCTGCTGCGCGCCGTGCCTTCGCTGGCGCGGATGCAGGGCTGGCGCAACCTCTATGGCATGGTGTCGCAGCACATGCGCCACCCGAAGCTGCGCATCGCGTTCAGCCTGCAGTCGCTGCTGATCGGGGGCAATCCGTTCTCGGTGACCTGCGTCTACAGCCTCATCAACGCGCTGGAGCGCCGGTACGGCGTGCACTGGGCGATGGGGGGCACCGGCGAACTCGCGCGCGGGCTCGTCTCGCTGATCGAGGGCGCCGGCGGCGAGATGCGCTATGGACAGGAGGTTCGCCGCATCGAGGTCGACGACGGCCGCGCGACGGGGGTCACGCTGGCCGACGGCACGCGCATGGCCGCCGACCTCGTGGTCTGCAACGGCGACACCGCGTGGACGTACCGGCACCTGATCGAGCCCCGCCATCGCCGCCACTGGACCGACGCCCGCATCGAGCGCGGGCGCTACTCGATGAGCCTGTTCGTGTGGTACTTCGGCACCGACCGCCAGTGGCCCGAGGTGCCGCACCACATGATGGTCCTCGGCCCGCGCTACCGCGAGCTGCTGGCGGACATCTTCCGCAAGCATCGCCTGGCCGAGGACTTCAGCCTCTACCTGCACCGCCCGACGGCGACCGACCCGTCGATGGCGCCGCCCGGGCGCGACACGTTCTATGCCCTGTCGCCCGTGCCGCACCTGGGAAGCGGCACGGACTGGCCGACCCACGCCGAGACCTACCGGCGAGCCATCCAGGAGGCACTGGAACGCACCGTGCTGCCGGGGCTGGGCAGGCACGTCACCCAGTCCTTCGTCACGACACCCCAGGACTTCCACGACCGGCTGCTGTCGTACCAAGGCGCGGCCTTCGGCCTCGAACCCCTGCTGCTGCAGAGCGCCTGGTTCCGCCCGCACAACACCAGCGAGGACGTCCGTGGCCTGTACATGGTGGGTGCCAGCACCCACCCTGGCGCCGGCGTGCCCGGCGTGCTGATGTCGGCCAAGGCGCTGGACGCCGTGCTGCCCGACGCCGTGGACTGGCGACGCAGCTGAGGCCAGCGCCGCGGGATGGGGCCGTCGGCGGGGAGCGCCTACTTCTCGCCGTCGTCGCCCAGGTTGCCCAGGCCGTAGCGGCGCAGCTTGACGTACAGGCTCTGGCGCGAAAGACCGAGCATCTCCGCGGCGGAGGCGCGGTTGTCGCGCGTGAGCTCCAGCGCCGCCTCGATGCACAACTGCTCGATCAGGTCGGTGGTCTCGCCGACGATGTCCTTCAGCGGCACCCGACCGACGAGTTCGGTCAGCTGACCGACGGAGCGCGGCAGCTCGCGGTGGTTGCGCGACTCGCTGGCCAGGCGACGCCCGACGTCGCGGATCGTGAAGCCGAGGAAGGGCTGATCAGCCTGCGACACCATGGTCGCCGAGATCTCGACGTCCGTCACCGCACCGTACTCGCCGCGCAGGGTCGTCGCGAACAGGCGCACCGCGCCGCGCTGCCGCAGGTTCGAGATCAGCACGCTGAGGTCGACGCCGGTGCGTCCGAGCCAGCGGTCGAGCGTCTCGCCCCGCACCTGCTCCTCGGTGGCCAGCTGCGCCAGCTCGACGAACGCCGCGTTGGCCGAGAGCACCCGGCCGTCGAGGTCGGTGACGACGAGGCAGTCGGGCGCGCTGTGCACCAGGCGCAGCAGCATCGAATTGGTGCTCGGTGCACCCGTATCGGATGCTTCCTGACGGGCACGGCTCAGGCGCACCAGGAAGTGCGAAGACTGGTCCTGCCGGTATGTGGAGACCGCGACATGCACCTCGCCCCGGGCGTCAAGCAGCTCGACCCGCATCTCGTCGGGACGACCTGTCGCACGCACGCCGGCGAGCAGGTTGTTCAGCAGCTCGACGCCTCGGTCGTCGACACCGAAGGGGAACGGCTGCCCGACCACGCTGGCCATGCCGCCGTCGCCGAGCAGCCGCGCCGAGGCCGGGTTGGCCTCGAGGATCTTCTGCGTCGTGGCGTCGACGACGAGCACCGCCTCGGCCGCGACCTGGAACAGGTGCCGGTAGCGCGTCTCGGCGTGGCGAAAGCGCCAGTAGTCGCGCTCCATCGCCTGCTGGGCGTCGACCAGCCGCTGCTGCAGCGCTGCCGTGGCGCGCAGGTCGCGGCCGAAGGCCACGATGCGACCGGCCAGCTGGCCTGCGGTGCGGCCCTCGATGCGCATGGCCGCGAACAGCAGCGGCATCTCGCGCCCGCCGGGCAGGATCTGGTTGACGTGGCGCCAGCGCAGCGGCGGGCGGGCCGACTTGGCGTCGCCGAGCAGCGACTCGACCTTGGGGCGGCTCTCGCCGCTGACGACGCCCAGCCAGGAACGGCCGACCCATTCTGCATAGGCTTCGTTGCCGACCTCGTCGATGCTGGTCGACAGGTCCCGGATCACGCCTTCGGCGTCGAGGATGAGCGTGATGTCGGTCGGGGCGGAGAGCAGCAAGCCGGCCGCCTCGGCGTCCAGCGCGCCGACGGTGGCTCCCGGTTCTCCAAACGGCCTCATGTGAGACCTGCCCTTTCAGCTGATGACAACGTTCGTGTGGCCTGCCGCCGGGTCGCCGACGTTCCGTACTGCCGGGAACGGAAGACGACGGCCATCAGAGCCGCCGCACCCGCGTGTCGAGAAGCCGCTGTGCAGCCCCGAGGGCCTGAAGCGCGTCCGCCGCCGTGCCGTCGGCCCCGACGTCCCGGAAACGTTCGCCGGCATGCGCGAAGACGGATCCGCCGACCAGGACGCCGAGAGCTTGGTTGCAGGAGGATCTCCGCATTTCGGCGATCCAGGATTTTAGGGGCTCTAATCGGCCCTCCGCGCCGCAGGTGACTCCCAGCACGTCGACCCATTCACGCTGCAGGCACGCCGCGGCATCGAACGACGGGTCGTGATAGCCGCCGATGACGTCCCAGCCGCCCCGGCGGAAGAACTCGGCCACCATCGCGAGGCCGAAGGTGTGCTGCTCGCCGGGCGCCACCGCCAGCAGGATCCGCCGGCCGTCGTGCGGCACGTCGAGGTCGCGCGCGAATTCGGGGCTCAGGCTGCGCATCACGCGCTGCAGGCGCCCGACGGCCACGGTCACGTCGCTGAACAGGCACTCGTCGTCTTCCCACATGCGACCGAGCTCGCGTGCCGCCGGCGCGAGCAACTGCAGGTAAAGCCCCTCGATGGAGACGCCGCGCTCACGCAGGCGGCGGACAGCGTCGTGCAAGGGACCGTCGTGATCGAGCAGCACGAGCTGCACGAAGCGCCGCAGATCTTCCTGGCTCGGCGCCCCGGCCTCGGCAGGCGCCACGAGCCGCGGCTCGCTCGACGACGGATCACGATGCAGGCGCATGAGGCGCGGGATGATGTCGGCCTCGATCGTGCGGACGATTCGCGCGACGCGCTCGTGGGGAGAAGGATCGTTGGCAGCGGCACCAAGCAGCACACCGCCGCTCGCGCCCTCGGGCGGACCCGACGTCCGCGGGAACACGCTCAGTCGATCCACGGGCCGTCTCCTCGCGGCAGGCCGTGAACCTTGCCGCAACGCCGCTCGACCTGTGGGGGGGTCGGATGGCCAGAACGTTCTCGGGGATCTGCCGAGCCAGAACAACATTGCCGGGCGTCGCTGTCGTGACGCCAGCCGGGGACAGGATCACGGAGTCTTGACACCCGGATGCGCATCGTAAACCCGACACATTGAAAAGGGTAGTGTCAGTTTCACTGGACGTCAATCCCTGTTGACATTCCAGGGGGCGCCGTCTAGATTGGCGGACATGACACATCCGGCAACAGGCAGCCGTTCGAGCCCGCAAGGGGGCGCACGCGAGCGCGCCGCGCGGGACCGGCCCGCGCTGTACTCGCCCGAGGAACGGCAGCGCCGCGACCGCTCGCGCTGGACGCTCGTGCAGGGCGTGCTCGCACCGGTCCAGTTCGTCGTCTTCCTCGTCAGCCTGGCGCTCGTGCTGCGTTTCCTGGCCACGGGCGAAGGCCAGGCCGCGGCGACCGGGTCGGTCGTCGTCAAGACCCTCGTGCTCTACACCATCATGGTCACCGGCTGCATCTGGGAGAAGGTGGTGTTCGGCGTCTGGCTGTTCGCGCCGGCCTTCTACTGGGAAGACGTCTTCAGCATGCTGGTGCTGGCGCTGCACACGGCCTATCTGGTCGTCGTGGCGACCGGCGCGCTCGACGCGCGGGGCCAGATGCTGCTGGCGCTTGCCGCCTACGCCGCCTATGTCATCAACGCCGCCCAGTTCGTGCTGAAGCTGCGCGCGGCGAGGTTGCAGACAGCCCGCGAGCGCGCCACCGAGGGCCTGCCAGCATGAACGCCGTCGTGCCGATCTTCCGCGAGGCCGCGGCCTGCGCCACGCCCGCCGAGCTGCCGGTGCTGCGCGAGCGCGGCCAGCGCGAGGTCTTCTGTGGCCTGACCGGCATCGTCTGGCTGCACCGCAAGATCCAGGACGCCTTCTTCCTGGTCGTCGGCTCGCGAACCTGCGCCCACCTGCTGCAGTCGGCGGCCGGCGTGATGATCTTCGCCGAGCCGCGCTTCGCCACCGCCATCATCGACGACCGCGACCTCGCCGGCCTGGCCGACGCCAACGCGGAGCTCGATCGGGTGGTGACGCGGCTGCTCGAACGCCGCCCCGAGATCAAGCTGCTGTTCCTGGTCGGATCCTGCCCGTCCGAGGTGATCAAGCTCGACCTCTCCCGCGCCGCCGAGCGGCTGGGCCGCGACTTCGCCGGCCGGGTGCGCATCCTGAACTACTCAGGCAGCGGCATCGAGACCACCTTCACCCAGGGCGAGGACGCCTGCCTGGCCTCGCTGGTGCCCCAGATGCCGCAGGCCGCCGCGCCGGCCGGGCCGTCGCTGCTGGTGGTCGGCACCCTGGCGGACGTCGTGGAAGACCAGTTCCGGCGCCTGTTCGACGAACTCGACATCGGACCGGTGCACTTCCTGCCGCCGCGACGTGCGGCAGAGTTGCCCGCGGTCGGCCCGCAGACCCTGTTCCTGCTGGCCCAGCCCTTTCTTGCCGACACCGCCAGGGCACTGGAGGGTCGCGGCGCCCAGCGACTGGCGGCGCCGTTCCCGCTGGGCGACGAGGGCACGACGGCGTGGCTGCGCGCGGCGGCCTCGGCCTTCGGCGTGAGCGCGACCCGCTTCGACGCCGTGCTGGCACCCAAGCGAGAGCGGGCGCGGGCTGCGCTGGCGCGTCACCGCGAGGCGCTCGCGGGCCGCAGCGTCTTCTTCTTCCCCGACTCGCAGCTCGAGGTGCCGCTGGCGCGCTTCCTCTCCCGCGAGCTGGGCATGCGGCTCACCGAGGTCGGCACGCCCTACCTGCACCGCCAGCACATGGCCGAGGAGCTCGCGCTGCTGCCGGCGGGCACGCGGCTGGCCGAGGGCCAGGACGTCGAGCGCCAGCTCGACCGCTGCCGAGCGGACCGCCCTGACATCGTCGTCTGCGGCCTGGGGCTGGCCAACCCGCTGGAGAGCGAGGGCTTGACGACGAAGTGGTCGATCGAGCTCGTCTTCACCCCCATCCAGGGCTTCGAACAGGCGGCCGACCTGGCCGAGCTCTTCACCCGCCCGCTGGTCCGCCGGACCCGGCTCGCGATCTGAGACCCCGCGCATGCAGTTGACGCTCTGGACCTACGAAGGCCCCCCTCACGTCGGCGCCATGCGCATCGCCACGGCGATGCAGGGCGTGCACTACGTGCTGCACGCACCCCAGGGCGACACCTACGCCGACCTGCTGTTCACGATGATCGAGCGGCGCGACCACCGCCCGCCGGTCACCTACACGACCTTCCAGGCCCGTGACCTCGGCGGCGACACCGCCGAGCTGTTCAAGACCGCCGCCGCGCAAGCCTACGAGCGCTTTCGCCCGCAGGCGATGATGGTCGGCGCGTCGTGCACGGCCGAGCTCATCCAGGACGACCCCGGCGGCCTGGCCAAGGCCCTGGCGCTGCCCTGCCCCGTGGTGCCGCTGGAGCTTCCTTCGTACCAGCGCAAGGAGAACTGGGGCGCCTCGGAAACCTTCTACCAGATGGTCCGCGCGCTTGCCGGCCCGCATGCGCCGCCCCCCGGGACGGCACGCCCGGCGCGCGTCGAAGGGCAGCGCCCGCGCTGCAACATCCTCGGGCCTACCGCGCTCGGCTTCAGGCACCGCGACGACGTGCGCGAGATCCGCGGCCTGCTGGAACGGCTTGGCATCGAGGTGAGCGTGGTGGCCCCGATGGGTGCCACGCCCGCAGACCTCGCACGCCTGGGCGAGGCCGACTTCAACGTCGTGCTCTACCCCGAAGTCGCGCAGCAGGCCGCCGGCTGGCTGCAGCGCCAGTTCGGCCAGAAGCACACCCGCATCGTGCCCATCGGTACCGGCGCGACGCGCGAGTTCGTCGCCGAGGTGGCGGCCCTGGCGGGCCTGCCCGCCGACACGCGGATTCCCGACGACGCCTCGCGCGCGCCGTGGTACTCGCGCTCGGTCGACTCCACCTATCTCACGGGCAAGCGAGTCTTCGTGTTCGGCGACGCCACGCATGCCATCGCGGCGGCCCGGGTCGCCCAGGAAGAACTCGGCTTCACCGTCGTCGGGCTGGGCACCTACAGCCGTGAGTTCGCGCGCGACGTGCGCGACGCCGCCAAGCTCTACGGCGTGGAGGCGCTGATCACCGACGACTACCTCGAGGTCGAGGCCCGGGTGGCGGAACTGCAGCCCGAATTGGTGCTGGGCACGCAGATGGAGCGCCACACCGCCAAGCGGCTGGGCGTGCCCTGCGCCGTGATCTCGGCGCCGGTGCACGTGCAGGACTTCCCTGCGCGCTACTCGCCGCAGATGGGCTTCGAGGGCGCGAACGTGCTCTTCGACAGCTGGGTGCACCCGCTGATGATGGGCCTGGAAGAGCACCTGCTGCAGATGTTCCGCGGCGACTTCGAGTTCCACGACGGGGCCGCGCCGTCGCACCTCGGCGGTCATGGCGTCCCCGCCAGGACGGGGGCGCCGCAAGCTCCGGCCGAAGCGCCCAGCGCCGTGACCCCGGCCCCGCTGCCCACCGCGGCAGCTGCGCCGGCCTGCGCCCCCAGCGCCGCCGAGCTTCCTGCCGCGACGCAATGGACAGCCGACGCCCAGAAGGAGCTCCAGAAGATCCCGTTCTTCGTGCGCGGAAAGGCCCGTCGCAACACCGAACGCTTCGCCGCCGAACGCGGCCTGGCCACCATCACCGTGGACACCCTGTATGACGCCAAGGCGCATTTCGGTCGCTGAGCCCGGGTCCTTCGTGGCCGGCGGCCGGGCCGGTCACGGCGGCAACGCCACGCCGCTGCGCGTGGTCATCGTCACGATGGACACTCACCTGGCCAGCGCGACCGAGCGCGCGCGCGCCCGCCTGGTGCGCGAACTGCCCGGGATGAGCCTGAAGCTGCACGCGGCCTCGGAATGGGCGGGCGAGCCGGCGCGGCTGCAAGACTGCATCGACGACATCGGCAGGGGCGACATCGTCATCGTCACGATGCTGTTCCTCGAGGAGCACTTCCTGCCCGTCATGCCCGCGCTGCGCGAGCGGCGCGATCACTGCGACGCGATGGTCTGCGCGATGTCCGCCGGCGAGGTGGTCAAGCTCACCCGCCTCGGTCGCTTCGACATGGGCAAGCCCGCAAGCGGCCCCATGGCGCTGCTGAAGAAGCTGCGCGGCAAGGCCGGTGCGGGCAAGGAAGGCGGCGGCACCGGCGGCGAGCGGCAGATGAAGATGCTGCGCCGCATCCCCCAGTTCCTGCGCTTCATCCCCGGCACCGCGCAGGACGTGCGGGCCTACTTCATGACGCTGCAGTACTGGCTCGGCGGCTCGGAAGAGAACATGCTCAACATGGTCCGCTTCCTCGTCGACCGTTATGCCGGCGGGCCTCGGCAGGCACTGAAGGGCCGTCTGCAGGCCGCGGCGCCGGTCGACTACCCCGAGGTCGGCGTCTACCACCCGCGCATGACGGGCCGAATCGGCGAGGACGCCTCGCGCGTGCCCCGTGTCGTGCCGGACGCCCAGAGCAAGGGCCGCGTCGGCGTCCTGCTGCTGCGCTCGTACCTGTTGTCGGGCAACGCACGCCACTACGACGGCGTGATCGCGGCCCTGGAAGTCCAGGGCCTGCAGGTCGTTCCGGCCTTCGCATCGGGGCTAGACGCCCGGCCGGCCATCGAGCGCTTCTTCATGAAGGACGGGCAGTCCACGGTCGACGCCGTCGTCTCGCTGACCGGCTTTTCCCTGGTCGGCGGGCCTGCCTACAACGACTCCCGCGCTGCCGAGGACATCCTGGCGAAGCTCGACGTGCCCTACGTCGCCGCCCATCCGGTCGAGTTCCAGACCCTCGACCAGTGGGGCGGCTCCGACCGCGGGCTGCTGCCGGTCGAGAGCACGATCATGATCGCCATCCCCGAGCTCGACGGCTCGACCGGGCCGATGGTCTACGGCGGGCGCCCCGGTGCCGCCGGCAGCACCTGCCAGGGCTGCCACAAGCACTGCACCTTCGAGGGCGGCGAACAGCAGCAGGACATGCACACCTGCAGCGAGCGCACGGCCATGCTCGCCGCCCGCGTGGCGCGCCTGGTTGCGCTGCGCCGCTCGCGCCGCGCCGAGCGCCGGGTGGCGATGGTGTTGTTCAACTTCCCGCCCAATGCCGGCAACGTGGGCACCGCCGCCTATCTCTCGGTCTTCGAGAGCCTGTACGAGACGATGTCGGGCATGCGCGCCGCGGGCTACCACGTCGACCTGCCGGCCAGCGTCGACGAACTGCGCGACGCCGTGCTCAAGGGCAACGCCTCGCAGTACGGGGCCGACGCCAACGTCCATTTCGCCATCCCGGTCGACGATCACGTGCGGCGCGAGCGCTGGCTGCGCGACATCGAGGCGCAGTGGGGCCCCGCGCCGGGTCGGCAACTCACCGACGGCCGCTCGCTGTTCGTGCTGGGCCGCCAGTTCGGCGACGTGCTGGTGGTCATCCAGCCCGCCATGGGCTACGAAGGCGACCCGATGCGGCTGCTCTTCGAGAAGGGCTTCACCCCGACGCACGCCTTCTCGGCCTTCTACCGCTACCTGCGCGAGGACTTCGCCGCCCACGCCGTGCTGCATTTCGGCACCCACGGCGCGCTGGAGTTCATGCCCGGCAAGCAATCGGGCCTGTCGGGCGACTGCTGGCCCGACCGCCTCATCGGCGACCTGCCCAACGTCTATCTCTACGCGTCGAACAACCCGTCGGAGGGCGCGATCGCCAAGCGCCGCGCGGCTGCCACGCTGATCAGCTACCTCACGCCGCCGGTCGCCCAGGCCGGGCTGTACCGCGGACTGCAGGAGCTCAAGGCCTCGATAGAGAGCTGGCGCGGCATGGACGCACAGCGCACGGCGGAGCGCGACGAGCTGGCAGGCGTCGTCCAGGCCCAGGCCGCGGGGCTGGACCTCTGCGCTGCCGAGCCTGCATGGTCCGGCGACGAGGCGCAACGCCAGATCGGCGCGATGCAGGACCGCCTGCTCGAGCTCGAGTACACGCTGATCCCGCACGGCCTGCACGTCGTCGGCCGTGCGCCAAGCGCCAGCGAGCGCGTCGATCTGCTGCTCGCCATGTGCGACCAGGACAGCCCGGCTCTCGTCGACCGGCCGGCCGTCGAGGCGCTGGTCGAGGGCCTGGCCCCGGAGAAGGCCGCGGCTCGCAGCGCGCTGCCGCGCGGCGACGAACAACTCGAGCGACTGCGCGGGCTGGCCGACGCCAACCGCCTGCTGGCCGTCGACAGCGAAGTGGCCGGCATCCTGCAGGCGCTGGACGGCCGCTTCGTGCGCCCGGCGCCCGGCGGCGACCTGCTGCGCACGCCGCAGATCCTGCCCACCGGCCGCAACCTGCACGGCTTCGACCCCTTCCGCATCCCCAGTGCCTGGGCGGTGCGCGAAGGCGAGCGCCTGGCCACGCTGCTGATCGATCGTCACGTCGCCGACGGAAACCCGTTACCCGAATCGATCGCACTCGTGCTCTGGGGCACCGACAACCTGAAGACCGAGGGCGGGCCGATCGCGCAGGCACTGGCGCTGATGGGCGCCGAGCCGCGCTTCGACAGCTACGGTCGCCTCGCCGGCGCCATGCTGCGTCCGCTGGAGGCGCTGGGACGTCCGCGCATCGACGTCGTGATGACGCTCTCGGGCATCTTCCGCGACCTGTTGCCGCTGCAGATCAAGCTGCTGGCCGAGGCCGCGTTCCTGGCAGCGTCCGCCGACGAGCCCGAGGAACTGAACTTCGTGCGCAAGCACGCCCTGGCCTACCAGCGCACGCACGGATGCGACCTCGAGACGGCGGCCCTGCGCGTGTTCGGCAACGCCGACGGCACCTATGGCAGCAACGTCAACTTCCTGGTCGAGAACGGGCGCTGGGAAGACGAGGACGAGCTCGCCGAGACCTACACCCGCCGCAAGGGCTTCGCCTACGGGCGTGCCGGCCGGCCGATGCAGCAGGGCGCGCTGCTGACCAGCGTGCTGGCCGACGTGCAGCTGACCTACCAGAATCTCGACTCGGTCGAGCTCGGTGTCACCACGATCGACACCTACTTCGACACCCTCGGCGGCATCAGCCGCGCCGTGCAGCGCGCCCGCGGCGGCACGGCCACGCCGGTCTACATCGGCGACCAGACCCGTGGCGCCGGCACGGTGCGCACGCTGTCCGAGCAGGTGGCCCTGGAGACACGCACCCGCATGCTCAACCCGAAGTGGTACGAGGGCATGCTCGAGCACGGCTACGAGGGCGTGCGCCAGATCGAGGTCCACCTCACCAACACCATGGGCTGGTCGGCCACCACCGGCCAGGTCCAGCCCTGGGTGTATCGCCAACTGACCGAGACCTTCATGCTCGATCCGGCGATGCGCGAACGTCTCGCGCGGCTCAATCCTGCGGCCTCGGCGAAGGTCGCCAGCCGCCTGATCGAAGCCTTCGAGCGCGAGTACTGGCAACCCGACGCCGAGATGCTGGAAGCGCTGCGGCGCGCCGGCGAGGAACTCGAGGATCGCCTCGAAGGTGTCTACGAAGGAGCAGTAGCATGAATGTAGCCACCGTACCGGTGTCCTCGATCGGCAAGGGCGGCCGCCGCCCCGACGGCGAGGGCAGCCTGCAGGTCCAGATGGACCCGTCCAAGGACCCCAGCGTCAAGATCGAGGGCGCCAAGGTCTTCGCCATCTACGGCAAGGGGGGCATCGGCAAGAGCACGACGTCCAGCAACCTCTCGGTCGCGTTCTCCAAGCTCGGCAAGCGGGTTCTGCAGATCGGCTGCGACCCCAAGCACGACTCGACCTTCACCCTCACCAAGAAACTGATGCCGACCGTCATCGACGTGCTCGAGTCGGTCGACTTCCACCCCGAGGAGCTGCGTCCGGAGGACTTCGTCTACGAGGGCTACAACGGCGTGCTGTGCGTCGAGGCGGGCGGCCCGCCGGCGGGCACCGGCTGCGGCGGCTACGTCGTCGGCCAGACCGTCAAGCTGCTCAAGGAACACCACCTGCTCGAGGAGACCGACGTCGTCATCTTCGACGTGCTCGGCGACGTCGTGTGCGGCGGGTTCGCCGCGCCGCTGCAGCACGCCGACCGCGCGCTGATCGTCACCGCGAACGATTTCGACTCGATCTTCGCGATGAACCGCATCGTGCAGGCCATCGGCGCGAAGTCGAAGAACTACAACGTGCGCCTGGGCGGCGTGATCGCCAACCGCTCGGACGCCACCGACCAGATAGACAAGTTCAACGACCGGGTGGGCCTGAAGACGATGGCCCGATTCCCGCAGCTCGACGTCATCCGCAAGAGCCGGCTGAAGAAGGCCACGCTGTTCGAGATGGAGGACTCGCCCGAGCTGCGCGCGGTGCAGGACGAGTACCTGCGCCTGGCCGCCAAGCTGTGGGCCGGCACCGACCCGCTGATCTGCGACCCGATGAAGGATCGCGACATCTTCGACCTGCTCGGTTTCGATTGAAGGGGCACGCGATGGACGCCGAGACCGGCAGCTACACCCTGCGCCGCGGTGAGATCGAGACCTACTTCGACCGAACCGCGGCCGACGCCTGGGCCCGTCTCACCTCGGACGCACCCGTGGGCCGCATCCGCGCCACCGTGCGCGCCGGCCGCGACCGCATGCGCGCGACGATGCTGTCGTGGTTGCCGCCCGACCTGAGCGGGCGCCGCATCCTCGACGCCGGCTGCGGCACGGGTGCCTTCGCCGTCGAGGCCGCCCGCCGCGGCGCCGACGTCGTCGCGATCGACCTCTCGCCCACGCTGGTGCAGCTGGCGCGAGAGAGGCTGCCAGACGACCTCGGCCCCGGCCGCATCGACTTCCGCAGCGGCGACATGCTGGACGAGGCGCTCGGCCGCTTCGACCACGTGGTCGCGATGGACTCGCTGATCCACTACCGCGCCGAGGACGTGGTTCGCGCCCTGGGCCGGCTTGCTGATCGCACCTCGACCTCGATGGTCTTCACGTTCGCGCCGCGCACGCCGCTGCTGGCGGCGATGCACGCCGTGGGCCGCTTGTTCCCGCGCGGTGATCGTGCCCCGGCGATCGAGCCGGTGGCCGAGCAGAACCTGTGGCGGCAACTCGCGCTGTCCAGCGCGTTCACGCAGTGGCAGGCCGGACGCACCGAACGCGTGGCCAGCGGGTTCTACACATCGCAGGCGATGGAGTGGCGCCGAGCATGAACCACGAGGGCACCTCGTCGCGCCCGCGCCGCGCCCCGGCGCTGCCGCCGGCTGCCCGGGAGTTCCTGCGACGCTGGCTGCCCAGGCTGATGCCCTTCGCCGACGCCGCGAGCCCCGACCTGCCGCTGCCCCGGCTGCTGCGCCTGGCGTTGTTCCAGGTCTCGGTCGGCCTGGCGACCGCGTTACTCGTCGGCACGCTCAATCGCGTGATGATCGTCGAGCTGGGCGTGGCGGCATGGCTCGTGTCGCTGATGGTCGCGCTGCCGGTGCTCGTCGCGCCGCTGCGCGCGTTCACCGGCTTCCGCTCCGACCATCACGCGTCGGCGATCGGCTGGCGCCGCGTGCCCTACGTCTGGATGGGCACGCTGCTGCAGTTCGGCGGACTGGCGATCATGCCCTTCGCGCTGCTCGTGCTCACCGGCGAAGGCCAGTACGGTCTCGCCTGGGTGGGACAGCTCGCAGCAGGCCTGGCCTTCCTGCTGGTCGGCGCCGGGCTGCAGACCACCCAGACCGCCGGGCTCGCGCTGGCGACGGACCTCGCCACCGAGAAAACCCGGCCGCGCGTCGTCGCGCTGATGTACGTGATGCTGCTGCTCGGCCTGGTCGGCGGAGGCACGATCTGTGCGGCACTGCTCGCCGACTTCAGCGACACCCGACTGGTGCAGGTCGTCCAGGGAGCCGCGGTGGCCAGCGTGCTGCTGAACGTGGTGGCGGTCTGGAAGCAGGAAGCCCGCAACCGCGATCGCACGCGCAGCCGTGGCGAACCGGCGCCGGCCTTCGGCCCGCGCTGGCGCAGCTTCTCCGCCCAGCCCCGGGTGCGGCGCTTCCTGTGGACGGTGGGCCTGGGCACGCTGGCCTTCAACATGCAGGACATCATCCTCGAGCCGTATGGCGGCGAGATCCTGGGGCTGGGCGTCGGCGCCACGAGTGCGCTCACCGCGATGATGGCCGGCGGATCGCTGGCGGCCTTCGCGCTCGCGGCCCGCTGGCTGGCAAGGGGGGCCGATCCCTTCCGCGTCGCCGCGCTGGGCGCGCTGCTGGGGCTGCCGGCGTTCGCGATGGTGATCTTCGCCGCACCGCTAGAGGCGCCGTGGCTCTTCCGTGCCGGCACCGTGCTGATCGGTTTCGGCGCCGGGCTCTTCGCCGTGGGCACGCTCACCGCGGCGATGGGCCTCGAGAGCCCCGATCACGTCGGCCTCGCGCTCGGCGCCTGGGGCGCCGTGCAGGCTACCGCAGCCGGCCTGGCAGTCGCCTCCGGCGGCGCGCTGCGTGACCTGTTCTCGTCGCTTGCCACCCGTGGCGCCCTGGGCGAGGCGCTGGCCACGCCCGCCACCGGCTACAGCGTCGTCTACCACGTCGAGATCTACCTGCTGTTCGCCGCGCTCATCGCCATCGGGCCGCTGGTCCGCTGGTCGGCACGGCACCCCCGTTCGCAGTCCCCCGCATTCGGCCTGGCCGAGTTCCCCGGCTAGCCCAGTCGCCCCCAGGAGAACCACATGGAAATCGGAGCCATCACGCAGTACGTCGACGTGGCGCAACTCGTGCTTTACGCCTTCTGGGCGTTCTTCGCGGGGCTCATCTACTACCTCGTGCGCGAGAACCACCGCGAGGGCTACCCGATGGACCACGACAGCGGCGGCACCATCACCGGCTGGCCGGTGCCGCGGCCCAAGACCTTCCTGACGGCGCACGGCGAGGTCGTCGTGCCCAAGCCCGAGCCGACGGCCGCGCTCAACGCCGAGCCGGCGCACGGCTGGAACGGCGCGCCGCTGCTGCCCACCGGCGACCCGCTGCTGGCGGGCGTCGGCCCAGGCGCCTACACGCCGCGCGCCGACCGCCCCGACGAAACCTTCGACGGCAGCGCCAAGCTGCAGCCGCTGCGCGTGGCCACCGACTACGGCGTCGTCGCCGGCGACATCGACCCGCGCGGCCTGACCGTCTACGGTGCCGACGGCGAGGCGGGCGGCAAGGTGGTCGACCTGTGGGTCGACGAGGCCGAGACGCTGTTCCGCTACATGGAGCTCGAGGCCTCGGGCAACGGTCGTCGGGTGCTGGTGCCGTGGAACTTCGCCAAGGTGAAGAGCGACCGGCTGGGCGGTGATCGCGTGGTCGTCAAGGCACTGCTCGGAAGCCAGTTCGCCAACGTGCCGGGTACCGCGCACCCCGATCAGGTCACGCTGGCCGAGGAGGACCGGATCATGGGCTACTTCGGTGCCGGCACCCTTTACGCGGAACCAGGCCGCGCAGAGCCGCTGGTCTGACGGGCAGCACCCCGGCACGACACGACGCCCCGCCCGGAGCCATCGCATGAAAGCAGTACGACAACCGAGCGCCGGCATCCGCCGCGAGCACGACTTCGAGCCGGAGCACGGCCTCCCGGAAGCGCTGCCGGAGGGCGAGCGCGTCCTGTGGCAGGGCTCGCCCGAATGGCGGCACCTCGCGCGGCGGGCCTTCCACGTCCGCAAGCTGGCGGTCTACTTCACGGTGATGCTGGCACTGCGCGTGGTGTTCCTGGCCGCAGACGGCGTGCCGGCGGGTCAGATCCTGCGCTCGCTGCTGCTGCTCGGGCCGCTGGCCCTGGTGTGCCTGGGCATCCTGCTCGTGCTGGCGAGGCTGTCGGCCCGCACCACCGTCTACACGATCACGACCCGGCGCGTCGTGATGCGCATCGGCATCGTGCTGACGCTGACCTTCAACATCCCGTTCCGGCGCATCGCCGCGGCAGACCTTCGGCTCGATGCCGACGGCCATGGCGACCTGCCGCTGACGCTGGCCGAAGGCGAGCGCATCGCCTGGCTGAACCTGTGGCCGCACTGCCGTCCGTGGAAGCTCGCCGCACCGCAGCCAATGCTGCGCTGCATCCCCCGAGCGGCCGAGGTCGCCGCCATCGTCGGCAGTGCGTGGGCAGCGGCGACAAGTCAGGCCGCGTCGGCGCGAAGCGCCCCGTCGGCGGACGCCAGCGAGCAGACATCCGCACCTCAGGGCCTCGCCGAGCCGGCGATGGCGGGTCGTTGACCGGCACACCAAGGAGACCGGGATGAGCCACGCCATGCACCGCGCCCGCGCCGCAGCGGCTGCGCACGATCACCACGACCCGAAGGTTCCGCGCGGTGTCCTGATCGCCGTGGCCGCCCTGCTCGCCCTCGTGCTGCTGTCGGTCGCGGGGGTGCGTCTGTCGGGTGTCGAGATCCGCGAGCCCGACGCCGCCGCCGTCGCCGTGCGCCTGCTGCGCTTCGAGGACCGCCCCGACGGCAGCATCGCCGTGATCGATGCAGCCAGCGGCGCACAGGTCGAGCGCATCGATGCCGAGGGCGGCTTCCTGCGCGGCGCCATGCGCGTGATGGCGCGCGAGCGCCGCATGCGCGGTCTCGGGCCCGAGGCTCCCTTCGAGCTCATAGCGCGCGCTGACGGCCGGCTCACGCTGGTCGACCCGGCCACCCGCCAGATCATCGACATCGAGTCGTTCGGACCGACGAACGCCGCGTCCTTCGCCCGGCTGATCTCGCCCGGCACGCCCATCGCACAACGCCCCTGACGCCCAGGAGACCGCATGCAAGCCACCCACACGATCGACAGCCCCGAGGAAGCGGCCCGCAAGGCCAAGGAAAGCACGCTGCTGAGCCCGCGCTTCTACACCACCGACTACGCGGCGATGGACCGCATCGACGTCTCGGGCATCCGTGCCGAGTGGGACGCGATGATGGCGGAGTACGAGGGCGACAACAACCACGACCACTTCCAGCGCACGCCCGAGTTCGCGGCCGAGGTGGCCGAGACCTTCTCCAAGGTATCGCCCGAACTGCGGCAGGAGTTCCTCGACTTCCTCATCACCTCGGTGACCTCGGAGTTCTCGGGCTGCGTGCTCTACAACGAGATCCAGAAGAACGTCGAGAACCCCGACATCAAGGCGCTGATGCGCTTCATGGCTCGCGACGAATCGCGCCACGCCGGCTTCATCAACGCCAGCCTGAAGGACTTCGGGCTCGGCCTCGATCTCGGGGGCCTCAAGCGCACCAAGGCCTACACCTACTTCAAGCCCAAGTACATCTTCTACGCGACCTACCTTTCCGAGAAGATCGGCTACGCGCGCTACATCACCATCTTTCGTCAGCTCGAGCGCCATCCGGACAAGCGCTTCCACCCGATCTTCCGCTGGTTCGAGAGGTGGTGCAACGACGAGTTCCGCCATGGCGAGTCCTTCGCGCTGATCATGCGCGCCCACCCGCACCTGCTGCGCGGAGGCAACCTGCTGTGGATCCGCTTCTTCCTGCTCGCGGTCTACGCCACGATGTACGTGCGCGACCACACGCGCCCCATGCTGCACCAGGCGATGGGACTGGAGTCGACCAACTACGACTACCGCGTCTTCGAGATCACCAACGAGATCTCGCGCCAGGTGTTCCCTCTCACCCTGGACATCGACAACCCGGCGTTCCGCGCCGGCATGGACCGCCTGTTCCAGGTGCAGAAGAAGATCGATGCGGCGAAGGCCCGTGGCGGCGTGATGGGCAAGCTCGCCCAGGGCGCATGGGCGCTGGCCGGCGTGGCGACCTTCGCTCGCCTGTACATGCTGCCGGTCAAGCGCCACGAGTTGCCGGCCCAGGTGCGCGTGGCGCCGGCCTGGTGACGGCGCGGCTGCCGGTCGCATGCTCGACGTCGCCATCCCGGTCGTCTTCGCGGTCTTCGTCTGGTGGTTCAGCACCGGACTGATCCTGCTGCTCGACAACCTGCCGCGCACGACGTTCCGCTGGAGCCTGGTGATCTCGAGCGGGCTGGCGCTGGCGGCCTTCGCCGGCATCGCGCGAACGGCATCCCAGGAGAGCACGGCGGCCGCCTACTGCGCGTTCACCTGCGCGCTGCTGGTGTGGGGCTGGCACGAACTCAGCTTCCTGACCGGCTGGATCACGGGCCCGCGAAAGCGGGCCACGCCCACCGGCGCCAGCGAACCGACGCGGTTCATCCACGCCGTGCAAGCCATCCTCTGGCACGAGATCGGGATCATCGCGGTCGGTCTGGCGATCGTGGCGGTGACATGGGGCGAGCCCAACCAGGTCGGCACCTGGACCTTCCTCGTGTTCTGGATCATGCGGACCAGCGCCAAGCTCAATCTCTTCCTGGGCGTGCGCAACCTCAGCGAGGAGTTCCTGCCTGCGCACCTGAAGTACCTCGCGAGCTTCTTCCGCCGGCGTGCGATGAACCTGCTGTTCCCGGTGTCGGTGACCGCCTCGACGGTTGTCGCGGTGGTGATGGTGCAGGCGGCCGTCGCACCTGGCGCCACGCCCACCGCCAGCGCCGGGCTGATGCTCGCCGCAACGATGCTGGGGCTCGCCATCCTGGAGCACTGGCTCCTCGTGCTGCCGCTGCCGGCCACCGCGCTGTGGCGCTGGGCGATGCGACGCCACGAGGATGCGCCCACGGCAGCACCACCGGCGGTCGCCCCGGCGATCGCCCGACCGCTCGCGCCCCCCGTCGACCCTGCCGAGGAGAGCCTGCTCCATGCACGCTGACGCCCGCACTCCACCCGCCCGACCAGGCGTCGACGACATGGCGGCCTGCCGCCGCCTGATGCGTGGCGGCTCGAAGTCGTTCTTCGCCGCGTCGCTGCTGCTGCCCGCACGCGTCCGCGCGCCGGCCACCGCGCTCTACGCGTTCTGCCGCCTGGCCGACGACGCGATCGACCTCGGCACCGACAGCGCGGCGGCGATGCACGCCCTGCGGCAGCGGCTCGACGCGATCTACGACGGCCGACCGCAGCCGATAGACGCCGACCGTGCCTTGGCGTGCGTCGTCCACGCCCACGGCGTGCCCCGCGCGCCGCTGGACGCCCTGCTCGAGGGCTTCCTCTGGGACGCCTGCGGCCGGCGCTACGACAGCATCGCCGACCTCGAGGACTACGCGGCCCGCGTGGCGGGCACCGTCGGCGCGATGATGGCGCTGGTCATGGGCGCCCAGTCGGCGCGGGCGCTGGCACGGGCGTGCGAGCTCGGCGTGGCCATGCAGTTCACCAACATCGCCCGCGACGTCGGCGAGGACGCGCGCAACGGGCGCCTGTACCTGCCGCGGCAGTGGATGCGCGAAGCCGGCCTCGATCCCGACGCGTGGCTGCGCGCACCGTCCTTCGACGAGCGACTGGCCTCGGTGGTCAGGCGCCTGCTGGACGCCGCCGAACTCCTCTACGCGCGCTCGGAACACGGCATCGCCGCCCTGCCCCGCGACTGCCGGCCGGCGATCCGCGCCGCACGACTGGTCTACGCCGAGATCGGCCACGAACTGGCGCGGCGGGGCCTGGACTCGGTGAACTCGCGCGCCGTCGTCTCGCAGCGTCGCAAGCTCGCGCTGATGGCCCGCGCCGCCGGCGCCGCGATCGTGCAGCCCGGGCGAGCCGACGTGACGCTCGCGCAGCTGCCGGCCATCGCCTTTCTCGTCGACGCCTGCGCCGGGCCCGAGGTCCAGGGCATGGCCACGTCGGCCTCTCGCTCGTTCGACGACCGCGTGGTCTGGCTGATCGACCTGTTCGAGCGACAGGCCACGCCACGCAGTCTCGTGCGCTGACGCGGCCCCGGATCGCCACGGCTCGCCGGACGGCCTGAGATGGCGGCGGACTCGCACTGGCCCATCGTGCTCATCGAGGGCGTGCTCGTGCTGGGCGGCGCACTGGCCTTCGGCTGGTGGCAACTGCGCTCGGTACGCCGCAACCAGGAGCTCGCCGCAGCCCGGCGCAAGGCAGAACAGGAAGCCGCCGCGCGCAGCGCGACTCCGGAAGCCCGCGAATCCTCACCGCCGGGCACGTCACCGACGCCGCCACCGACCCCGCCGGGCTAAAGTCCCGGCATGGCAGAGAACCTGGTCGAGAAGATCCTGGCCGCTGCGGGCTTGCTGGTCTGCGTCGCCCTGCTTGCTCGCATGCTGATGGCGCCGGCGCAGCGCCAGCGCATCGCCGCCCGTTGGCAGGCCATGCGCCGCTGGCCCACGGCGCGCCGCGTCGCGCGCACCGAGGCCGAGCGCGCGATCGAACATGCACGCCGCGGCACGGAAGTCGAACGCCGCGGCAACGTGTACCGCCCGAAGGCCTGGGACGACGACTCGCGCCCCCCGACGCGCAACTGACGGCCGCCGCAGGGCGCCTCAGGCGCGCCGCGGCATCCTGAAAGGCAGCATGCGCTGCACGAGGGGCGAGACCAGTCGCGGCACGGCCAGCGTCTCGTGCATCGAGACGACCTGTTCGCCCAGCAGTCCGGATTGCAGGACCGAGCGCACGTAGAACGGAGTGTCCTCCAGCGTGTGGAGCACCCGTGCCGGCACTCGCGGGTCGCTGCGCATCGTCCGTCCGATCCGCCAGAAGGTGCGCGGCAGGGCCTGCCGGGGCGGCGGTTCGAAGGCCGTGGGGGTGCCGTCGGGCGCGAATCGCTCGGCGATCACGCGCTCGCCCCCGCCGCGCAGGCGCACGTCGTAGATGACGGCGGTGCTGCCATCGGCGAGTTGCGCGCGCGACCAGTCCCATTCCTCGAACGGCACCGAGATCGGCTCATCGCCCTCGTTGGAGTCGAGGTAGGCGTGACCGCGCCAGCGCAGGCCGGGACGGTCGAGTGCGACCTCGACGCGGCTGCACGGCCCGATCGGGCCCCAGCGGTGCCGCCCGGCGTCGTCGAGCGAAGTCACGAAGCGCGACAGGCCTGCCGGGTGCACGCGCACCTGCCCACGCACGCGCCGCGGCATCGGCACGCCGACTTCGTCGATGTCGATCACCAGCGCACTGCCGTCCCAGTGCAGCCGGCTGGGTCCGACGACGAACTCGCGTGCGGATCGTCGAACGTGACGGGCACCGCGCTCGGTCATCGTCCAGCGGCGGGCGTCCTCGCCATAGAGCGCCACGTTGATGCTGCAGTGATCCTCGGCAGCCACCGCGTGCGCGCCGCGCCGCCGCAGCGCGCTCGCGTAGTACGGCGAGAACACGCTGCCGACGAAGGCGATGATGGTCAGCCCGTGCCGGCCGTCATCGCTGAGGGCGTCGACATACCACCAGAGATAACCACCCGACGCGACCGGCTGGTCGAATCGAGGTGAGCCATCAGCATCGCGGCCGCCAGTCGCCCCGACATCGCTGCCATCGGCACGCCCGGCCCCGGATGCACGCTCCCCCCGGCCAGATACAGACCCGGAAGCCGGCTGACTGCCGAAGGACGCCGGAACGACGACATCCAGCCGTGCGTCGCCATCCCGTAGAGCGCCCCACCCGTCCCCGGGAACAGCGTGGTGAAGTGCCGGGGCGTCGTGCGCACCACCTGGCGGGAGCCCGCCTCGATGCTCAGGCCGCACTGGCTCAGCAGCGACAGGCTGCGTTGCTCGCATGGATCGGTCTCCTCGGCGTCGAAGGGCCGCGTGTCGCCGTCGGCTGGCGCGTTGACGAGGCACAACAGCCTCTCGGGTCGGCCGGGGTCGCGCGCATCGTCGCCGCGGTCCTGGGCGCAGACGTAGACGGTGCCGCGCTCGGGCAGGCGACGCCGACCGAAGATGTCGTCGAACTCGCGGCGGTAGTCGTCGTCGAAGAAGACGTTGTGATACGTCAGCGGAAAGCCGCTCGTGCGCGCGTGCACCGACCAGGTCACGGCCGACAGCGATCGTTCGCGCACCGACGTGGGCCGAACTGCCGATGTCGCACCCTCGCCGAGCAAGCCGCTGGCCAGCGCGGCGGTGTCGCCGTTGAAGATCACCGAGTCGGCCGCGATCCGGGTGCCGTCGGCGAGAACGACCCCGGCGGCGCGCCCGCCCTGCACGTCGATGCGGGCCACGCGCAGGCCGAAGCGCATCTCGACCCCTCGCTGCGCAGCCAGCGCGGCGAATGACTGCGCCACGGCGTGCATCCCGCCGTCCACGGCCCAGACCCCGTCGAGTTCGACCTGCGCAACCAGCATCAGCGTTGCCGGCGCGGCCCAGGGCGAGGCGCCGCAGTAGGTGGCGTAGCGGCCGAAGAGCTGACGCAGCCTCGGGTCGTGGAAGCGGCGTCCCAGGGTGCGCCACAGCGTCGAGAAGGGACCCAGCCCCATCAGCGCCACGAGGCCGCGCGGCCCGAGATCGCTCATCATGCTGCCCAGCGTCGGGCGCTCCGAACGGATGTAGGGCCCTTCCAGCACCTCGTAGAGACGACGCGCCTCGGCGCAGAACGCCGTGAATCGACGGGCCTCGGCCGGAGAGCTGAACTCGGCCACCGCCTCGGCCGAGAGCCCCGGATCGGCGTAGAGATCCAGCCGCTGCGACGACCCGCGCCAGGCATGGCGCGCCAGGACGCCCAGAGGCGTCAATGGTGGCAGCGCGGCCATCGAACTTCCGGCCTCGGCCAGGATCTGCTCGAAGACCCAGCGCATCGTGAACACCGTCGGGCCGGAGTCGATGGCGGCGCCGTCGACCTGAAGTCGACGCATCTTCCCGCCCGGCGAATCGGCCGCCTCGACCAGCGTGACGCTCAAGCCCCGGCACGCCAGCAGCAGCGCGCTCACCAGGCCGCCGATGCCCGCACCGACCACAACGACACGGTGGTCCTGGGGACGTCGCGCGCCTTCAGCCAATGCGGCGCCCCTTCCAGACACCTTCGACGCGGACCGGAACGAAGCGCACGAACATGGTCTCGCTGAAGTACTCGTCGCGGTAGGCCGCCCGTATCGCCTGCAGGTGGGCGCCCGAACGCGCATACGCCTCCATCGCTGCCGTGCTGTCCCAGAGGCTGAAGGTGGCCTGCCGAAGCAACGGCGCCTCCCCGAGCCCGACCGCGAGCCGGCAGCCTTCGGCGTGCTCCAGCGCTCGCTGCGACGGGGTGGCGTGTCTCCAGAACTCGGCCGCGCGGGAGGGACGGATCGAGGCGCGGGTGAGGGCCGCCACGCCGACGCCCCGCGGCACCACCGTACCTGGCTGGATCGCATGACCGCTCCAGGAGCCACGGCTGGAGACCGGGTGCAGTTCCAGCTGGCAGAACTCGCGCGCGTGGCGACGGTAGGCCTCGGCGACCGGCGAACGGTCGAGGAACGCGGACGCGCTCGGGACATCCTCGAGCAGGACGAACAGGCCCTGGCGCGAGGCACTCGGCCGCAACCCGAAGCCTCCTTCGTGGCCGCTGCCAAGCACCTTCGCGAAGCGCACGCCCGCCACCCGTCCGCGCAGTGCGCGCGGGCCGAGGACGAATCGCGCGTGACCCCAGAGCCGGTCCAGCCCGGAGGCGATGTCCGCCAGCAAAAGCACGACCACCGGGCTCGCCCGTGCGGGAACGGTGCGCGCAACCCCGTCGTGCGCGGCTTCGCCAGCAGCCGCAGCCGAGGGCGAAGCCCCGGGATCGACGACACGCTGGCTTGTCGGCGCGTTCGGAGACAGGTTCATGAGCCGGCCCGTCCCTTCACCGCATCGACGCCCCACGGCGCGGCGCCAGTGGCGCAGGCATCCGGAACACGACCTGCTCGCGCACCCCGGGCAACTCGCGGACCTCCCGGGTCCCGAGCGCACGCAGACGTTCGACGACGCCCTGCACCAGCAGTTCAGGCGTCGATGCGCCAGCCGTGACCCCGACGCGCCGCACATCGGTGAGCCAGCCCTGATCGAGCTCCGCGGCCGACGCGATGCGCCTGGCAGGAACGCCCTGCTGCGTGGCGACCTCGAGCAGCCTGCGCGTGTTCGAGCTGTTGGCTGCGCCGACGACGATCACCAGATCGACGTCCTGCGCCATGCCGCGCACGGCCTGCTGGCGGTTCTGTGTCGCGTAGCAGATGTCGTCGACGTCCGGCCCGACCACCTGCGGCCAGCGTCGCTCGATCGCCGAGATCATCTCGCGCGTGTCGTCGACGCTCAAGGTGGTCTGGGTCACGTAGGCCAGGCGGACGTCATCGGGCAGCACGAGCCTCTCGATCTCGCCCACGCTGCCGACCAGGTGCATGGTGGCGTCGGCCGCGCCGAGGGTACCCTCGATCTCGTCGTGGCCAGCGTGGCCGATGACGAGGATCGTCATTCCCCGGCGCGCGTAGCGACGCACCTGCTGATGCACCTTCGTGACCAGCGGACAGGTCGCATCGACGACCCGCAACGCCCGCGCCCGGGACTGCTCGACCACCGCGCGGGAGACGCCATGCGCGCTGAAGACGGCGACGGCCCCCTCGGGTATGTCGGCGATGCGATCGACGAAGACGGCGCCGCGCGCTCGCAGCATGTCGACCACGTGGCCGTTGTGCACGATCTCGTGGAACACGTACACCGGGGTGCCGTGACACTCGAGTGCAGCCTCGACGACCCCGATGGCACGAACCACGCCGGCGCAGAAGCCGCGCGGGCTGGCAAGCACGACCTCCGCCGGCGCGGCCGCGCTGTCGAGGGGACGGGGCGCGACGACCTGCAGCATCGCGTCGCCCCGGGACCTTCCAGCGTGAGCCGCCCGGGCGTGGCTACTTCGAGGCTGCCGCCACCGGCGTGGCGGTCGTCGCCGACACCGGGCGCGCCATCGCCGCAGCCAGCGCCGCCGTGCCGTGATCGGCCGGCATCGCACGAGGGCCCTTGAGCACCCCGGCATGGCGGACGTCGTCACGCAGGGCCTGCGCCAGCGGCCCCGCGGCCTCCAGCGCCGCGGAAGCCGCCCCCGGCGTGCCCAGCAGCTCGGGGAAGTCCTTGGCCATGGGGGCGCCATAGAGCGGCTTGTAGGCGCCCTGATGGCAGGTCGCGCAGTTGACCTTCCCGATGTCGCCCGTCGGCCCGAGTCGCGTGGCCGGGAACACCGGCGTCAGCGGCTCGACGTAGGCCACGTTCAGGTCGCGTGCCATGCGGATGCCGTGCCATGCCGTCAGGCGCTGCGGCGGCGACTGCGACCAGTCGCCGAACGAGCGCGAGTTGTGGCAGTAGTTGCAGTTCACGCCCAGCGACTTCGACATGTGCACCATCAGGCTGTAGGTGAACTCGGTCTGCTGGACCGAGACGCGGCTGCCCTGCGGCAGCGCCGCGTTGGTCGCGACGCGGATCTCCTTGGCATCCTTCAGGTAGTGCGAGAACGGGTCATAGGGCAGCGTCGCCAGACCCGTCGACTTCGCGGGCTGGTTCTGCTCGTTGAGGTTGCCGATGAAGTCGGACTTCTTGTCCTGCGCAAGCGGCGTGTACCACACGTTCGCCGGCACCGGGTTGCCGCGATGGCAGGTGTAGCAGGTGACCCCCGTGGCAGCGACGTGCTGCTTCCAGTCGGCGTTGACATGCCGCGTCATCTCGATCATCCGCCGGGCTACGACCTTGGTGTACTTGGAATCGTCGGCGAAGTTCGCGGCGTTGTGGCAATAGTTGCAGCCCTCCTTCGGCGCCACCCACTGCGTGATGGTGGCCATGTGACGGTTGAACTGCGCCACGGACAGGTCACCCAGCAGCTTGACGTTCTGGTAGACGTCCTTGGCCTTGGGGCCCTCCGCAGACGCCTCGGGCGCATAGGCGGGCGCCTGGTTGGCCTCGATCTGGGGCTCGAGCGTGCGCGGGTTGTAGACCAGCTCCATGCCCGTGCCGCGATAGCCGCGCTGCACGGTGTCGACCGGGGGTCGCTCACAGCCGGCCAGGAAAGCTGCCGCGCCGAGCAGCAGGCACAGCGCAGATCGGATCACCGTGCGGCTCATGGCTTGACTCCCTGGAGGGTGGTGGGGTCGACGACGGGCGGGAACACCGCCGGATACGGGGGCGCGACGCCGTGCTTGACGGCCCAGAGGTACCAGTTGTCGACGACGGTGCCGCTCAGCAGGATGCCGATGCCGCCGGTCAGCGGGCACAGCACCGCGAACCACCAGGCCCAGCGGTGGATGGACTCGGTCGTGGCGTTGAAGCCCATGGTCCAGCGCCAGAACAGCGCCATGCGCTCGCCGCCGGTGCCGCGGTCGACGATCTGCTCGAGCTCGCGCTCGGCGCCGTAGCGGCTGCAGGCCAGCACGGTGGCGCCGTGCATCGCGAACAGCAGCGTCGAGCCGTAGAGGAAGACGATCGACAGCGCGTGGAACGGGTTGTAGAACAGGTTGCCGTAGCGGATCGAGAACGCCGCCGTCCAGTCGAGGTGCGAGAAGATGCCGAACGGCACCGCCTCCGACCAGCTGCCCATCATCAGCGGGCGGATGAAGCCCAGCACCAGGAACAGCCAGATCGCCGCCGCGAAGGCCCAGGCCACGTGGGTTCCCATGCCCAGCGCCCTGGCGCGCGTGTACATGCGCGTCCACCACAGCAGGATGGAGATCGTCAGGAACAGGCCGGAGATCATCCACCAGCCACCGTCGTTGAGGGGTGGCAGCGACAGCCCGTACTGCGGTGCCGGTGGGTCCAGCGACAGCCAGAACAGCTGGCGCACGAACTGGATCGGGTCCCAGTTGACCTGCGCCAGCATGTTGAAGCCGATGATGTTGAAGCCGAGCATCCCGAAGACGAGCGACATGATGCCCAGCGGCCCCAGGTAGACCGGGCCGATCTGCGCCATGCCGAAGCGCCCGAACAGCGGCACCTTGAGCGGCTTCGTGAAGGAGCGCGGACTGTTGCCTGCGCCGAGCGGCACGCCGGTGTGGGCGGGGCCAGCCGCCTGCACCAGCGTGAAGATGTTCTGGTATTCAGCCATGGGGGGTTCTCCTCGGGCTTACTGCAGCGGCCACTGGGCCCAGATCGGCATGTTCAGCCACCAGCCCCACCACTCGGGCCAGCTGCGCGTCCAGAACGGACCGCTGATCACGATGCACACCGCGCTCCAGAAACCGGCCGACAGCGCCAGGAACAGGCCCAGGCGGTGGATGCCCAGCGAGCCGATCGAGTAGCCGATGGCATCGCGGAAGAAGGTGTCCTCGTGGTCCGTCGTGCGCACCGTCTCGCCCTTCTTCGGGTTCGCCGCCGACAGGATCAGCCCGCCGTGCAGGGACAGCGCCAGCGTCGTCGTGAAGAAGAAGGTGATGGCGATCATGTGCGCCGGGTTGTAGTGGAAGTGCAGGTACTGGTACCCGACGTTCGACACCCAGTCGAGGTGGCTGAAGATCCCGTACGGGAAGCCATGTCCCCAGGCGCCCAGCAGGACCGGGCGGATCACCACCAGGGTCACGTAGGCGAAGATCGCCACCCCGAAGGCCACCGGCACGTGGTACTGGATGCCCAGCTTGCGGCAGATCTCGACCTCGCGCAGCGCCCAGGAGACGAAGGCGCCGATCGCGCACACCGTGATCAGCTGCCACAGCCCACCCTCGAGCAGCGGGGCCATGCCCAGGCCGTACTTGAGGTCCGGCGGGGCGATGTTGATCTGCCAGAGGTTCCAGGTCGGGCCGTTGGCCGCGCCCCAGAGGATCAAGGCCGTGCCCAGGATGGAGAAGAAGATCGTCGTGACCCCGAAGAAGCCGACGTAGAAGGGTCCGACCCAGAAGTCGAAGAGGTCCCCGCCCACGAGAGTACCCCCGCGGACCCGGTACTTCCTCTCGAAACTCAGCATGGCCATGTGCATTCCTCCGACCGTCGGGCATCCTGACGGACGCCGACGGCGAGTTTTTCTGCAGCGGGGCGGGGCCGGCACGACGGCCCGCCGCCGCCCGCTGTCTCGGACGCGAGCGTTACTTCGACGTCGTCGAGGCGACCGCCGTCGGCATCGGCGCGTTCTGGGACGCGACCGTGGCCTTCTTCGGACCGTCCAGCCAGTTGAACTTGTTCGTGCTCAGCAGGACGAGATGGATCATCGCCGCCAGCGCAAACAGGAAGATCCCCTGGGCCACCATGGCCCTGAGAGGATCGAAGAGTCGCCAAATTCTCCACATGATTCCGAGCTCCTATGTGATGTGAGCCATGAAGGTCCATACGGCCGCCTTCACGCCACCGTAAACGCCCTTCACGCCTTCGGCCCCCGGCAGCCAGGAACGCCATTGCCAGCCGAGCAACTGCCCGACGAGGGCAATCGCCATGAACACAAGGAAGCTGATGGCGAAGATGATCCAGATGCTCCGGTTGTCTTCGATGGCAGCTGCCCTCGGGATCGCGGTTTCGGTCGTGGCCATGTCGTTTCCCCTTCAGTCGGGTTGTGCCTTCAGGCGGTCAGAGCCAGGGACGCCAGATCCAGACCAGCAGGTGGGCGACCACGGCGATCGCCGTGAAACCCACGAAGCCCTGGACGTAGTACCTGTGGAACTCCTGGGCCTCGTCGTCAGTGAGGCCCGAGATCGAGCCCTGTCTTTCAGCCATGGGATAAGTCCTCCGGGTAGGCCTTGCGGCCGTCTGCGCACTTTCGCCCGCGCAGCATGGGCAGCCGCGGCAGGGAGCCGCGACGTCTGGCACGACCCGCCGCTTGCGGCGTGTCGCAGATGTTGAGGGCCGTGGAGGGCATCGCGGACTTCATGCCGGCTCCCCGACCTGCAGAGACTTCTCGACGCGCTCTGCGGTGACGCGCTCCTCGCCGGCAGCCCGCGCCGCGCGCTCGGCACGGTCGCGCAGGGCCTTGGCGGCAGAGATCTGCACCAGCACGGGCTGGCGCTCGAGATAGCCGCGCAGCACTTCCTGCGCGGCGTCGTCCCAGGGCCGGGCATCGCCGTGGCGCGCCGGCGTGGCGTCGACCCGGTCGAGCTCGGTGCCCAGGGGCAGGATGTGGAACAGCGCGTCGAACAGCGCGTTGCAGAATTCCTGCACCACGTAGGTGGCCCCGGCATAGCCCATGAAGGGCGTGCCGGTGGCGCGGCGGATGATCGCGCCGGGAAACGAGGCCGGGATGTAGGCCGGCTTCGGCCCATGGCCCGCGGCCTTCTCGGCCAGGTACATGCGCTCGTTGTAGCTGCCGAAGAGCACCAGCGGCGTCTTGTCGTGGACGAGGCGGCGCACTTCCTCGTTGTCGGTCTTGCTGCCGGCCGTGCGCGAGACGGCGAAGTTGCAGGGCAGGCCGAGCTCGTCCTCGAGGAAGTGGCGCAGGCCGCGTGCGTAGGTCTCGCCGGCGACGACGGCGAAGTTCGCGGTGCCGAAGAAGTCCTGCGTGACCGAGCGCCAGAGGTCCCAGACCGGCTTGATCGTGGTGTGCTTCTCGCGCTCGATGAAGGGCTCGGGGTCGAGGTGCAGCAGCCGGCCAAGCTCGCGCAGGAACGCGGTGGTGCTGTGCAGCCCGATCGGCGCCTGCAGGTACGGGCGCTCCAGCGCCTCGCAGAGCATGCGGCCGAACTCGCGGTACATGCAGACGTTGACGTCGGCATCGGCGAGCTTCGCCACGTCGGCCAGGTGGCTGCCGAGCGGGAACACCATGTTCACCTCGGCGCCGATGCCCTCGACCAGGCGCCGGATCTCGGCGAGGTCGCTCGGCATGTTGAAGGTGCCGTAGGCCGGACCGATGATGTTGACCCTTGGCTTCTCGCCGGCCGGGCGCTCGGCGAAAGGCGTGCGCTGAGGCACCTTGCGCAGGCCGTACTCCGTCCACAGCCAGTACATCGCGCGGTTCGCGCACTGCCACTGGTCCTCGTCGATCGTGCGCGGCAGGAAACGCTGGATCGTCGTGCCCTCGGGCGTGACGCCGCCGCCGATCATCTCGGCGATGGAGCCGGTGACGACGACGCTGGGGAGGTCGGGGTCGAGCGCCTTGTGCGCGCGGCGCAGGCTGCCTTCGGTGCCCTCTCGACCGAGCTGCTCCTCGGCCAGCCCGGTGACCACGATCGGCAGTTCGTGCGGCGGCAGCGCGTCGGTGTAGTGCAGCACGCTGGTGACCGGCAGGTTCTCGCAGCCCACCGGCCCGTCGATCACCACCTGCAGGCCCTTGATCGCGGTGAAGACGTAGACGGCGCCCCAGTAGCCGCCCGCCCGGTCATGGTCGATCACGAACATCAGATCGCCCTCCTACCCATCAGACCATCTCCTCGGCCTTGCGCTTCTTCAGCAGCTTGACGACCTGCCGCCGCGTCTCGGCACGAAACTCCGGGCGCGGCACCGGGCGGTCGGACCAGACGCCGGCTTGGTCACCGTCGCCGACGTCGCCGAAGAACTCGCGCATGCGGTCGAAGCGGGCCTTGTTGCCGATCGCCGCGTTGATCACCTGCGCCAGGGAACCCGCACCGGCCACGCCCATCAGCGGCCGCGCCGAGATCAGGTTCGTGAAGTACAGGGCCGGCACCGTGGCCTGCTTGGCCGCCTGCACGACCGGCGTGGTGCCGATGGCGAGGTCGGGCCGGAACTCGCGCACGGCGTCGATGTCCTGCTCGAGCGAGGCGCGGTACTGCACGTGCACGCCGCGTGCCTGCAGCCATTCGAGGTCGGGGGCCGACCAGGGCGTGCGCGGGCAGGCCGTACCCACGTAGGGAACCTCTGCGCCGCTCTCGACGAGCAGCCGCGCCACCAGCAGTTCGGAACCCTCGTAGCCGCTGACGGTGACCCGGCCCTTGATCGGCGTGCGCGCGAGCGCACCGCGGATCGCCGGCAGCCAGCGGTTCTTCGACGCATCGATCATCGCCTGCGGCACGCCAGCAGCCCGGCCCACGGCCTGCAGCCAGGCCTCGGTGCCGTCGTGGCCCACCGGCGCTGACGGCACCACCGTGCGACCGGCAGCCTCGAACTCGCGCACGCTGGCGGTGTAGAAGGGATGGATGGCCGCGACCACCGCACCGTCGAGCGCGGCGTAGAGCTCACGCCATTCGCGGGTGGGCACGACCGGCCCCGCGGACAAGCCCAGGGGCTCGAGCATCATGCCGATGCCTACCGGGTCGGCCGGGAACATCTCGCCCAGCAGCGTGACCGTCGGCCGCTCGGAAACCCCGCCGCGCGGCGCCTGCACCGGGCCAGCCTCGGCCTCGCCGCGGGCGTAGCGCAGCATCGCGCCAGCCAGCACGTCCTTGGCCTCGGCGTGGGTCGGCACGCCGAAGCCCGGCACGTCGATGCCGATCACGCGCACGCCGTTGATCTCGCGCGGCAGCAACTGCAGCGGCACGCCGCTGGCCGTGGGCACGCACAGGTTGATGACGACGACCGCGTCGTACTTGGCCGGGTCGCACTGCGCGTGGACGCTGTCGCGAATGTCCTCGAACAGCTTGCCGGTCACCAGCGTCTCGCTGTTGAAGGGCACGTAGCCCACGCTGCGCCGGGCGCCGTAGAAGTGCGACGTGAAGGTCAGGCCGTACACGCAGCACGCCGAGCCCGAGAGGATGGTCGCGGTGCGGCGCATGCGCAGGCCCACCCGCAGCGAGCCGAAGGCGGGGCACATGCTCTGCGGCTGGTCGTGCGGGCCTTCGCCGGCACCATGACCCTGCAGCGGGTAGTCGCGGGCGTACTGCTCGAGCACATCGCTCTTGCCGGCGGCCTGCGCGGCGGCAAGCATCTGCTCGCGGCCGCTGTGGCAGCCGAGGCCGTCGCCTTGCAGCGCCGCGGGGTTGGGAACTGCGGGGGCGTCCATCGCTTCAGGCGGCGTCGTAGATGACCTCGAGCGACGCGCGCTCGACGATGTTGGCGCCCATCATGTCGGCCGTCGTGGCGGGCTCGAGCACCACGTCGCGGCCGACCGCGGAGCTGCTGAACAGGCCCAGCAGGGCATCCTGGGTCAGCGGCTTCGGGCGCACGGGCGGCGCCTCGGCCACGTTGGTGGCGAGTTCCTCGAACAGCGGCGCCCAGGTGGTGCCGGGGCGGCCGATGATCTCGTAGGCCGCGCTCTTGCGGCGGATGTCCTCGTGCGCCGGGATCGCGGCCAGCACCGGGATGCCGGCGTGCTGCGCGAAGGCCTGCGCCTCGCCGGTGCCGTCGTCCTTGTTGATCACCATGCCCGCGACCCCGACGTTGCCGCCCAGGCGGCGGAAGTACTCGACGGCGTTGCAGACGTTGTTGGCGACGTAGAGCGACTGCAGGTCGTTGCTGCCGACGACGATCACCTTCTGGCACATGTCGCGGGCGATCGGCAGGCCGAAGCCGCCGCAGACCACGTCGCCCAGGAAGTCGAGCAGCACGTAGTCGAAGCCCCAGTCGTGGAAGCCGAGCTTCTCCAGGGTCTCGAAACCGTGGATGATCCCGCGGCCACCACAGCCGCGGCCGACCTCGGGGCCGCCGAGTTCCATCGCGAACACGCCGTCGCGCTTGAAGCAGACGTCACCGATCGAGACCGACTCGCCGGCGAGCTTGCGCTTCGAACTGGTCTCGATGATGGTCGGGCAGGCCTTGCCGCCGAACAGCAGCGAGGTGGTGTCGCTCTTCGGGTCGCAGCCGATGAGCAGCACCTTCTTGCCCTGCTGCGCCATCATGTAGCTCAGGTTGGCCAGCGTGAAGCTCTTGCCGATGCCGCCCTTGCCGTAGATCGCGATGATCTGGGTTTCCTTGGTGACCGGCCCGGTGGCCGGGGCGTCGGGCTCGACGCCCGCCTCGTCCTTGAGGCGCTGGTCATAGACGGCGCCCGAGGCGTCGCGGTCGCGCATGAAGACGACCGGGGATGTCGTAACGCTCATTGGCAATGCCTCCAGTCGAGAATCATCTTCAGGCAACCCGGGTCGCCGAACGCGGTGCGATAGGCGGCGTCGGCGTGGGTCGGCTGGTCGTGGTGCGTGATCAGCCCGTCGAGCGACAGGCGACCGGTCTCTGCGAGTTCCTTGACCGCCAGCAGGTCGGGGCGCTTCCACTCGGCGGCACAACGGATGTGCGCCTCGCGCATGAATGCCGGGGCGAACATGAAGTGCAGGGGCTCGGTGTAGAAGCCGGCGAGGACGATCTCGCCACCCGGGGCCAGCCGCGCGACCAGCCGGTCGAGGATCGCGGAGTCGCCGCTGACGTCGTAGATGGCGTGGTAGTCGCGGCGCGGATCCTCGTCGGGGTGCACGACGGCGTAACCCTCGGCACCCTGGCTGCGGCGCCCGTCGATCTCCCAGACCGTGGGCGGGGCGTAACCCGCCACCACCACCATGCGCGCCAGCAGGCGACCGAGCACCCCGTGCCCGACGATCAGGTCGGGGGCGACGATCGGCGAGCGTTTCCCGGCATCGGCCACGGCGTGATAGGCGGTGGCCGCCAGCGCGAGCAGCACGGCGCGCTCACCCAGCGCATCGGGCACGGCCACGATGCGCGAGTCGCCCACCACCACCCGCGACGCCGCGCCGCCGAACAAGCCGCGCACCTCGCCGTAGCAGCGCGCGCCGGGCACGAAAACGCGCTCGCCCACCCGGTGGGCGGCCTTCGCGCCCGCCTGGACGACGCGGCCGACCGACTCGTATCCGGGCACCAGCGGGTAGCCCATGCCGGGGAACGTCGGCATGCGCCCGTTCCACAACAGCTTCTCGGTGCCGGTGGAGATCCCGCTGAACTCGATGTCGACGACGACGTCGTCGTCGCCCGGCGGGGTCAGGTCGAGGCGGCTGAACGCGATGTGTTCAGGCTGCTCGAGCACGATGGCCATCGTCTGCACGGCTTACCTCTCGTTCGCGGATACGGCTGCGAGGCCCGCTGGGCGGGGCGCTCGCGCGACCGGGGGTGTCAATGGCTTGAACATGTGAATGTCATCTTATGCTGACATTTTTAACTGTCAATAGTGCATGACATCAAGCCGGATGGTCAGCGCCGCGCCGGCAGCGCGCCACGAGCACGCTGGCGTGCAGCGGCATCCGGGTGGGCAGGCTGCGCGGAGCCTCGAAGCCGGCTGCGTCGAGCAGTGCGGCGAAGTCGGCTGCCGAGCGGGTGCGCCCGCGCCCCATGGCCAGCAGATAGAAGCCGAAGTAGGCGTCGCTCATGGCCTCGACCCCGGGCACGCCCGACATCGGCTCGGCGAGAAGCACGCAGCCGTCGTCGGGAAGCGCCCGGCGCACGGCGCGCAGGAGCCCGAGCACCCGCTCGTCGGGGTGGTCGAAGCACACGCGCACGAGCGAGACGATGTCGGCACCGGCGGGCAGGGCGTCGGCAAAGAAGTCTCCGCCGAAGGTGCGCACGCGGTCCGCCAGCCCCGAGCGCCCAAGCCGCACCCGGGCCAGTTCGGCCACCGGCGGCAGGTCGAAGAGCATCAGGCCGAGCTGCGAGGCACGCCGGGCGACGGCCTCGACGAAGCGCCCCTCGCCGCCCCCGACGTCCAGGAGCACGCGATGGCCGCTGAAGTCGCAGGCGGCGACCACCTCCTCGATCACCAGCGGCTGCGAGGCCGACATCAGCGCGGAGTACTCGGCCGCCCGCTCCGCACTCAGCGTCGCCGGCGTGTGCCCGCCGTCCTCGCCGACGTAGGCCCAGAAGCCGTTCATCGATGGCCGCAGTTCGCGCCGCAGCAGCGCCAGCGGATCGGAGAGGTCGGCGTAGAGCGTCGCGTGGTGCTCGATCATCGACGTGATCGCGCGGTTGCCCACCAGCGGCGCCCCAAGCCGACCAAGCGCGACGCGGCCGCCGCTGCGCCGCTCCAGCAACTGGAGGGCGGCGGCTGCGGCCACCAGCCGCTCCATGCCTTCGGCCGGCAGCCCGACGGCGCGCCCGAGCTCGTCCTGCTCGACCGGGCCGTCGGCCAGGCGGTCAAACACGCCGAGCCTCACGCAACCCAGCAGCACCTGCGTGTAGACGAAGCCGGCGACGATGTCGAACAGCGCGCGGGCCTCGCGCCGGGCGACCGGCCGCGTCAGCGGGAAGGCTGCGGCCCAGCGCTGGAAGCCCGGCCGTGCGACGGTCCGATGCCGCCAGTCGCGCAGCCGCTCCAGCCAGGTGCCGACGGACCTCGGCACGGGAACCGGGCTCAGGCCCTGACTGCTGGACATGCCGGCTCGACCCCGTCCGCGGGTCAGCTGGCCACGGGCGTGCGTGCAGGCCGCGCCTGGGGGTGCGCGTGGACCCGCTCGCACCAGGCCCGCGGCACCAGCCGCTCGGCCTCCATGCGCACGAGGTCACGCAGCTGGGACGCGCCGCGGCACGGCGGCACCGCCTCGATGGCGCAGGCCACCAGACGGTCGAAGTGCTCGATGGCGCCGACGAGCCCCTGCTCGATGGCCGAACTGGGCCGGCCCAGCGCCACGTCGCGGCCGATCGGCTTGCCCAGGACATCAGGATCGGCCAGCACGTCGCGCAGGTCGTCGGCCACCTGATAGGCCTCGCCCAGCCATTCACCGAGGGCACGCCAGATCTCGCCGTCGGCGCCAGCCGCCTCGGCACCGCAGGCGGTCGCCGCGGCGAACAGGGCACCCGTCTTGGCGCGCTGGTAGTCGGACAGCGCGACGCGCGGCTCGCACTCCCAGGCCTGCCCGGCGACGATGCCGAAGGGCATGCCCACGCCCGCCGAAATGGTCGCCATGACCCGGGGCAGGCGTTGCGGCGAGCGCCCCGCGGCCAGTCCCAGGAACTGGTAGGCCAGCACGATCAGCGCGTCGCCAGCGAGTACGGCCAGGCGTTCGCCGTACGCGCGATGCACCGACGGCTGACCGCGCCGGGTTGGCGCGTCGTCGAAGCACGGCAGGTCGTCGTGCACGAGCGAGGCACAGTGCAGCAGTTCGATGGCAGCGGCCGACGCATCGGCGAGCGCGGGGTCGGTGTCGCCACAGGCCCGCGCCACTGCCAGGCAGAGCTGGGGTCGGATGCGCGCGCCCCCGGGGAACACGGCGTGTCGCATGGCCGCGGCGAGCCGCGGAGGATGTCCGGCCGACTTGCAGCCCTCCAGCGCCGCCTGCAGAGACGCTTCGATGCGGTCCATGGTGGTCATCGCGATCCTCCCGCGGCGCTGCCGCGCGCTGGTGAGTATGTCAACTCTTTATGTCATGCTGAATGTCAATTCATTCTGACACACGAGAGGCCCATGTCAACAGCGCATCGAAATGGGTCGCCGGGAGCAGTGCGAGGCCGGAAAGGACCGCGAGCGGCGGGAAGTCGGCCGGGAACGCCCGCGTGGCGCCGACGCCGGAATCCGACCAGAACGTCATGTGAGTGCTTCCAGACTGCGAAGCCTTGTGCCGGCATTCCAGGCCTGCTTTGCCGGGGCCCTTGACATGGCTCAACGGCGCGATGGACGGACCAGTGCGTCGGTCGCGGACAAGCCGCCGAGGCAGGGAAACCCCTTGACATCGATCAAGTCCACGCCGGGCTCCAGCCCTTCAGAATGCATCGGCGGCCGCGACGCCGCGCTGGGAACGGGAGCCCCGATGAATGTCGAGAGAGCCGCGATCGCCATGGGCCGCGATGTCCGCGCCGGGTCCTTGCAGGCCTGGGCGGTGGCGGTCAGGCCGCGCACGCTGCTGGTGGCCATCAGCCCCGTGCTCGTGGGCGCGACCTTCGGATTCGAGCGAGCGGGCGCGATCGACTGGGTGGCCGCCCTGCTGGTGTTCGGCGCGGCGATCCTGATGCAGGTCATCACCAACATGCAGAACGACGTCGGCTTCACGGTGCGCGGCGGCGACAGCAGCGGCACCCGCACCGGGCTGCCGCGCGCCACGGCCAACGGCTGGCTGAGCGTGCGCCACGTGCGCGCCGGGATCGTGGTCTGCGCGCTCGTGGCGACCTGCCTGGGCATCGCACTGGTGGCCTGGCGCGGCTGGCCGGTGCTGGTCATCGGGTGCGCCTCGCTGCTGGCCGCGCTGGCCTACATGGGCGGCCCGCGACCGATCGCCTACACGCCCTTCGGCGAGGCCACGGTCTTCGTCTTCTTCGGGCTCGTCGCGGTGACCGGCACCGACTGGGTGCTGACGGGCAGCGTCGGGCTGCTGAGCGTGTTGGCGTCGGTGGCCATCGGCAGCCTGGCGGCGGCGGCACTTGCGGTGAACAACCACCGCGACATCGCCCACGACCGCCTCGTCGGCCGCCGCACCTTCGCCGTCGTCTTCGGCGAGCCGGCTTCGCAGTGGCTCTACGCGGTGCTGATGCTGCTGCCTTTCGCCGTGCTGGCGCTGATGGCCGCGGTGGCAGGCACGCCGGCGCTGCTTCTCGCGCTCGCGACGCTGCCTGCCGCATGGCGGCTGGTGCGCGACTTCAGCCGCTGCCCGCGCGGCCCGGCCTTCAACGAGCTCCTGTTCCGCACCTTCAGGCTCGAGCTGTGGTTCGCGGCCCTGCTCAGCGCGGGCGCGCTGGCCGCCAGGCTGTTGCCGCTTCCCTGACCCGGCCATGGCAACACCGGTCACGCCCCTCCTCCCCTCGCGGCGGGCCTGCCTGGCCGCGCTCACCGCGCTGCCGCTGGGTATCGCGAGCGCGCCGCTGCGGGCCGCCGGCGCACAGCCGTTCCCCTCGCGTCCGGTGCGCATCGTCGTGCCCTACAACGTCGGCATCGGCCCCGACGTCATCGCGCGCAGCGTCGGCGAGAAGCTCTCGCTGGCCTGGGGGCAGCCCGTGGTGGTGGACAACAAGCCCGGCGCCTCGGGCATCGTCGCCTTCGCCGAGGTGCGACGCACCGTGCCCGACGGCCACACGCTGTTCCTCGCCGACACCGCGACGATGGCGGTCAACCCGCTGCTGCACGGCTCCCTGCCCTACGACCCCGCGCGCGACCTGGTACCGCTGACGCTGCTGTTCCGCGCGACATTCGTGCTCTGGGTCGGCGGCGAGAGCCGCCTGCGCAGCATCGGCGGGCTGCTCGAGGCCGCGCGCACGCGGCGGGGCGCCGTCAGCTACGCCAGCCTCGGCAACGGGCACGCGAGCCACGTCGCGGTCGAGACCTTCGCCCGCGCGGCCGGCATCGACCTGCTCCACGTGCCCTTCAAGGACGCCGGCGCGATGCTCACCGCAGTGGCTGCGGGAGAAGTCGACTTCACCGCGATCGGTGCCAACACCGTCGCCGGACTGGTGGCCCGTGGCAGGCTGCGGGGGCTGGCCGTGGCGGCACGGCAGCGCCTGCCCAGCCATCCCGAGATTCCCACCCTGACCGAAGCCGGCGGCCCGCCGGTCGAGATGCACCCCTGGGCCGCGCTGGTGGCGCTGGCAGGCACGCCCGCCACCATCACCGACCAGTTGCAGCGCGACATCGGTCGCGCACTGGCACACCCTGAAGTGCGCTCGCGCGCCGAGCAGGCCAGCTTCGAGATCACGCCCTCCACCCCGCAAGCCCTGCGCGAACGCATCGAGGCCGACGTCGCGCTGTACGCACCGCTGGTCGCCGAAGGCCGCGTCGCCCGCATGTAGGCCGCGCCAGCACCCGCGAATGGAACGGCCCGGACGCATCGTGCGCCGCTCGGCGCTGCTGGCCCAGCCCGCGGGGGCGGTGTTCGACCTGATCGAGGCGGCGGAACACTACCCTGCGTTCCTGCCCTGGTGCGCCGGCGCGCACATCGTCGAGCGCAGCGACGACGTGGTCAGCGCCGACATCGACATCGCCTGGCGTGGCATGCGCATGAGCCTGCGCACGCGAAACCCGAAGCGCCGTCCCGAGCACATGCTCATCCACCTCGAGCGCGGGCCGTTCCGCCGCTTCGAGGGGGAGTGGAAGTTGACCGCGCTCGCGCCGTGGGCGTGCAAGGTAGAGTTCCTGCTCGACTACGACTTCGAAAGCCACCTCGTGACACGCATGGCCGGACCGGTCTTCGACCGCATCACCGACACCCTGGTCGATGCCTTCGTCAAGCGCGCGCTGGCCCTCCCCGCGCCGGGAGCCACCGCATGAAGTGGGTTCGATTCCTGCACCAGGGTGCGACGGCCTTCGGCTGTATCGAGGGCGATGCGGTGCACCGGCACGAAGGCGACCTGTTCGACGCCCCGCACTCCACCGGCGAGAGGCTGTCGCTGGCGACGCTCCCGCTGCTCGCCCCCTGCAGCCCGGGCAAGGTGATCGGCCTGTGGAACAACTTCCGCGCCGCCGCCGAGAAGAACGGCTGGGCCGCGCCGGCCGAGCCGCTGTACTTCCTGAAGTCGCCAGGCAGCGTGACAGGTCCCGGTCAGGCCGTGCCCGTGCCTTCGTCGTACGACGGCCGCGTGGCCTACGAGGGCGAACTGGCCGTCGTGATCGGGCGCCGCGCGCGCGGCCTGACGCCCGCCCAGGCCGCCGAGGCGATCTTCGGCTACACCTGCGCCAACGACGTCACCGCGCTTGAACTGCTGCAACGCGACCCGTCCTTCCCGCAGTGGACGCGCGCCAAGAGCTTCGACGGCTTCTGCCCGCTCGGGCCTGCAGTCCAGACCGCGTTCGACCCGGCCGCGGCAACGGTGCGCACCCTGGTCGGCGGCCGCGAGCGGCAGAACTACGCGCTGGCGGACATGTTCTTCCCGCCGCACGAACTGGTCGCGCGGATCTCGCAGGACATGACCCTCGATCCCGGCGACGTGATCCTCTGCGGCACCTCGCTGGGCGTGTTGCCGATGAAGCCAGGCACGACCGTCGAGGTCGTGATCGACGGCATCGGCACGCTGGCGAACACCTACGGCTGAGCGCCGCGGGCCGCGCTGCGGTCAGGCCGGCTCGACCCGCAGGCGCCCCTTCTGCGCGGCGATCGTGCGGCCGAGAAGGCTCGCCGTCGCGTGGATGGCCTCGATCGTGGGCGTCGGCACGCCGGTGATCCCCCCGAGCTCGACCACGGCGCCGACCAGCGCCTCGAGTTCGAGCGCGCGGCCGGCCTCGACGTCCTGCAGCATCGAGGTCTTGTGCGCGCCCACCGCCTCGGCACCGGCGATGCGCTGCTCGAGCGAGATCTTGAAGCGCACGCCCAGCGCCTCGGCCACGGCCTGCGCCTCGCTCATCATGCGCGCCGCGAGCGCGCGCGTCGGCGGGAAGCGGCAGATGTCCTCGAGCGTGGCGTGCGTCAGTGCCGAGATCGGGTTGAAGCTGAGGTTGCCCCAGAGCTTGATCCACAGCTCGCTGCGGATGTCGCGCGAGACCGGCGCCTTGAAGCCGGCCTTCATCAGCGCCTGGGACAGCCGCTCGACGCGCTCGGTGCGCGAGCCGTCGAGCTCGCCGATCGTGAAGCGGTTGCCCTCGATGACCTTGACCACCCCCGGCGCGACCAGTTCGCTGGCCGGGTAGACGATGCTGCCGATGATGCGCCGCGCCTCGATGTGCGCCGCGATGCGGCCGCCCGGGTCCACGCTCTCGAGGCGGCGCCCCTCGTAGGGCCCCTCGAGCCGGTCGAAGTACCACCAGGGCACGCCGTTGATCATCGTCACGACCATGGTCTCGGGCCCGAACAGCTCGCCGAGCTCGGGCAGCAGGTCGCCGACCTGGTGTGCCTTGACCGTCAGCAGCACGACGTCCTGAGGCCCGGCCTCGGACATGCGCTGCACCGCCTTCGCGGTGGGGGCGTGCTGCTCGCTGCCGTCCTCGAGGATCAGCCGGAAGCCGTTGGCGCGGATCGCCTCGAGGTTGCGGTTGCGCGCGATGAAGGTGACGTCCTCACCCGCGATGGCCAGCTTCGCGCCCAGGTACCCGCCGATGGCGCCTGCGCCGACGATGGCGATCTTCAATTCAGGCCTCCGACCGGACGCGCCGCCTCACGGGCGCGGGCGAAGTCCTTGGCGGCACCCCACAGCGGCCACACCAGCATCGCCAGAGCCAGCGCGAAGATGCTGGCCACCAGCGGGTTGGCCCAGAAGATCGACAGGCTGCCCTGCGACAGCAGCATGGCCTGGCGGAAGCTGGCCTCGGCCATGTCGCCCAGCACGAGCGCCAGAACCAGCGGCGCCAGCGGGTACTTCAGCTTCTTGAAGAGGTAGCCCAGGACTCCGAAGAACATCATCATCGCGACGTCGAACATCGAGTTGTTGACCGTGTAGGCCCCGATCGCGCAGATCACCAGGATCACCGGGGCGATCACCGAGAAGGGAATGCGAAGTATCGCCGCCCACCAGGGCACGGTGGTGAGCACGACCACGAGGCCGACGATGTTGCCGAGGTACATCGAGGCGATCAGGCCCCAGACGAAGTCCTTCTGCTCGACGAACAGCATCGGCCCGGGCTGCAGGCCCCAGATCAGCAGGCCGCCGAGCAGCACCGCGGCGGTCGGCGAGCCGGGAATGCCCAGCGTGAGCATCGGCAGCAGTGCCGAGGTGCCGGCGGCGTGGGCCGCGGTCTCGGGCGCGATAACGCCTTCCACGTCGCCCTTGCCGAAGCCCTGCGGGTTCTTCGAGATGCGCCGTGCCATGCCGTAGCTCATGAACGACGCCGGCGTGGCGCCGCCCGGGGTGATGCCCATCCAGCACCCCACGGCCGTGCTGCGCAGGAAGGTCTTCCAGTAGCGGAACATGCCGGACCAGGTCTCGAGCACGACCTTCGGGCTGATCTTCGCGCTCTTGCCCTTGAAGGCCAGTCCCTCCTCCATCGTCAGCAGGATCTCGCCGATGCCGAACAGGCCGATCACGGCAATCAGGAAGTCGAAGCCCTTGAGCAGCTCGGTCACGCCGTAGGTCATGCGCAGCTGGCCGGTCACCGAATCCATGCCGACCGCGGCCAGCGCGAAGCCCAGCATCATCGCGGCCAGCGTCTTGGCGGCGGGCTCCTTGCTCATCCCGATGAAGCTCGCGAAGGTGAGCAGTTGCACCGCGAAGAACTCCGCCGGCCCGAACTTCAGCGCGAACTTCGCCAGCAGCGGCGCCAGGAAGGTGATCAGCGCGACGGCGAACAGCGCACCGACGAAGGACGACGTGAAGGCCGCCGTCAGCGCCTGCGCCGCCTTGCCCTGCTGGGCCATCGGGTAGCCGTCGAAGGTGGTGGCCACCGACCAGGGCTCGCCGGGAATGTTGAACAGGATCGACGTGATCGCCCCGCCGAACAGCGCACCCCAGTAGATGCAGCTGAGCATGATGATGGCGGACGTGGGGTTCATCGAGAACGTCAGCGGCAGCAGGATCGCGATCCCGTTCGCGCCGCCCAGGCCGGGCAGCACGCCGATCAGCACGCCCAGCGTGATGCCCACGAGCATGAAGCCCAGGTTCGGCAGCGTCAGCGCGACGCCGAAGCCGTGGGCGAGGTTGGCAAGTTCCTGCATGGTGCGAGGTCCTTCAGAAGCCGAGCAGACGCTCGAGCGGACCCTTGGGCAGGGGTACCAGGAACCAGCGCTCGAAGACGAGGAAGAAGACCAGCGGCACCCCGGCCGCCACGCCCGCCGTCAGCGGCCAGCGGAAGCCGCCGTAGCGCGCCATGAAGTAGCCGATCAGCAACGCCGACGCGACGTAGATCCCCAGGCCGAAGATCAACCCCAGGTAGACGGTCATCGGCACCAGCATCGTCACCACGCGCACCACCTGCTCGCGCTCGGCGAACGGCTCGTGCCGACGCCAGCGCGACAGTGCGCCGAACAGGATCCAGCCGCTCGATGCCATCAGCAGCACGCCGATGTAGAAGGGAAAGTAGCCGGCACGCGGGCCGTCGTCGGCCCAGCCCGTGCCCACGCGCAGGCTGTCGGTGATCACGAGCAGGGAGATGCCGAGCAGCAGCACCGCGAGGGCGAGCTCGGGCCAGCGGGTACCGACGCTGGCGCCCGCGTTGTCTTCGTTTTCGTTCATGCAAACACTCCGGCCGGCACCTGTTGGTGCCGGCGGCTGCGGGACGGAGGCGCGGCCGCGAGGCCGCCGCGAGCACTACTGCGCCAGGAAGCCTGCCTCGCGCATCAGCACGCGGTGCATCTGCTCGTTGCGGCCGAGCCAGTCGAAGAACTCCTGGCCGGAAAGCGCGGTCTGGTTGAAGGCACCCTTCTCCATGAAGTCCTTCCAGTCGGGCGTCGCGCGGATCTTCTTGAACAGGTCGAGGTAGAAGCTCACCTGCTGCGGCGTGACGCCCGGCGGCATGAAGATGCCGCGCAGCATCACGTAGTCGACCGGCACGCCGGCACTGGCGCAGGTCGGGATGTCGGCCCACGACTGGGTGGCCGTGAGCTTGGTCTTGTACGGCATCGCCGCCTTGTCCATCACGCACAGCGGACGCAGCTTGCCGGCACGCCAGTGCGACTCGGCCTCGATCGGGTTGTTGACCGTCGAGGTCACATGGTTGCCCACCAGCTGCACGGCGACGTCGCCGCCTCCCTTGAACGGCACGTAGGTGATCTTCTTGCCGGCGGCCTTCTCGACCATCACGGTGATGATCTGGTCTTCCTGGCGCGAACCGGTGCCGCCCATCTTGACGGTGTTCGGCGGCGCGCTGCTGACGCCTGCAAGGTACTCCTTCGCGGTCTTGTACGGCGACTCGGCGTTGACCCACAGCACGAACTGGTCGAGCGCCAGCATCTGCACGGGGGTCAGGTCACGCCAGTTGAAGGGCACGCCGGTGGCCAGCGGCGTGGTGAACAGGTTCGACAGCGTGATGACGATCTTGTGCGGGTTGCCCTTGTCGTTTTTGACGTCCAGGAAGCCCTCGGCGCCGGCGCCGCCGGACTTGTTGACGACGACGATCGGCTGCTTCATCAGGCTGTGCTTGGCCACCACGCCCTGCACGAAGCGCGCCATCTGGTCGGCACCGCCGCCGGTGCCCGCGGGCACGACGAACTCGACCGGCTTGGTCGGCTCCCAGGCCTGGGCGTGTGCGGCAGAGACGGTCGATGCGACCACCACGCCTGCGGCAACGGCCTTGCCGAACGACGTGAAGCGCGGGAACGAAGCGACGATTGCCATGGTCTGGCCTCCGGGAAGTGCGATGGATGCAGGCGTTCGGACGGATGTCCTGGACAACTTCGCCGCACTTTAGGGAGGGCCTTCGCCCGCATCAATTCAGTTCTGCTGACCGCCTCGGTTAAGTCTTCCTGAATGAGCCGGGCCGGTCAGTCCGGGGCTTCGACTCGGCATCGCCATTCGACTGCGATCGCGACTGCGCAGGCCGCTGCGGCAGGCCGGCATCACCGCCTGCCCGCTCCGGCCCACGCTCACGGGCGACCGCACGCTGTCATCCACCATCACCTCATCAACGCCGGCGTGCCCCGGCCACCGCCACGGCGACCGCGAATGGGGCCT
>JBILNT010000054.1:0-17133 GCA_044374875.1 Rubrivivax sp.
CGCCGCCAGCGCCTTGCGTCTTGCTTCACCCATCGGGTGAGTGTGCCAACACCGCGCAAGTCCGCAACAACACTGCAGATCCAGGTCATCTCGCAGCGGCAACTGCCGGATTTAGGCTGATCCGTCCTCCTCGTCGTGTGCCCAGCGCAGAGCGTCTGCAGGCCGCAGGGTGCGCATCGACGAGCCGGGTTCCCGACGGCCGGGTCGCGCCGGGCATGTCTCGAGCAAGCCCGCACCGGGATGGGCGCGGCAGCCTGCCTCATGCCCCGTGAAGGAACACCAGCGAGGCGCTCAGCAGATAGGCCACGACCAGGCCGATGCTGATCCAGCTCGCCACGCGCATCACCCGGCCGCCGGGCCGCATCACCAGGCCGATCATCACCAGGCCCGTCATGACCACGGCCGCCACCGCCGTGGCCGCGTGCACCGGCGCCACCTTCGCGAGCAGCGGGCCGGGTGCGTAGAACAGGTCGTCGACCGCGAGGATCAGCAGGTTGAACAGGTTGCTGCCCAGGAGGTTGCCGATCGCCATGTCGAGTGCGCCTATGCGCAATGCCGACAGCGTGACGACCATCTCGGGCAGCGTGGTGACCAGTGCCATGAGCAGCGTGCCGACGAAGCTGCGGGTCCAGCCCATGGCCTGGGCCAGCGAGTCGGCGATGCCGGGCAGCCAGCTGCCTGCGGCGATCACGGCCAGCGCGGCCACCCCGAAGCGGCGCCATTCGCGCCGCAGTGCCGGGGCGAGCACGGACAGCCGCGGCTGCGCCCCCTCGGCGGCGCTGCCGTGCTCGTGCGCGTAGACGCTGCGCAGCGCCACCAGGTACAGCGCCAGGAGCGCGGGGCTGTAGAGGCCAAGATTGAGCATCGAGGGCATGCGCTCGGCCATCACCAGGCTCAGGGCGACGAAGCCGCCCATCACGACGCCGAAGGCGGCGGACAGCAGGTGCGCTGCACTGGCCTGGGGGTACATCGGCTGTCGACGCTGCACGGTGTCGATCACGGCCAGGAAGAACAGGTTCAAGACGCAGGCACCCAGGGCGTTGCCGACGGCGAGGTTGGGGGCCTCGAGCCAGGTGACCGCGCTGATGCCCGAGGCCAGCTCGGGCAGCGAGGTCACCGTCGCCAGCAGCGCCACCCCGATCCAGCCGCCGGTCAGGCCGGTGGCCGCGGCGATGCGGTCGGCGCTGATGCTCAGTACGTAGCCCGCGCGGCCGATGACCGCCGCGCACGCGGCGAACTGCACGAGCGTCCAGGCCAGCGTCATGCGGCGGCCCGGCGACGGCGAACGATCCACTTGCGCAGTTCCTCGGCCCACAGCACGAGGCTGGCCAGCGCCACCAGCGGCAGCAGCGACCCGGCCGGCAGCGGCACGGTGTGGAACAGCATGTTCATCGGCGGCGCATAGACCACCAGCGCCTGCAGCAGCACCGAGAGCGCCAGCCCGCCGATCAGCCAGCGGTTGCGCAGCACCCCGAAGCCCAGCGCCGATGCGGTGGCCGACTGGCAGTTGAGCACGTTGAACCACGCGCACATCGCCAGCACGGTGAAGGTCTCGGTCTGGACCAGGGGCAACGGCGCGTCGTGCGAGAGCCGCCAGGCGAACCAGCCGAAGGTCACGCCGGCGATCAGGGGCGTCATCAGCAGCACGCGCTGCAGCAGCGGCCAGCCCAGCAGGCGGTCGTCCCGCGGCACGGGGCGCCGGCGCATCTCGCGGCCGTCCGGGGGGTCCATCACCAGGTTCACCGTCACCGTGCCCTCGGTGACGATGTTGATCCAGAGGATCTGCACGGCCGCCAGCGGCAGCGGGAACCCGCCCACCAGCGCCAGCAGCAGCACGCACAGCGCGGCCATCGAGGTGGCGAACAGGTAGAGGATCACCTTCTTGAGGTTGCCGTAGACGACGCGCCCCTCGAGCACCGCGCCGACGATGGTGGCGAAGTTGTCGTCGGTGACGACGATCTTCGCTGCGCTCTTGGCCACTTCGGTGCCCGTGATGCCCATCGCCACGCCGACGTCGGCGCGTGCCAGCGCCGGGGCATCGTTGACGCCGTCGCCGGTCATCGCCACGGTCTCGCCGCGCGCCTGCAGCGCCTCGACGATGCGCAGCTTCTGCGCCGGCTGAACCCGTGCGAAGACCGCGATCGACGGCAGTTCGTCGCGCAGTTCGGCCTCGCCCATGCGCTCGAGCTCGGGACCGTCGACGGCGCGGTCGTTCGCTTCGGCGATGCCGAGCTGCCGGGCGATGGCGAAGCCGGTGAGCTTGTGGTCGCCCGTCACCATCACCGTGCGGATGCCCGCGGCACGGCATTCGGCCACGGCGACCTTGACCTCGTCACGCGGCGGGTCGATCTGGCCGACCAGGCCGAGCAGGCGCGTGCGACCCGCCAGCGCGGCGAAGCCGGGTTGCGGCAGCAGGGGGTCGTCGTCGACGACGCCGAACGCCAGCACCCGCAGCGCGCGGCCGGCCATGGCCTCGGCCTGCGCCCGCGCCTGCCGCGCCAGCGCGGCCTGCCCAGGTGGCAGCAGCCTGAGCAGTGCCTCCGGGGCGCCCTTGACGAAGACGCGCGACGGGAACGGGGGCATGCAGTGGCGGGTGGCCATCAGCTTGCTGTCGGAGTCGAAGGGCAGCTCCGCCTCGCGCGGGGCCTGGCGGCGCAGCGCCGCCAGGTCGACGCCCGCCTTGCGTGCCAGCACGAGGAGCGCGCCTTCGGTCGGGTCGCCCAGCACGCGCCAGCCAGCCCGTGCGTCCTCGGGCGCCAGCAGCTCCGAGTCGTTGCACAGCGCAGCGGCGGCGAGCAGTTCGGCCACCGGCGGTGCGGTGGTGTCGACCGCGCTGCCGGCTTCGTGCAGCGCGCCTTGCGGTGCGTAGCCTATCCCTTCGACGCTGATCTCCCGACCGTCAGGCAGCCAGAGCGCCACGGCCGTCATCTCGTTGCGGGTCAGCGTGCCGGTCTTGTCGCTGCAGATCACCGTCGTCGAGCCCAGCGTCTCGACGGCCGACAGGCGGCGGATGATGGCGCCGCGTGCCGCCATGCGCTGCATGCCGACGGCCAGCGCTATCGTCATCGCCACCGGCAGGCCCTCGGGCACCATGGAGACCATCTGGCTGATGGCGACCATCAGCACCTCGGGCAGTGGCAGGCGGCGCCACAGGCCGAGCAGCACCACCAGCACGAACAGGCCGAGCGCCGCACCGACCAGCGCGCGGCCGAACTGCTCGAGGCGCTGCTCCAGCGGCGTCATGGGCTCCTCGGCGCGCTCGGTCAGACCGGCGATGCGGCCGACTTCGGTGTGCACGCCGGTGGCGACCACCAGTGCCCGGGCGCGACCGCCGGTCACGTGCGTTCCCGAATAGACCATGCAGTGACGGTCGGCCAGCCCGGTGGCCGCATCGACCGGGGCCACCTGCTTGGCCACGGGCACCGATTCGCCGGTCAGTGCCGCCTCGGCGACCTGGAGCTGCGCCTGGTCGAGCAGGCGCGCGTCGGCAGCGACGGCGTCGCCCGCGGCCAGCAGCAGGATGTCGCCCGGCACCAGCTCGCGCGCCTCGACGACCCGCTCGGAGGCATCGCGCAGCACGCGCACGCGCTGCGCGGAGAGTCGCCGCAGGGCGGTCATCGAGCGCTCGGCGCGGCCCTCCTGGAACGTGCCGATCAGGGCGTTGACCAGCACCACCGCGAGGATCACGCCGGCATCGCCGCGATGACCCAGTGCCACCGCCAGGACGGCCGCCACGAAGAGGATGTAGATCAGCGGGCTCTTGAACTGCCGCGCCAGGGTTCGCCATAGCGGGCGCGCAGGCGGCTCGGGCAGCGTGTTCTCGCCGTGCACTGCCCGCAGGCGTTCGACCGCCTCGGGGCGCAGGCCGGTCGCCGCGTCGACATCGAATGCCGCGATGGCGTCCGCGGCCGCCATCGCATGCCATTCGAGAGCGCCTGGACCCCGATCCGCGTGCGCGGGTTCGGGCGACTCGTTCGTGGCCGTGGACGCGTTCGACACGCGGGACTTCTCCTTGACTCCGGTGGCTTGCAGCCAGCCATGCCCGCGAAATTCTGCGAGGTCGCGACGGGCTTTCCGCCGCAGTGGGGGCTTTCCTTTGACCGTCGTCAAGCTTCCTGCAGCTTCGCGCCCGGGGCGCGGTTTGCGACGCCGCGGCGCAGGTCTGCCGCGCCCGACCGCCAGCGAGGAGAAACGCGCCGGCGACTACCCTGCCGAGGCGGCCCACCGATGTTCGGGGAGCGAAGTTCGACAACCTTCCGCTGTTCGCCGAGCTGGACTGGGGGCCGGCGCTGCTGCTCGGGGCCATCGTCGGCTCCACCGACGCGGCCGCGGTGTGCGCGCTGTTCACGCGTGCCGGCGCTGCTTGCTGTCGGGGGTGTGCTGGCGCTGCTCGTCGGAGCCGATGGCCTCAGCGTGTTCGAGGCCACCGGACTGGTCGGCGGTTCGGGCTTGCTGGCGGTCCACCGGTTCGGCCTCGTCGTCGCGAATCGGGTCCGCGAGGCGGTCGTCGCAAGCGGGGACATGTTCGCCGGCAGCCGGGCAGGCGCGGACGCCATGGTGACGAGAGGGCTCAGGGCCCGCGGGCTTCGAAGGCCCTGAAACGGCGAACGGCCCGCTGGGGGCCGCTCGCTGGAGGTCAGGCAGGGTCGATCAGCCCTTCTTGGCCCACGCGCTGCACCAGCCCGGGCCGGCCACCTGCTTGGTGCCGAAGAGCGGGCAGCCGCCCCACGGGTCGGTCGCCTTCGCCTGGTACAGCGCGCAGTTGTTGCACTTCTGGTCGTTGCTGTGCTTGGGGAACTTCTTCTTGTCGGCCTTGGTCGTGTCGTGCACGTAACCCAGGGCGACCGCCTGCGGATCCTTCTCGTCGACGCGGGCGGCCTGGGCGAAGGCCTCGCCAGCGGCCAGCAGCGAACCGCAGGCGGCGGCCTGCATCATGAAGGTGCGACGGGACGTCGTGGTCATTCGATGGCTCCTAGCAGAATAAGCGGCAACTGATATGTTACCGGTGGTCCCGTGACGGGCAAGAGAGTTTGCCCGTCTCGTGGGGTCTTTTCCAGACGCCGCGCCTGGCCGGGGAAAGGCGCGACGGGCGGGGCGCCGGGCGCGGACAGTGGGCGCTGCCCGGGGATCAGGTCGACGTCGGTGCCGTCGCGCCCAGGCAGTTGTTGCAGCGGCCCAGGCCGCGCAGGCGCGGGTCGGGCTTGCCTTCGCCGGTCTTGAAGTTGGCGTGGCAACGGATGCAGACGTACATCTTCGAGCTGGACATCAGGGGCTTGACACCCGGCTCGGCGTGCGGCCGCGCGGCGGTGTACTCGGCCTGGGTCTGGCGAAGCTTCATGCCGTTCGTAGACACGGCGCTGGGGGCAGATCGGCGGGTGGCCATGAGTCGTTCGGGGTGCTGGTGAGGGCGCCGCCTGGCGCGGCAGCGAACCCTGTATTGTCCTCCGAAAACGCTGTCCTCATGCAGCGCTCGTCCATGACAGCAACTGGGCAAGGCCGATGCGGCCGGCAGCGGTCGCCGGCGGGGTCCAGCCCTGGCACGAGTCGAGCCCCGGCCCTGCGGCCACGCTTGCCTCGCCGGGGCAGTCGGCGAAGTAGCGGCTGCGCGTGAGGACCACCGGCACGCCTGCGGCGCGGGCGGCGGCCAAGCCCGCCGGAGAATCCTCCAGTGCCAAGGTCTCGGATGGGGCGAGGCCCAGCCGCGCCAGGGCCAGCGTGTAGGCCTGCGGGTCGGGCTTCTTGCGCGGCGCGTCCTCGGCGGCCACCACCGTGGCAAAGCGGCGCCAGCCGTCGCTGCCGAGGGTTGCATCGAGCAGGGCCTGGACGTTGCAGCGGCTCGTCGTCGTCACGATGGCCATCGCCAGCCCTGCCGCGCGGGCGTCTTCCATCAGTTCGGCCACGCCGGGCCGCAGCGCCACGGCGCCAGCGGCCACCCGCTCGGCGTAGTAGCGGTTCTTCAGCGCATGCAGCTCGCGCGCGAGCGCCTCGCGTCCGGCCGCGTCGTGTGGCGCGTCTGGCCGGTGCGCCATGTCGTGCAGCAGCCGCTCGCGGCCCCCGGCCACGCGCAGCAGCTCGCCGTAGCGCGGCTCGTCCCAGTGCCATGCGCAGCCGCGCGCCTCGAACGCGAGGTTGAAGGCCACCCGATGACCGTCGCGCTCGGTCTCGGCCAGCGTGCCGTCGACGTCCCAGAGCAGGGCGCGCAGCACCCTTGCTCCCGTCACGGTGCCTTGTCGGCGAACACCCGGCTGGCCAGCAGGTCGGCCGGGACGATGGTGGTCAGCTCGGCTTCGTCGAGCACGCGGTCGCGGTCGGCGAACAGGCGGCTGGCCTGGCGCAGCCGGGCGCGGTCGAGCGCGTTGCGCACGCTGCGCGCATTGGCGAAGTGTGGCTGCGCGAGGCGACGCTCGAGGTAGGCGCGGAACACTTCGTCGGCGCCTTCGGCGAAGCGGTAGTGCTGCTGCGAGAGCATGCGCCCCGAGATCGCGATCAGCTCGTCGACGGAGTAGTCGGGGAAGTCGATGTGGTGGGCGATGCGCGAACTCATCCCCGGGTTGCTCCGGAAGAAGGTGTCCATCCGGTCCTTGTAGCCGGCGAGGATCACGACGAGGTCGTCGCGCTGGTTCTCCATCACCTGCAGCAGGATCTCGATGGCCTCCTGCCCGTAGTCGCGTTCGTTCTCTGGCAGGTACAGGTAGTAGGCCTCGTCGATGAACAGCACCCCGCCCATCGCCTTCTTCAGCACCTCCTTGGTCTTCGGCGCCGTGTGGCCGATGTACTGGCCCACGAGGTCGTCGCGGGTCACGGCCACGAGGTGACCCTTGCGCACGTAGCCCAGCCGGTGGAGGATCTGCGCCATCCGCATGGCCACGGTGGTCTTGCCGGTGCCCGGGTTGCCGCTGAAGCACATGTGCAGGCTCGGCGACTGCGCCGCCAGGCCCAGGTTCAGCCGCAGCTTGTCGATGACCAGCAGCGCGGCGACGTCGCGGATGCGCTGCTTGACCGGCGCCAGGCCCACCAGGTCGCGGTCGAGTTCGTCGAGCACGCTCTCGACCTGGCTGGCCGCCAGCACCTCTCCGACCGTGCGGGGCGCGGCCTTGGGAGCGGCCGCCGGCTCCGCAGCCGGCCCGGGCGCTGCCGGCGCTGTGCTTCCCGGGATCGCATAGAGCGGCGCCGCCACCGTCAACCCCCGTAGCGCCGGCCCTCGGGGCGCTGCGCGGCGTAGCCCGCCACGGTGTAGCGCATGCCGCGGCCTGCGGTCTCCTGCCGTTCCAGCGCGAACCCGGGCTCGTCGGCCGGGCGCTGGACGATGAAGCTCATCGCGATGGACTCGACACCGCGCGACGAGTCGAAGGCCATCAGCCGCACGTAGTGGTTCGGGAAGGTGCGGCGGCACTCGTTCATCTCGGCGACGACGCCGGCGGCGTCGCGCAGGTCGAACATCGGCATGCCGTACATCTCCCAGTAGGTGTTGCGCGGGTGGGGGTCGTCGGTGTATTCGACGCTCCAGGCATAGCCCTTGCGCAGCCCGTACTCGACCTGCAGGGCGATCTCGGCGTCGCCGAGGTCGGGCAGGAAGCTGAACTGGCCTTGGGTGAGGCGGCCGGTGGGGTTGCTCTTCATGGCGGGGATCTCCTCCTGGCGCGTCAGGCCAGGGCAGGCGTGTTGGAGTAATCCGACTGGTCGGTGCTGGCGTAGTTGAACGACACGTCCTTCCAGGTGTCCAGCGCCTGCTTGAGCGGCGTGCAGAAGCTTGCTGCCTGCTGCAGGATCTCGGGCCCTTCAGCCGCGATGTCGCGGCCTTCGTTGCGGGCCTTGACCATCGCCTCCAGCGCCACCCGGTTGGCCACCGCGCCGGCCTGGATGCCGGCCGGGTGGCCGATGGTGCCGCCGCCGAACTGCAGCACCACGTCGTCGCCGAAGAGGTCGATGAGCTGGTGCATCTGGCCGGCGTGGATGCCGCCCGATGCCACCGGCATGACCTTCTTCAGGTCGGCCCAGTCCTGGTCGAAGTAGAGGCCGCGTGGCAGGTCCTGGCGCGTGAAGGCGTCGCGGCAGACGTTGTAGTAGCCCTGCACGGTCATCGGGTCGCCCTCGAGCTTGCCCACCGCGGTGCCGGCGTGCAGGTGGTCGCAGCCGGCCAGGCGAAGCCACTTGGCGATGACCCGGAAGCTCACGCCGTGGCTCTTCTGCCGCGTGTAGGTGCCGTGGCCGGCGCGGTGCATGTGCAGGATCACGTCGTTGCGCCGCGCCCAGTTGGCCATGCTCTGGATCGCCGTCCAGCCGATCACGAGGTCGACCATCACGATCACCGAGCCCAGTTCCTTGGCGAACTCGGCGCGCTCGTACATGTCCTCCATCGTCGCGGCGGTCACGTTCAGGTAGCTCCCCTTGACCTCGCCGGTGGCGGCGCTGGCCTTGTTCACGGCGTCCATCACGTAGAGGAAGCGGTCGCGCCAGTGCATGAAGGGCTGCGAGTTGATGTTCTCGTCGTCCTTCATGAAGTCGAGGCCGCCCTTGAGCCCTTCGTAGATGACACGGCCGTAGTTGCGGGCCGACAGCCCCAGCTTGGGCTTGGTGGTGGCGCCCAGCAGCGGGCGGCCGAACTTGTCCAGGCGCTCGCGTTCGACCACCAGGCCGGTCGGCGGGCCCTTGAAGGTCTTCACGTAGGCCACCGGGACGCGGATGTCCTCCAGCCGGCACGCCTTCAGCGGCTTGAAGCTGAAGACGTTGCCGATCAGGCTGGCCGTCATGTTGGCGATCGAGCCTTCCTCGAAGAGGATCAGGTCGTAGGCCACCCAGGCGAGGTACTGGCCGGGGTTGCCCGGCGCCGGCTCGACGCGGTAGGCCTTGGCGCGGTAGCTGTCGCAGGCGGTCAGGCGGTCTGTCCAGACGACCGTCCAGGTGGCGGTGCTGGATTCGCCGGCCACCGCTGCCGCTGCCTCCACCGGGTCCACGCCTTCCTGCGGCGTGATGCGGAACAGGCAGACCACGTCGGTCTCTCGCGGCTCGTAGTCGGGCACCCAGTAGCCCATCTGGCGGTATTTCAGCACCCCGGCCGCGTAGCGCTTGCTTGCATCCGTGATCTGGGTGGCTTGCGCCAACCCTGGCTCGACCGGCTCGTTCATGACCTGGCTCCTCGTCGGGAAGGCCGCATTCGTCGCGGCCAAGCCACTGTAGAAATCATGGTCATGAAGAGCAATTCAAATCGACTTGGCGCCCACTTCAGAATGCCTTAATCTGTCAACCGTGCGTAACGTCACGCTGCGTCAACTCCGCGTATTCGCCGAAGTCGCGAGGCGGCTGAGCTTCGTCCGTGCCGCCGAGGCGTTGCACCTCACGCCGCCCGCGGTGACGATGCAGATCAAGGAACTGGAGGCGGCGGTCGAACTGCCCCTGTTCGACCGCCAGGGGCGCAGCGTCTCGCTGACCACCGCCGGCGAGTACCTGCTCGTCTATGCCAAGCGCATGCTGGCGACGATCAAGGAAGCCGAGGACGCGATGGCGCGGCTGCGCCGGGTCGAGACCGGCGTGCTGAACATCGGGCTTGTCAGCACCGCGAAGTACTTCGTGCCGCGGCTGCTGGCCCGCTTCCGCGAGGAGCACCCGGGCGTGGAGGTGCGGCTGGCGGTCAGCGGCAACCGCGAGCAGCTGGTCGCGCTGCTGCACGGCGGCGAGGTCGACATGGCCGTGATGGGCCGGCCGCCGCGCGAGATGGCCACCCGCGCCGAGCCGCTCGCGGCGCACCCGCTGGTCTTCGTGGCGCCGCCTGGCCACCCGCTGCTGGCGCGCGACCGCGTCGGCGCCGCGGCGCTGGAGGACCCTCCGTTCATCGTCCGCGAGCCGGGCTCCGGCACGCGCAAGGCGATGGAGGACTTCTTCGCCGAGCAGCGCGTCACCCCGCGCATCACGATGGAGATGTCGAGCAACGAGACCATCAAGCAGGCGGTGATGGCCGGCATGGGCGTGAGCTTCCTGTCGCTGCACACCATCGGGCTCGAGGTGCGCTCCGGGCTGCTGGGCGTGATCGACGTCGAGGGCACGCCGATCATGAAGACCTGGAACCTGGTGCACCTGATGTCGAAGATGCTGTCGCCCGCGGCGGAGGCCTTCCGCTACTTCATGCTCGAGGAGGCCGAGAGGATGCTGCGAGCCCACGACGCGCCGTTGCTCGGCGTGCCTGCCCACCAATACGGAGACTGAGCGTGCCCGCGCTTCCCAGAGACATGGCCGAGCGGCTGACGCTCGCCGACGAAGTCCATGCCCGCCCGCCCGAGCCGCTGGAGACCCCGTGCCGCGCGACCTACCTCGCGGTGCTGGTGGATGCCGAGGCGCGCGAGCTCGAGCGTCAGCACGTCGCCCGCCTGTGCGCCCGCCACGACGTGTCGCCGCCCGGCCCCGGCGTGGCGCAGTTCAGCGCCCAGCTCGGCGCCGTGCGCCTGAAGTGGGAGCGCCACGGCGAGTTCTCCAGCTTCGTCTTCATCGTGCCCGGCCGCAGCCCGCAGCCCTTCAGCGAACCGGCCTCGGCGCTGCTGCCGGAAGGGTGGCTCGAGGCCATTCCGGGGCGCACCGTGGTGGCCGCGCACGCCAAGCTGATCCACAGTGACGGGACCGTCCCCGAGCCGGCCTTCCTCGCCGAGCACTTCGGCGCCAACATGGTCGTCGGCTCCTCGATCGGCGAAGGCGCCGGCTATGCCTTCACCGACTTCCGCATCCATCCCGACGGCTGCTCGCGCTTCCTGCTGATCGACCGCGGCTTCACGCCGCGGCAGGCCGGCCGGATGATGCAGCGGCTGTTCGAGATCGAGGCCTACCGGATGCTGGCCCTGCTGGCGTTGCCGATCGCGCGGCGCCAGTCGCCGCGCATCCTCGCCATCGAGAAGGCGCTGGCCGGGCTGACCGATGGCATGGCCCGCGGCGACGGCGACGACGAGGCGCTGCTGCACGAACTCACGCGGCTGGCGGCCGAGGTCGAGAGCGGCCTGGCGGCCAGCCAGTTCCGCTTCGGTGCCTGCCGCGCCTACAGCGAGCTGGTGCGCACCCGCATCGTCGAGCTGCGCGAGGACCGCATCCCCGGGCTGCAGACGGTGGAGGAGTTCATGGCGCGTCGCTTCACGCCCGCCGTGGCCACCTGCAACACCGTGTCGCAGCGACTGCGCGACCTCTCCGACCGCGTCGCCCAGGCCAGCGCCTTGCTGGCCACGCGGGTGGGGATCGCGCGCGAGAAGCAGAACCAGTCGTTGCTCGAATCGATGAACCGGCGCGCCAAGCTGCAGCTGCGGCTGCAGCAGACGGTCGAGGGGCTGTCGGTGGCGGCCATCGTCTACTACGTGGCCGGGCTGGTGGGCTACGCTGCCAAGGCCGCCCGGGAAGCCGGGCTGCCGGTCAAGGCCGAGCTGGCGGTCGGCATCTCGCTGCCGGTCATCGCGCTGGCGGCGCTGTGGGCGATACGCCGCGCCCGACGCCATATCTCCAATGCCGAGGCCGGCGAGGCCATGCATGGCCCTTGACGCCGCGCACGGCACCGCCGCGCGCCGGCAGCACACTTCACCCATGAGCCCGAGCGAGACCCGATGTCGTTGACCTTCCCCTTCTCCGCGATCGTCGGCCAGGACGAGATGAAGCTGGCGATCCTGATCGCCGCGGTCGACCCCACGGTCGGCGGCGTGCTGGTGTTCGGTGACCGCGGCACCGGCAAGAGCACCGCGGTGCGTGCGCTGGCCGCGCTGCTGCCGAAGATGCGCGCCACCACCGGCTGCCGCTATCACTGCGACCCGGCCGACGCCACGCCGCGCTGCGAGCAGTGCGCCGAGCTCAAGAGCCATGGCAAGCCCCGGAGCGAGCTGATCCCGGTGCCGGTGGTCGACCTGCCACTGGGCGCCACCGAGGACCGCGTGGTCGGTGCGCTCGACCTCGAGCGCGCCCTGGCTCAGGGCGTCAAGGCTTTCGAGCCCGGGCTGCTGGCGCGGGCCAACCGGGGCTTTCTCTACATCGACGAGGTGAACCTGCTCGAGGACCACCTCGTCGACCTGCTGATCGACGTCGCCGCATCGGGCGAGAACGTCGTCGAGCGCGAGGGGCTGTCGGTGCGGCACCCTGCGCGCTTCGTGCTGGTGGGCAGCGGCAACCCCGAGGAGGGCGAGCTGCGCCCGCAGCTGCTCGACCGCTTTGGCCTGTCTGTCGAGGTGCGCACGCCGGCCGACGTGCCCACGCGCATCGAGGTGGTGCGCCGGCGCGACGCCTTCGAGCGTGACCCGGCCGCATTCGTCGAGCGCTGGCATGCCGAGGACGAGAAGGTGCGCAGGCGCATCACCGCGGCGCGCAAGCGGCTGCCCGAGGTGCAGGTGCCCGACGCCGCGCTGACCCGCGGCGCCGAGCTGTGCATGAAGCTGGGCACCGACGGCCTGCGCGGCGAGCTCACGCTGATGCGCGCGGCGCGCGCACTGGCGGCGCTGGACGGCGACGGCGTGGTCGGCGACGCCCAGCTCCGGCGTGTCGCCGCACCGGCCCTGCGCCACCGCCTGCGCCGCAACCCGCTCGACGATGCGGGCTCTACCGTGCGCGTCGAGCGCGCCGTGGCCGACCTGTTCCCGCAATGACCGGGGGCGCGCCGGACGACGCGGCCTGGGCCGACGCGACCCTGGCCGCGGCGCTGCTGGCGGTGGACCCGACGGGGCTCGGCGGCGCGCACCTGCAGGCCAGCGCCGGGCCGGTGCGCGAGCAGTGGCTGCGGCTGCTCTCGCGCCTGCTCGGGCCCGGCGTGCCGCAGCGTCGCCTGCCCCAGCACATCCGCGACGAGCGCCTGCTCGGCGGGCTGGACCTGGCCGCCACGCTGCAGGCCGGGCGCCCGGTGGCGCAGCGTGGACTGCTCGCCGAGGCGGACGGCGGCGTGGTGCTGGCTGCGATGGCCGAGCGCATGTCGCCTGGCACCGCGGCCCGGCTGGCCGCGGCGCTGGACCGTCGCGAGGTGGTGGTCGAGCGCGACGGTGTGGCGCTGCGCCACCCGGCGCGCTTCGGTGTCGTCGCGCTCGACGAGGGCCTGGCCGACGACGAGCGCGTGCCGGCCGCGCTGCTCGACCGGCTGGCCTTGCGCCTGTCGCTCGACACGGTGTCGCCGCGCGACGCCTTCGACCCCTTCGAAGACGAGCCGGGCGACGATGCCGCGGTGCGCGAGGTGCATGCGGCGCGTTCCCGCCTCGCCCGCGTGACGCTGGCCGACGACCTGCTGCAGTCGCTGTGCGCCACGGCCGCGGCGCTGGGTGTGGACTCGATGCGCCCGACCCTGCTGGCGCTGCGCGTGGCGCGGGCCCACGCCGCGCTGGCCGGGCGCGACGAGGCGGTGGCCGAGGATGCGGCCGTGGCGGCACGGCTGGTGCTTGCGCCCCGCGCCACGCGCATCCCGGTGCCACCCGAGCCGCCGGCTGACGAAGCGGAGGCCGAACCGCCGCAGCCGCCCCCCGATCCCCCGGCGGACACACCGCCCGACGCCGACCGTGAAGAGCCCCCCGCCGAGGAACCCCAGGGACCGCTCGAGGACGTGGTGCTGCAGGCGGCGCTGGCCGCCCTGCCGCCCGGCCTGCTGGCACGGCTGAAGGCCGAGCAGGCCGCGCGCGATCGCGCCCGGGCCGCCGGCAAGGCCGGCGCGATGCAGAAGAGCGCCTTGCGCGGCCGCCCGGCGGGCGTGCGCCGCGGCGAGCCACGCGGCGGCCTGCGCCTGAACCTGATCGAGACCCTGCGCGCCGCGGCGCCCTGGCAGCGTCTGCGCCAGCGCGCCGCGCCGGCATCGCAGGACGGCCGCCGCGTGCTCGTGCGGCCCGAGGACTTCCACGTCACGCGCTACCGGCAGCGTCGCGAGACGACGACCATCTTCGTCGTCGACGCCTCGGGCTCGGCCGCGCTGGCGCGGCTGGCCGAGGCCAAGGGCGCGGTGGAACTGCTGCTCGCCGACTGCTACGTGCGGCGCGACCGCGTCGCCGTGCTGGCGTTCCGCGGCCGGGGCACCGAACTGCTGTTGCCGCCCACGCGCTCGCTGGTGCGCGCCAAGCGCAGCCTGGCCGGCCTGCCCGGTGGCGGGGGCACGCCGCTGGCCAGCGCGATCGACGCCGCGGCCGCGCTGGCCGACGCCGTGCGCCGTCGCGGCGAGACGCCGGTCGTCGTGCTGCTGACCGACGGCCGCGCCAACGTCGCGCTCGACGGCACCGGCGGGCGGCCGCGTGCCGAGGCCGACGCCCAGGGTGCCGCGCGGCGGCTGCGCGCGCTGGGCTGTGCCGTCCTGCTGATCGACACCTCGCCGCAGCCGCAGGTGCAGGCGCGTCGGCTGGCCGAGGACCTGGCTGCCGCCTACGTGCCGTTGCCCTATGCCGGCGCGAGCGCGCTGTCGCAGGTGGTCAAGGCCGGCGCCGGGGCCCCTGCCGCGCGCGGCTGACGGGCCGGTCGTGGCAGGTCGCCTGGACTGGTCGACCGACGGTCGCGACTGGCCTGCGCGCGAGCACAGCGCGTTCGTCGAGGCCGGCGGCCTGCGCTGGCACGTGCAGCGCGCCGGGCCCGCGGCTCGCGGGCGGCCGCGGCTGCTGCTGGTGCACGGCACCGGCGCATCGACGCACACCTGGCGGGCCATCCTCCCTCTGGTCGATCCGCAGTACGACTGGCTGGCGATGGACCTTCCCGGTCATGCGTTCACGTCGATGCCGGCCGCCAGCCGCCTCACCCTGCCCGGGGTGGCGCGGGCGCTCGAGGCGCTGCTGCAGCGGCTGTCCTTCCGGCCCGACGTGGCGGTGGGCCACTCGGCCGGTGCGGCCATCGTCGTGCGCATGGCGCTGGACGGCGCGCTGCCCGGCGCGGTGCTCGGTGCCGTCAACGGCGCCTTCCTGCCCTTTGGCGGCGTGGCGGCCCCGGTGTTCGGTCCGCTGGCGCGGTTGCTGCACGGGGCCGGCTGGGTGGCGCGCCTGTTCGCGCGCCGCGCCGCCGACCCGGAGGTCGTCGCGCGGCTCGTCGGCGGCACCGGGTCGCGGCTGGATGCCGCGGGGCTTGCCCTGTACGGCCGCCTGATGCGCAGTCCGGGCCATACTGCTGCGGCGCTGGCCATGATGGCCCACTGGGACCTGCGTTCGCTGGCCCACGAGCTGCCGCGCCTGGCACTGCCGCTTCACCTGCTGGCGGGCGCCAACGACCGCGCCACGCCGCCGCGGCAGGCGCGCCGCGTGCACCGCATCAGCCCCGGATCCACCTTGTTCATCCTGCCGGGCGCCGGACATCTCGCGCACGAGGAATCGCCCGCCATGGTGGCCGGCTGGATGCTCGCGCTTCGTCCGACTGGCGCGCTCGCGGTGACGGCTCGGGTATAACCCGCGGCTTTCGGCGCCAGTCAGCGGCCGGACCCTTCACGCATTCCATCTGCACCGAGGAGATCCCATGAGCCCCACCCTGAAGGCCCTGCTGGCCATCGGCACCGACGGCGCACCGGCGCTGTCGGCGCCGGGCCGTACCGCGCTGACGCACGGTGCGCTGCGCGCGCTGATCGATCGCACCCTGGCCACCCTCAACGGCCTGGGCATCGGCCGCAACGACCGCGTCGCCATCGTGCTGGCCAACGGCCCGGAGATGGCGGCGTGCTTCGTCGCCTGCGCCAGCGGCGTGACCAGTGCGCCGCTGAACCCGGCCTACCGGGCCGACGAGTTCGAGTTCTACCTGTCGGACCTGAACGCCAAGGCGCTGATCGTGGAGGCCGCGAGCACCTCGCCGGCCATCGAGGTGGCGCAGAAGCTGGGCGTGCGGCTGATCGACCTGATCGTCGACGACGGTGCGCCGGCCGGCGACTTCCGCCTGGTGGCCCGCGACGGCCAGGGCGGCACGCCTGCCGCGAACGGCGGCGCGGCCGAGCCCGACGACGTCTCGATGCTGCTGCACACCTCGGGCACCACCTCGCGCCCGAAGATCGTGCCGCTGTCGCAGCGCAACCTGGCCGCTTCGGCCACGCACATCGGACGCACGCTGCAGTTCAGCGCGAACGACTGCGGGCTGAACATCATGCCGCTGTTCCACATCCACGGCCTGATCGCCGGGGTGCTGGCGCCGCTGTCGGCCGGCTCGCAGGTGTTCTGCACGCCCGGCTTCAACGCGCTGAAGTTCTTCGCCTGGATGGACGAGGCGAAGCCCACCTGGTACACCGCGGTGCCCACGATGCACCAGGCCATCCTGGGCCGGGCGTCGAAGAACCTCGACGTCATCGCGCGTCATCCGCTGCGCTTCATCCGCTCGTCGTCGTCGTCGATCCCGCCGCAGGTCATCAAGGAACTCGAGGAGGTCTTCAAGGCCCCGCTCGTCGAGAGCTACGGCATGACCGAGGCGACCCACCAGATGGCCAGCAACCCGCTGCCGCCGGCGGTGCGCAAGCCGGGCACGGTGGGCGTCGCGGCCGGGCCCGAGGTGGCGATCATGGCCGAGGACGGCAGCCTGCTGCCGCGTGGCGGCACCGGCGAGATCGTGATCCGCGGCCCGAACGTCACGCGCGGCTACGAGAACAACCCCAAGGCCAACGCCGAGGCCTTCGTCGACGGCTGGTTCCGCACCGGCGACCAGGGCGTGATGGACGCCGACGGCTATGTCAGCATCACCGGCCGCCTCAAGGAGATCATCAACCGCGGCGGCGAGAAGGTCAGCCCGCGCGAGGTCGACGAGATCCTGATGGACCACCCGGCCGTGGCGCAGGTCGTGACCTTCGGCATGCCGCACCCCAAGCTCGGCGAGGAAGTGGCGGCGGTCGTGGTGCTGCGCGAAGGCCAGGCCGCCACCGAGCGCGACCTGCAGGCCTTCGTGGGCACCCGCGCGGCCGACTTCAAGGTGCCGAAGAAGATCCTCTTCATGGAAGAGATCCCCAAGGGCGCCACCGGCAAGCTCCAGCGCATCGGCCTGGCGGCCAAGCTCGGCCTGGCCTGACCAGCAGTCCCGCGACGGGGCCCCTCACCCCCATGACGGGGTCAGGTCTGATTCCTTGCAGGACCCGCGAGGAATGAGAGCCTGAGAGTCTTTCCCCCATGCCCGCCTTGCACCCCAAAACACCCCGTCTCGTCGTTGCAAATCCGCGCCATAGCCCGAGCTATGGCTGTGGTTTGCGCCTAGATACGGGGCGTCTTGGCG
>JBILNT010000230.1:0-4854 GCA_044374875.1 Rubrivivax sp.
CGCCTCGCCTTGGTGCTGGGGTTCGCTCATGGTCAAAGATTAGCCAGTTGCATGCCAATTACCAAGATGGCGAGAAAAACTCTCAGGCTCTCAGGCGGCTGGCGGTCGAGATCCAGCACGTCTACGGCCAGGTGGCGACCGAGCGTGCCGACAGCGTGCAGACGCAGATCAGCCTGTCGATCGCGATCTCGCTGGTGCAGGTGCTGATGCTGCTGCTGTTCGTCGGCCTGCTCACGGTGCACGTGCGCGCGCTGGCGTCGCGGCAGCGCCGCCTCGTCGACACGCTGCGCAGCCTGCGCGTGGCGCAGCGCGCGTCGCGCCAGGCCAGCGAGGCGAAGACCCGGTTCCTGGCCAACATGAGCCACGAGATCCGCACGCCCTTGCAAGGGGTGCTGGGCCAGCTCTCGCTGCTGCAGGGCGAGGCGCTCCAGCCCGTGGCAAGGCAGCACGTCCAGGTTGCGAGGGACTCGGCGCAGCAGCTGCTGGCGGTGCTCAACGATGTCATCGACGTCACGCGGATCGAGGCCGGCCGCGTGCACGTCGTCCCCGCGCCGTGCCGGGTGCCGGCGGTGGTCGCGCAGGTCGTGGAGCTGTTCCGGCCCAACGCGGCCGAGCGCGGGCTGGCACTGGAGACGAGCTGCGCGCCCGACGTTCCGGAGGTGGTGATGCTGGACGTGGTGCGGCTGCGGCAGATCCTCGTGAACCTGATCAGCAACGCCGTGAAGTTCACCGAGCGTGGCGGCGTGCGGGTGAGCGTCGAGGCCCGGCTCGAGGACGACGCGCGGCGGGTGGTGCTGAGCCTCGGCATCGACGACACGGGCATCGGCATGGACGCGGCCACGCTGGCGGGGCTGTTCCAGCGCTTCCACCAGGGCGATGCGTCGATCAGCCGCCGCCACGGCGGCTCGGGCCTGGGCCTGGAGATCTCACGCAGCCTGGCGCGGCTGATGGGCGGCGACATCACGGTGACGAGCTCGCCGGGGCAGGGCAGCCGCTTCACGCTGACGCTGTCGGCGGCCGTCGCGCAGGATCGCGCCGGCGCACCGGCCCCCGTGCCGGCCGACGATGCGCCGGCACCGGTGCTGCCGCGACGAGTGCTGGACGTGCTGGTGGCCGACGACAACGCGATCAACCGCCGGTTCGTCGGGCACGCGCTCGAGGCGTTGGGGCATCGCTGCGAGTTGGTCGACAACGGCCAGGCGGCACTGGACAAGGCGGCGCACCGCCGCTTCGACCTGGTGCTGATGGACATGCACATGCCCCGGATGGGCGGCATCGCGGCAACGCGCGCGATCCGCGCGCTGCCGGCGCCGGCAGGCACGGTGCCCGTGGTGGCGATCACGGCCGACGTCATGCCCGAGATGGCGGACAAGGCCGCCGAGGCCGGCGTGACGGCGATGCTCTACAAGCCCATGCAGAAGGACGACATCGCGCGGCTGCTGGGGGTGCTGTTCAGCGGCTCTCAGGCCGCGAGCGACCGCGGTGCGGGGCTGGCTGGGCTGCCCGGCTAGCCGGCGCGCGTCGCCAGCCAGGCCTCCAGTGCCTGGCCGGTCCGCCGCATGGCCTCGGCGGTGTTGAGCGCCGCGGAGAAGGGGTCGCTCGGGATGCCCGGCTAGCCGGCGCGCGTCGCCAGCCAGGCCTCCAGTGCCTGGCCGGTCCGCCGCATGGCCTCGGCGGTGTTGAGCGCCGCGGAGAAGGGGTCGCTCGGGATGCCGGAGCGCAGGTCTTCCTCGACGTCGCGGATCCTGCGCGCATACAGCCGGGCGCCGATCACGCCCAGGGTGTTCGCCGCCTCGTGCAGCAGCGGCAGCAGGAGCCGCACGTCGCCCCCGCAGGTGTCCAGCAGGGTGAGCTGCCGCGGCAGTTCTTCGGCGTAGATCACACCGAGTTCCCGGTAGGCCTCGATGTCGTCGTCCATGTCGGCGAGCGCGCTGCCGAAGGAGAACTCCGACTCCAGCACCCAGTCGGCCAACGCTGTGTGGTTCATGTGTCGCGGCCTCCTCCTGCCGCCCTGGGTTTCATGGCTCGACGATGCCGCGGGATCCTGTCCTGGCCCTGGCCCTGACCCGACCTGATCCGACGGCCACACTGCGCACTTGGCGGCTCGATGATAGACGCGGCCCGCCCGGCCCGGGCTGTCAAGAAGCGGGTGTTTTCGGTGATTTTGCGGAGGTGGCCTCCGGCTCGTCGGTGCGCACGGCACTGGCCATCGTCCGGATGAGCTCGTGGCGCTTGATCGGCTTGGTCACGTAGCCGTCCATGCCGGAGCGCAGGCAGGCGTCCTGGTCACCCGGCATCGCGCGGGCGGTGACGCCGATGATGGGCACTTCCGATGCCGTCCGACCCTGGCCGGGCTCGGCCCCCGACGCCATCCGCCGGATGAAGCGCGTGGCGTCGAACCCGTCCATGACGGGCATGGACAGGTCCATCAGGATCATGTCCAGCCCGCCCTGCTGGGCACGCCTGACGGCCTCGGCGCCGTTGGTGGCGAGCTCGACGATCACGCCCTCCTGCTCGAGCCAGCGGGTCAGCAGCTTCTGGCTGATGGTGTTGTCGTCGGCCACCAGCACGCGGCGCCCGCGCAGCAATGCATCGTCGTTGGCGTTCTCCATCGGCTGGGTGTCGGCGAAGTCCGCAGACGTGGCGGCGCGCCGCAGGTCCAGCCAGACACGGAAGGTGGTGCCCGCGCCGGGCGTGGAGCGCACGTCGATGTCGCCGTTCATCGCCCGGCTCAGGCGGCGGCACAGCGACAGGCCCAGGCCCGTGCCGCCGAACTCGCGGGCCGTGGAGTCCTCGGCCTGGCGGAAGGGCTCGAAGATCGTGGGCAGCTTGTCGGGCGCGATGCCCACGCCGGTGTCCCTGACGGTGAACACGGCACGCAGGTCGGCGGCCTCGCTGCCCGCCGGCTCGACGTCCAGCGTGACGACGACACGCCCGCCCGGCGGGGTGAATTTCAGGGCGTTGTCGACGAGGTTGTTGAGGATCTGGGTGACGCGCATCGGGTCGGCTGACGCGTGCAGCGACGGCACGGCCGGACGGAAGTCGAGCGTCACGCCCTTGGCGCGCGCTGCGGCCCGGAAGCCGTTCAGGCAGCGTGCCGCCCGCTCGACGAGGTCCAGGGCGACGAAGTCGAGCTGCAGCCGGCCGGACTCGACCTTCGCGAGGTCGAGGATGTCGTTGAGCAGCGAGCGCAGCTGCTGCGTGCTGGTGCGCAGCGCGTCCAGCAGTTCCCGCTGGTCTGTGCCCAGGCTGGTGCGACCCAGCAGGTCGGTCATGCCGATGATCCCGTTGAGCGGCGTGCGGAGCTCGTGGCTGATGGTGGCGATCAGCGGGTTGGCGGCCAGGGTGGTGGCGTCGGGCCGCGGCGCTGTGGCTGCCGCTGCCGGGGCATCGGTGCTGCCATGCCGCCTGGCCATGATGAGGAACACGGGCTCGCCGTCGATGCTGACCAGCGACGCCCGGATGTCCAGGTCGATCAGCTCGCCGCTGCGCCGGCAGATCATCACGGTCTCGTCGGGCTCGTCGGCGCCCTGCCCGGGGGCGCGCGCGAGCGCGCGTTCGCGCAACTGGCTGGTGCCCAGGCCCGGCAGCACCTTGTCGACCTGCAGGCCCATCACCCGGTCGCCCGGGTCGCGTAGCAGCGCCTGTCCGGCGGCGTTGCAATAGACGATGCAGCCGCCGTTGTCGACGAGCAGCACCGCGTCGGCGCACTGCTGCCAGGTCTTGCGCATCAGGCCGAGGATCTCCGCGGTGCGCTGGACGCCGTCGCCCTGGTTGGCGAGGGTGGCGGCGAAGGTGTCGGCGGCCTGGGCGATCTCACGCCCGACGAGGGCGGATTCCCCAAGCCGCGACAGCACGGCGGCGGTGCCCTTGGCAGGGTTGGACGACAGCGCGTGCAGCCGACGCACGGCCGCGAACTGGGCCCCGCCCAGCGCCAGCGCGGCCAGCAGGCAGGCCGCTGCCACCCACGTCAGCCAGCCAGGCGATGCCGAGGCGGCGTCGTGCAGGGCCCGCAGGCGGGGGGCGGCGTCGAACACCAGGCCGGTGGCCGCCTGGGCCCCCTCGTCAGTGCGCAGCCAGACGACATGCCAGCCGGCGGTGGCGTTGGAGCCGGTGGCGGTGGTCGACACGGCCACTGCGCCTGCACGGGCCTGGCGGTCGCTGCCCGGCACCGGGCAGGCCGACTCGCCCCAGCGCGGCGACAGCGCGAGGGCGCGCGCCGCCCCGGCCACGCACAGGGCCAGCCAGCGATGCTGTTCTGGGGGCACGCCGGCCTGCCCGGCGGCCAGTGCGGCGATGTCGGCCGGGGTCTTCAGCCGCTCGAGCAGCGCACGCGCCTCGCGCGCCTCGGCGTCGAGCCAGGCGCGCTGCAGCGACATGCGCTGGTCCGCAGCAAACAGCGCCGCGGCGGCGAGGATCAGTGCGGTGATGGCGGCGCCCAGCCAGGCCAGGCGCAAGCCGGCTCCACGGCGGCCCTGGGGTCGGGCACGCAGCGTGCCCCTTTCGCTGTCATCGGCAAATACGGTGTCGGCGGTCATGGCGCAAGAAGGCGAGCCCTGTGATCGTGAGCGGCAACAAAGGACGCGCAAGCGCCCTGCGGGCGGGTCGTTTGGCCGTGCGAACGCATGGCAGAATCAATGAAATCGACGCGGCCGGCCGCGCGGCGTGAGGGCCTCGCGAAGCGGCGTCGAGCTCGAGGTGATCGGTTTTCGTTTTCGGTCGACCGGACCGGGAAAGCGCAAGAATGCCAAGAAAAGCCATCAAGGTTGCTCGGCTGGCCGAACCTGAACCGTTCGTCGGCACGAAGGAGGCCGCGCTGATCCTCGGGGTCTCGATCTCGACGGAGATCGGAAG
>JBILNT010000231.1:0-4846 GCA_044374875.1 Rubrivivax sp.
TCCTCCAGCTGGAGAGCCAGCTCGCCGAGAAGAAGGTCGAGGTCACCTTCAGCGACGCGCTGCGCCGGCACCTGGGGAAGAAGGGCTTCGATCCGCTGATGGGCGCGCGCCCGATGCAGCGCCTGATCCAGGACATGATCCGCCGTGCACTGGCCGACGAGTTGCTCTTCGGCCGCCTCGTCGACGGTGGTCGCCTGACGGTGGACATCGACGACAAGGACGAGGTGCAGCTCGACATCCAGCCGCCGCGCAAGAGCGACAAGCCGCGCACCGAGACCACCCCGGCCTGACCGCGCCTCCGGCCGGCGGCTTCGTGGGGGCCGCCGGCGGGCTCTGTCGAGTCAGGGCCCGTGGCGCGCGCGGCGCGGCGGAGTCTCCCGGGCCGGGTCCTGACGGTAGAAGCGCCGCAGCAGCTCGTACCACGCGGGGTGCTCGGCGAGCAGGCCCTCGGGGTCGGCGAAGAATGATTCGCTGGCCACCGCGAAGAACTCCTCGTGGCCGTGCGCAGCATAGGGGTCCAGGGCGGTCGGCTCGTCGCGCTCCACGCGCTGCGCGAACGACTCGTACTCTCGCTCGAGGGTCGACAGCCATGCCGTGCGCGGCAGGTCGGGCGGCAGCAGCGGCACGCCGTCGGGCAGCCCGTCCTCCATGTCGAGCACGTGCGCGAACTCGTGGATGACGACGTTGTAACCTGCGCCTGCGCTGCGCACGTCGCGCCAGGACAGCATCACCGGGCCGCCCGCGACGGCCTCGCCCGCCAGCACTTCGTCGTAACGGTGCACGATGCCGTCCTCGTCGTGCACCTCGCGCCGGGCCACGACCTGATCGGGGTGCACCACGATGCCGACGAACCCCTCGTAGCGTGCCAGCCCCAGCCTGAGCACCGGCAGGCAGGCCTGCGCCGCGATGGCGACCACCACGTCGTTGGTCAGGCGCTGGCCCGGGCTGGCGCTGAACTCCTTGCGGTCCAGGAAGAGGCTGGTCAACTGGCGCAGGCGGGCTTCGTCGGCGGGGTCGCGTCGGCGCAGGAAGGGATAGCGCGCCAGCGTGCGCTTCCACAGGTCGTCCGGTATCGGGCGGCGCTCGATCGCCGACCGCTCGCGGTGCTCACGCCACCGTGCCGCGGCTCGTTCCAGCCATGTCAGCAGCATGCTCGGCCGGATGCCGTGCGCGCGGGCACGACCGTTCAGGAGGGATTCGCCGCGCTGGCGGGCGGCCGGCGCTCGAACCCATCGCGCGTCAGGCGAAGCACTTCTGCGCGGTCGGCGTGGTCGAGGTCCCAGTCGCTGAGGACGTGGCGCTTGAAGCCCGGGGCGAGCGACTCGCTGCCCGGCCGGTGGGTGTGGCCGTGGACAAGTTCCGCCGCGCCCATCGCGTGAAGCCAGCCGACCGCGGTGGCGACGTCGATGTCGGCATCGGCCGCACCGTCGAAGCGCCGCCGCGCCTGGCTCTCGCGGCGGATGGCCGCCGCGACCTCGAGCCGCACTTCCAGCGGTCGGCCCAGGAAGCCGTCCTGCCAGCGCTCGCCACGCACCTCGCGGCGGAAGGCCTGGTACTCGGTATCGGCCAGGCACAGCGCGTCGCCGTGGCTCAGAAGCGCGCGCCGTCCCCAGGCCTCGAGCACGGTCGGATCGGGCAGGCCCATCAGGCCGCAGTCCCGCCGCATCGCGTTGCCGACGAGGAAGTCGCGGTTGCCCGGCATGAACGCCAGCCTGCGGCCCAGGCTGGCCTCGGCCAGGACGTCGAGACAGCGCTGCTCGAACCCTCGCAGCCGGGCGTCGTCGCCGACCCAGGCCTCGAACAGGTCGCCCAGGATGAACACCGCGTCCGCGCGGGTGTGCAGCATGTGCTCGCGCCACGTCGCGAAGGTTCGCGGCAGCGCATCGCTCAGGTGAAGGTCGGAGATGAAGTCTATGGCCCGCCAGTCGGCGGGCGCGATGAAGCGGAAGTAGGGCGGCAGCGCCAGCGCCGCGCCGCGAGGCGCGGTGGAGCGACCGGCGCTGCCGTCGGGCATCAGGCCGCTTCCGCCGTGGCGCGCGTGATCAGCACGTTCTCGAGCGGCACGTCGTTGTGGAAGCCGCTGCGGCCGGTGCGCACCTGCTCGATCGCATCGATGACCTCGGTGCCTTCGACGACGCGTCCGAACACCGCGTAGCCCCACCCCTGCGGGCTGGGCGAGGTGTGGTCGAGGAAGTCGTTGTCGACGGTGTTGATGAAGAACTGGGCGGTGGCCGAATGCGGATCGCTGGTGCGCGCCATCGCGATCGTGTGGCGGCGGTTCTTCAGGCCGTTGGCAGCCTCGTTGGCGATCGGCGCGCCGGTGGGCTTCTGCTTGAGGCCGGGCTCGAAGCCGCCGCCCTGGATCATGAACCCCTTGATGACGCGGTGGAACACCGTGCCGTCGTAATGGCCCTTGCCGACGTAGTCGAGGAAGTTGGCCACGCTGGCCGGCGCGCGCTCGTCGTCGAGCTCGAGGCGGATGCTGCCGGCGGTGGTTTCCAGGCGAACGTACTTGCTCATGTCACTTCTCCAGGGTGGCCTTGCGGATGACGACCGGCGTGACCGGCACGTTCTGGTGCGGCGGCCGGGTCGCGGTGGGCACCGCCTTGATGCGGTCGACGACTTCCATGCCCTCGACGACACGGCCGAACACCGCGTAGCCGTGCCCGTCGCGTGCGTTGGGCTGGTCGAGGAAGGTGTTGTCCTTCAGGTTGACGAAGAACTGCGCGGTGGCGGAGTCGGGCACCCCGGTCCGCGCCATGGCGACGCTGCCGCGCACGTTGGCCAGCCCGTTGCGGCTCTCAAGGGGTATCGGTGCTCGGGTGGGCTTCTCCGACATGTTGTCCGTCATGCCGCCGCCCTGGATCATGAAGCCGTCGATCACGCGGTGAAAGATCGTGCCGTCGTAGTGGCCAGAGCGCACGTACTGCAGGAAGTTCTCGACCGTCTTCGGTGCCCTCGCGGCGTCGAGCTCGAGCACGACGTCGCCCATGGTCGTGGCGAGGCGCACCTTCTGCGCCAGCGCGTCCGCCGAGGCACCGGCCACCAGCGCGGCAGCCGTCACGGTCATCGAGAAGCGGGACAGGCGTTTCGAAATCAAGTCGGAACTCCGGGGAAAAGACGTCAGGGCGAGAGTCTACCGAGTCGCTGGTTTGGCCGTGACCGCCTGTTGCCGAGACCACGCAGGCGCCGTGCGGGGCGTCGGTATACTGGTTCGTTCGTCTTGCGGGCGCCCGCTCGCGGCGCCGCCCGCTGCAATCTGCCCCGCGGACACCCGTATCCGCCGCCTGCCGCCATGAGCCTGCGCATCCACAACACGCTGACCCGACGCACCGAGGCGTTCGTCCCGCTCGAGCCGGGCCACGTGAGGATGTACGTCTGCGGCATCACGGTCTACGACCTCTGCCACATGGGCCACGCGCGCATGATGCTGGCCTTCGACGTCGTCGTGCGCTGGCTGCGCGCCAGCGGCCTGCGCGTGACCTACGCGCGCAACATCACCGACATCGACGACAAGATCATCCGTCGTGCGCTGGAGCGGGGCATCCCGATCCGCCAGCTCACCGACGAGATGATCGCGGCGATGCACCGCGACCTGGCGGCCATCGGTGTCGAGCCGCCGACGCACGAGCCGCGCGCCACCGAGTACGTGCCGCAGATGCTCGAGATGATCGAGCGCCTGGAGCGCACCGGCCTGGCGTATCGCAGTGCCGACGGCGACGTGAACTTTGCCGTCCGGCGCTTCGCGGGCTACGGCAAGCTCTCCGGCAAGTCGCTCGACGAGCTTCGTGCCGGTGAGCGCGTGGCGGTGCTCGGCGACAAGGAAGACCCGCTGGACTTCGTGCTCTGGAAGGCGGCCAAGCCCGAGGAGCCTTCGGACGCCAAGTGGGCCGCGCCGTTCGGCGAGGGCCGCCCCGGCTGGCACATCGAGTGCTCTGCCATGAGCTGCACGCTGCTGGGAAACACCTTCGACATCCACGGCGGTGGCATGGACCTGCAGTTCCCGCACCACGAGAACGAGATCGCGCAGAGCGAGGGCGCCAACGGCCAGCCCTTCGCCCGCTACTGGCTGCACAACGGATTCCTCAACGTCGACGACGAGAAGATGTCCAAGTCGCTGGGCAACTTCTTCACCATCGCCGACGTGCTCGCCAAGTACCGCGGCGACGGCGAGGCGCTGCGCTTCTTCATGCTGCGCACGCACTACCGCAGCCCGTTCAACTTCAGCGACACGCTGCTCGACGAGGCGCGCAGCGGCCTGCGGCGCCTTTACACCGCGCTGCAGGCGGCGGAGCCCGCCGCCGGGTTCACCCTCGACTGGACCGGGCCGCGCGCGGCCGCCTTCAAGGCGGCGATGGACGACGACTTCAACACGCCCGCTGCGCTGGCCGTGCTGTTCGAGATCGCGGGGGAGGTCAACCGCAGCCGCCGGCCCGAGGACGCCGCTTTGCTGAGGGCATTGGGCGGCGTGCTCGGCATCCTCCAGCAGGCGCCCGCGGCCTACCTGCAGGCCGGCGCGGCGCTCGACGATTCGGCCATCCGCACCCTGATCGACGAGCGCACCGCGGCAAAGAAAGCGCGCGACTTTGGCCGCGCCGACCGCATCCGCGACGATCTGCTCGCCCAGGGCATCCAGTTGAAGGACTCGAAGGACGGCACGACCTGGACCGTCGTCGACCCGGCCGCAGGCGGATCGCTTCCGTGACGCCCGACTACTGGGACGAGGCCTGCCGACACCTGTCGCGCCGCGACCGGGTGATGAAGAAGCTCATCCCGAAGTTCGGCGAGGCGCGCCTGCAAAGCCGCGGGGATGCCTTCACCACGCTGGCGCGCTCGATCGTCGGCC
>JBILNT010000232.1:0-4835 GCA_044374875.1 Rubrivivax sp.
TCGGCGCGCTCGACGCCTTCACCCGCGAGGAACTGTGGTGCGCGCTGCGCGACCTGCACGCGGCCAAGAAGTTCAACGTCATCCTGGTCACGCACGACCTGCGCGAGAGCGTGTTCCTGGCCGACACCGTCTACTGCATGAGCCGCAGCCCGGGGCGCTTCGTGGTCAAGCGCCACATCGACCTGCCGCGCCCGCGCGACCTCGAGATCACCTACACCCCCCAGTTCACCGACATCGTCCACGAGCTTCGCGGCCACATCGGCGCGATGCGCAAGAGCGGCGTTGCCGTGCCGCAGTGAGGGCGCCATGAAGATCACCAAGAACGTCGAGCGCTGGTCGCCCCTCATCGTCCTGGCGGCGGTCCTGCTGCTGTGGCAGGTCGTCGTGGCCGGTTTCGGCGTGCCCGAGTTCATCTTCCCCAGCCCCTGGCAGATCGCCCACCAGTTCGTCGAATTCAAGGGCCCGCTGCTGGAGGCCGCCTGGAAGACCTTCTGGGTCACGATGCTGGGCTTCGGGCTGTCCATCGTCGTCGGCGTGCTGCTGGGCTTCCTGATCGGCAGCTCGCGCCTGGCCTACACCGCGCTGTACCCGCTGATGGTGGCGTTCAACGCCGTGCCCAAGGCCGCGGTGGTGCCCATCCTCGTGGTGTGGTTCGGCATCGGCCTCGGGCCCGGCATCCTGACCGCGTTCCTCATCTCCTTCTTCCCCATCACCGTCAACATCGCCACCGGCCTGGCCACGCTCGAGCCCGAGCTGGAAGACGTGCTGCGCGTGCTGGGCGCCCGGCGCTGGGACGTGCTGGTCAAGGTCGGCCTGCCGCGTTCGATGCCGTACTTCTACGGTTCGCTGAAGATCGCCATCACGCTCGCCTTCGTGGGCACCGTGCTGGCCGAGATGACCGCGGGCGACTCCGGCATCGGCTACCTGATGCAGACCGCGGGCAGCCAGCAGCGCATGTCGCTGGCCTTTGCGGGCCTGGTGACCATCGGCGCCATGGCGATGGCGATGTACGAGCTGTTCTCTTGGGTCGAGAAGCGCACCACGGGCTGGGCCCACCGCGGCTCGCAGGCAGCGTGATCGACCGATGACGCACGAGCAGATGATCGCCGCGCTGCGGCGCGCCAACGACGTGGCGCGCGCGGCGATGAACGCCGGACATCACCCCTTCGGCGCACTGCTCGTCGCGGCCGACGGCGAGACCGTGCTGATGACGCAGGGCAACGTCGACAGCGTGAACCACGCCGAGGCGGTGCTGGCGCGCGAGGCTGCGTCGCGCATCGCGCCGGCCGAGCTGTGGGACTGCTCCCTCGTCACCACCGTCGAGCCCTGCGCGATGTGCGCCGGCACCCAGTACTGGGCGCACATCGGCCGACTGGTCTACGGGATGAGCGAGCGCCGCCTGCTCGATCTGACCGGCAACCACGCCGAGAACCCGACGCTGGACCTGCCATGCCGCGACGTCTTCGCGCGCGGCCAGAAGGCGATGCAGGTGCACGGCCCCTTCGCCGAGGTCGAGGACGAGATCGCGGCGCTGCACCGCCACTTCTGGCGCACGCGGTGAGCTGGCGCGGGCAGCTCGCGCTGCGCTACCGGCGCGAGGGCGATCGTACGGTCGCGCACGACCGGCACGACGGCCCGCTGCGGGTGCTGCAGGCGCTGTACCCGGAAGGCCCCGGGATCTGCCAGCACGTGCTGGTGCACCCGCCGGGCGGCATCGTGGGTGGTGACGAGCTGGCAATCGACTGCGAACTCGGCGAGGGCGCGCATGCGCTGGTCACCACGCCGGGCGCCACGCGCTTCTACCGCAGCAGCGGCGCCTCGGCGCGACAGGCGGCCCGGCTGGCCGTCGGGCCGGAGGCTCGGCTGGAGTGGCTGCCGCTGGAGACGCTGGCCTACCCCGACTGCATCGCGGAGAACCGCACGACGGTCGACGTGCGCCCCGGCGGCGAGGCCATGGGCTGGGAGGTGCTGGCGCTCGGGCTGCCGGCCTCGGCCAAGCCCTTCGATCGCGGCCGCTTCGTGCAGCACCTGGAAGTGCCCGGCCAGTGGCTGGACCGCGGGGCCATCGACGCGGCCGACACCCTGCTGCTCGACGGTGCGCCGGGGCTGGCCGGCGAGCGGGTGATCGCGACGATGTGGTTCGCCAGCGGCGAGCCGTTGCCGCGGGCGCGGCGCGACGAACTGCTCGACGCCGCGCGCGCCGCGATCGAGGCCGCGGGCTGCATGCGCGCGGGCGCCACGTCGCCGGCGTCCGGCGTGGTCGTGCTGCGCGCGCTGGGCCAGCGGGTCGAGCCGCTGATGACGCTGCTGCTGGCGGTGCGCTCGGCGTGGCGCACTGCGGCCTGGGGCCTGGCGGCCCACCCGCCGCGCATCTGGCGCATGTGACGCCCCGGCTCCAGCCCGGTCGTCAGATCGACATGCGCTGGCGCACGCCGTCGGCTTCCATCTCCGCGCCGCGGCCCGACATCACGATCTCGCCGCGTTCCATCACCACGTAGCGGTCGGCCATTTCGGCCGCGAAGTCGTAGTACTGCTCGACGAGCACGATGGCCATCGTGCCGCGGTCGGCGAGCATGCGGATGACGCGGCCGATGTCCTTGATGATGCTCGGCTGGATACCTTCGGTCGGCTCGTCGAGCATCAGCAGCTTCGGGCCTGCCGCCAGCGCGCGGGCGATGGCGAGCTGCTGCTGCTGGCCGCCGGAGAGGTCGCCCCCGCGGCGCTGTCTCATCTTCTGCAGCACCGGGAACAGCTCGAACAGCTCGGGGGGGAGCGGCGTGCCGGCCGGGCGGCTGGCCAGCCCCATGCGCAGGTTCTCCTCGACGCTCAGGCGACCGAAGATCTCGCGGCCCTGCGGCACGTAGCCGATGCCGCGGCGCACCCGCTCGTAGGGCGTGGCGCGGGTGATGTCCTCGCCGGCCAGCGTGATGCGCCCGGTGCGCACCGGCACCACGCCCATCAGGCTCTTGAGCAGCGTGGTCTTGCCGACGCCGTTGCGGCCCAGCACGACCGTCACCTCGCCGGCGCGCGCCTCGAGGGCCAGCGCGCGCAGGATGTGCGAGCCGCCGTAGTACTGGTTGATGCCTTCGGCGCACAAGGCGATCGGGCGGTCCTTGACGCCGGTTACCCCCGTGGCAGCGCTGGGCGAATGGCTCATCTCAGTCCTCGAGTTCGCGACAGGGCAGTCGGCAGGCACGCCTGTGCCCCAGCCAAGCGACCGCCGCGGAACCGGCTTCGCCGGGCCGCTGACGGTGCCCCCCTGGGGGGGAGGCGCCGAAGGCGCTTCCGGGGGGGGGATGTCATCGGCCAAGATAAACCTCCACCACGCGCTCGTCCGCCTGGACCTGTTCCAGCCGGCCTTCCGCGAGCACGCTGCCCTCGTGCAGCACCGTCACCTTCTTGCGCCCCTCGGTCAGCTGGTCGACGAACTTCATGTCGTGCTCGACGACCACCAGCGAATGCCGGCCCTCGAGGCCGAGGAACAGCTCGGCGGTGCGCTCGGTCTCCTCGTCGGTCATGCCGGCCACCGGCTCGTCGAGCAGCAGAAGGCGCGGGTCCTGCATCAGCAGCATCCCGATCTCGAGCCACTGCTTCTGGCCGTGCGACAGCAGGCCGGCGGTGCGCTGCGCCTCGCCGCTCAGGTGGATGAGGCCGAGCACCTCGCCGATGCGGTCAAGCTGCTCGCCGCCGAGGCGCGAGAACAGCGTGGCGCGCACCCGGCGGTCGGCCTTGAGCGCCAGCTCGAGGTTCTCGAACACGCTGAGCTGCTCGTAGACGGTGGGCTTCTGGAACTTGCGGCCGATGCCCAGCTGCGCGATCTCGCTCTCGCGGTGGCGCAGCAGGTCGATGTTGCTGCCGAAGAAGAGCTTGCCGGCATCCGGGCGCGTCTTGCCGGTGATGCAGTCCATCATCGTGGTCTTGCCCGCGCCGTTGGGGCCGATGATGCAGCGCAGCTCGCCGACGTCGACGGTCAGCGACAGCGCGTCGAGCGCCTTGAAGCCGTCGAAGCTGACGGTCACGTCCTCGAGGTACAGCGCCACGCCCTGCGCGAAGTCGGGCTCGCCCAGCCGCACGGGCCGCATGTAGCCCGCGCTGCGGCCGCCCGACTCGGTGCGGCCGGCCTCGGCGGCAAGCCTTTCCTCGTAGGCGGCGCGCCGGCGCGCACCGGCTTCCATCAGGTCGGGCGTCACGGGCGCTCCCCCCCGGGGGCCGCGCGGCCGCGCCACAGGCGCCGGAACAGGCCCACCAGGCCTTCCGGCAGGAACAGCGTCACTGCGATGAACAGCGCGCCGAGGAAGAACAGCCAGTACTCGGGGAAGGCCACCGTGAACCAGCTCTTGGCGCCGTTGACGAAGAAGGCGCCGACGATGGGCCCGACCAGCGTGGCGCGGCCGCCCACCGCCGTCCAGATGGCGATCTCGATCGATGCCGCGGGCGACATCTCGCCGGGATTGATGATGCCCACCTGCGGCACGTACAGCGCGCCGGCCACGCCGCACATCACGGCCGAGAGCGTCCAGATGCCGAGCTTGTAGGCCACGGGGTCGTAGCCCGTGAACATGACCCTGCTCTCGGCGTCGCGGATGGCCTGCAGCACGCGTCCGTAGCGGCTGGCGACGATGGCGCGCGACATCACGTAGAAGCCAATCAGCACCAGGGCGCTGATCACGCACAGCGCCACCCGCATCTGCGAGGTCGCGATGGGGATGCCCAGGATGCGCTTGAAGTCGGTGAAACCGTTGTTGCCGCCGAAGCCGGTCTCGTTGCGGAAGAACAGCAGCATCGCCGCGAAGGTCAGGGCCTGCGTGATGATGGAGAAATACACGCCCTTGATG
>JBILNT010000055.1:0-17001 GCA_044374875.1 Rubrivivax sp.
CGCCCGCGAGTTCGCGCAGGCCGTGCACGCCAAGTGCCCGGGCAAGCTGCTGTCGTACAACTGCTCGCCGTCTTTCAACTGGAAGAAGAACCTCGACGACAAGACGATCGCCGCGTTCCAGGACGAACTCTCGGCGATGGGCTACAAGTACCAGTTCATCACCCTCGCGGGCATCCACATCAACTGGTACAACACCTTCCAGTTCGCCCATGCCTACGCCCGCGGCGAAGGGATGAAGCACTACGTCAACATGGTGCAGGAGCAGGAGTTCAAGGCACGCGAGCAGGGCTACACCTTCGTGTCGCACCAGCAGGAGGTCGGCGCCGGCTACTTCGACGACGTGACCACCGTGATCCAGGGCGGCTCGTCCAGCGTGAAGGCGCTGACCGGCTCGACCGAGGAAGAGCAGTTCCACTGATCGGGCCACCACGGGCGGCGTCTGCGCCGCCCGTGCGGAGGTTGCGAGGAGACAAGACAAGGCTGGTGCCTGGAAGCGCACTTCCAGGCCCTTTGCGCTCATGGCCCTCGAGTCCAGACGACCCGCATTGGTGGCAGGCCGACCGCGACCTCGGGCCTGTCAGGCCTGTGGCCGCCGGGCGATGAAGTCGATCTCGACCCGCGCGCCGCGCGCCAGCCCGGTCACGCCCACGCAGGTGCGTGCCGGCCGCCGGCCCGGCGCGAAGTAGCTCTGGTAGACCACGTTCATGCGCTCGTAGTCGTCGTCGAAGCGGGTGAGGAAGACGCGCGCCTGCACCACGTGCTCCAGCCCCAGCCCGATGCCCTCGAGCACCCGCCGAAGGTTGGCGAAGACCTGGTGGGTCTGCGCCTCGATGCCCTCGGGGTAGGGCGAGTCGTTGGCGGTGCCGGTGAAGGGCATCTGGCCGGTGAGGAACACCCAGCCGTCCTGCTCGACGGCGTGACTGAAGGGCGCTACCGGGTCGGGGGCGCCGCTGACCATGTGGAAGAGGGGGCCCGAAGCCATGGCGTCCGGTTCCTTCACATCGCCGCCGCGAGCATCTCGCGGTAGTCGTCCCGCGTGGCGATGCGCGGGTTGGTCTTGTGGCAGTGGTCGGCCATCGCGCCGTCGATCACGCGCTCGAACAGGTCCTCGGTGACACCCATCGCGCGCAGGCCGGCGGGCAGACCGAGCCGCGCGTTCATCTCGCGGATGGCCTCGGCCACTTCGGTGCCGCGGCTGTCGCAACCGCCCAGGCCCATCGCGTGCGCCATGCGTTGCAGGCGGCGTTCGCGGCCGACGGACTCAGCGGCGGCGTTGAACCGCACCACCGCCGGCAGGAACATCGCATTGAGTGTTCCGTGATGCAGCCGCGGGTTCACGCCGCCCAGGCTGTGGCTGAGCGAGTGCACGCAGCCCAGGCCCTTCTGGAAGGCCATCGCGCCTTGCATGCTCGCGCTCATCATCTGCCAGCGCGCGTCGCGGTCGCTGCCGTCACGCGTGGCGCGCTCGATGTGCGCCCAGCCACGCTCCAGGCCGTCCAGCGAGATGCCGTCGGCCGGCGGGTTGACCGCCGGGGCCATGAAGGTCTCCATGCAGTGCGCGATGGCGTCCATGCCGGTGGCCGCCGTCAGCAGCGGCGGCAGGCCCAGCGTGAGCGCCGGATCGAGCAGGGCGGCCCTCGGCACCAGGTGCCAGCTGTGGAACCCGAGCTTGCGGCCGTCGTCGACGATCACGATCGCACCGCGGGCCACCTCGCTGCCGGTGCCGGCGGTGGTGGGCACGGCGATCAGCGGCAGCACGCGCTCGGTGATCCTCGCGCTGCCGCCCTCGATCGTGGCGTAGGTCTTCAGCGGCCCGTCGTGGGTGGCGGCGATCGCCACGCCCTTGGCCAGGTCGATGCTCGAGCCGCCGCCCACGGCGATCAGGGAGTCGCAGCCTTCGCGCCGCAGCAGTGCGACGGCGGCGCGCACGGCCGCCTCGGTGGGGTTCGAAGGCGTCTGGTCGAAGACGGCGTGGGGCACGTCGCCCAGCGCAGACAGGGCGCGGTCGAGCACGCCGGCGGCGCGCACGCCGGCATCGGTGACGACGAGCGGGCGCTTCATGCCGATGCGTGCGCACTCCTGCGGGAGCAGGGCAACGGCGCCGAAGTCGATGTCGATCTGGGTCAGGTAGAGGATGCGGGCCATGCAGGAGGGGCGTCGAGGGCCAGGAGAGGGACGATCGTCCGAGTATGCTCGCCCGCGCCGCGGCCCGCGTCGCGGCTTTCCTCGATATCCAGACCGTGAGCACCCAGCTTCTGTCGCCGGCGATGGCCGGCCTGCTCGACCGCATCCGCCGCGCGAAGCGGCCGCCTTTCCACGCCATGACGCCCGACCAGGCGCGAGCCGCCTACCTCGGGGCGGCCGAGGTGCTGGAGCCGCCGCGGGCGCACCTGGCGCGGGTCGAGGACTTCGGCATCCCGGGCGCCGACGGTTCGATGCGCCACGCCCGGCTCTACGCGAACACCGAGGGCGAGCTGCCGGTGCTGCTGTATTTCCACGGCGGCGGCTTCGTGATCGGCGGCATCGAGACCCACGACAGCCTGTGCCGGCAGCTGGCGCTGCGCAGCGGCGGCGCCGTCGTTTCGCTCGACTACCGCCTCGCCCCCGAGCATCCCTTTCCCGCCGCCGTGGACGACGCCTGGGCCGCGATGCACTGGCTGGCGCGCGTGGGGCGCTCGCTCGGGCTGGACGGCACGCGCCTGGCGGTTGGCGGGGACAGCGCCGGCGGCACGCTGGCGGCGGTGGCGGCGCTGCACGCCCGTGACACCGGCCTCCCCGTGGTGCTGCAGCTGCTGATCACCCCGGGCACCACCGCGCATGCCGACACCCCGAGCCACCGGCTCTTCGCCGACGGCTTCCTGCTCGACGCGGCGGCCGTCGCATGGTTCTTCGACCACTACATCCCGCATCACCACCGCCGCGACTGGCGCTTCGCGCCGCTCGAGGCCGACGACCTGGACAACGTCGCGCCGGCGTGCATCATCCTGGCCGAGTGTGATCCGCTGGTTGACGAGGGCCTGGCCTACGCCGACCGCCTGCGTGCCGCGGGGGTGCCGGTCGAGCTGGAGCTCTACCGGGGCCTGACGCACGACTTCATCAAGATGGGGCGGGTGCTGAAGGAGGCGGCGCACGCCCAGCAGGCCGCCGCCGACGCCCTCAGGAACGCCTGGAACCGATGACACCCGCCACTGCCCCCTGGAGAACCGAATGAAGAGAGCCGATTTCCGATTCCGCGACCGCCTGCGCGTGCGCTGGGCCGAGGTCGACATGCAGAAAATCGTCTTCAACGGCCACTACCTGATGTACTTCGACACCGCGGTGGCGGGCTACTGGCGCGCGATGGCGATGCCCTACCACGAGACGATGGAGCAGCTCGAGGGCGACCTCTACGTGCGCAAGGCCACGGTGGAGTACCTCGGCTCGGCGCGCTACGACGACGCATGCGAGGTCGGAATCCGCTGCGAGCGCATCGGCAACTCGTCGATCCTGTTCAAGCCGGCGCTGTTCCGCGGCGAGGACTTGCTGGTGCACGGCGAGCTGGTCTACGTCTTCGCCGACCCGGCGACGCAGACCAGCCGGCCGGTGCCGGCGCAGCTGCGCCAGTTGCTCGAGGACTTCGAGACCGGTGCGCCGATGCTCGACGTGCGCGTGGGCACCTGGGACGAGCTCGGGCGCGAGGCGCAGCGGCTGCGCACCGAGGTGTTCGTCCAGGAACAGAAGATCCCGGCCGAGCTGGAATGGGATGCCGCCGACGCGTCGGCGCTGCACGCCGTGGCCTACAACCGCTTCGGGCTCGCGCTGGCGACCGGCCGGCTGCTGGAGCACGAGCCGGGCGTGGCGAAGATCGGCCGCATGGCGGTGACGGGGACGCTGCGTGGCAGCGGGGTCGGGCGCGCCGTGTTCGAGGCGCTGGTCGGCGCGGCGCGCGACCGCGGCTTCGAGCGCGTGCTGCTGCACGCCCAGGCAAGCGCCGAGGGCTTCTACGCTCGGGCGGGCTTCGCCGCCGAGGGCGATCGCTTCGAGGAGGCGGGAATCCCGCACGTCGCGATGGTCCGCCGCCTCTGAACCGACGCGCTGCGGCCCGCGGTCACGGCACCGGCGGTTCGGCGAACACCTCGACGTGCCGGGCGCCGTGGCGCCAAGGGGCGGTCGCGGCGTCGCCGTCGTGTCGCAAGCGCGCCAGCAGCGCATCGCCAATGCCGCCGGGCTGCGCGGGCAGGGCGTAGGTCTCCATCAGCGTGGCGGTCGCCGCCGCGCCGTCGTCGCAGCGCACCAGCAGCCGCGCCTGCAGGCCCGGCGCGGCCAGGGCCATCGCCCGCTGGAAGGTGCCGGTGCCCGCAACGGCTTCGGCCAGCACCTCGGGCGCGAGCTTCCAGTAGACGAAGACCTCGCGCCGCAACGCGTGGCCGCCGCTGGAACCGGGCGTCACGGTGCTTCTGCGGGAATGGCGTAGGGCAGGGCGCCCACCCGAAGCAGCGGGCCGTCGGGCGCACCGGCGTGCAGCGTGCCGCCCTCGATTGAGGCCAGCTTGAGTTCGGCCAGCCCGGCGTGCCGGTCGCCGAGCGTCCCGCTCAGTGCCACCATGCCCGCGGGTTGCCCGGGATCGTCGCTGTGGAAGATCTCCTGGCCGGGGGCCAGCGATGCGTCGGCTTCGACGACGAAGCCGCGGCGCTTGAGCGTGCCGCGGTATTGGCTGCGTGCCACCACTTCCTGGCCCGGGTAGCAGCCCTTCTGGAAGTTCACGCCGCCCACGAGCTCCAGGTTCACCATCTGCGGCACGAACTGCTCGACGGTGGCGGCGACCACGCGGGCAACGCCGCTGTGCACTTCCAGGAAGCGCCATGCGTCGGCATCGAGGGCAGGCAGCTCCGGGGCCTCGGCCTCGGCCGGTGCAGCCCAGAGGTAGCGGGCAACGGCGCGGCCGTCGACGACGGCGTCGGGCAGGCGGATCACGCTGGCCACGCCGGCTACGCTGCGCGCCCACGCGGCCGCGGGTGCCGTGTCGCCGAGCCAGCGCGTGGCGGCGTCGCCGGCCAGCCCGAACAACCGCACGGCGGCGGTGGCGTCGGAGAGCTTGCACTTCGCGCGCAGCACGAACATCGACAGGCGCTTGAGCGCCGCCGGCAGCACGTCGGCGCTGCACGCGAGCAGCACTTCGTCGGGCGTGGGCCGCCACGCCACGAAGGTGGCCAGCAGGCGGCCCTTGGCCGAGCAGTAGCCCGCCAGGCGAGCGCGGCTCGACTCGAGGTGGGCGAAGTCGTTGGTCAGCTGGCCGTGGAGGAAGCTGCGCGCATCCTCGCCCACGGCGCGGATCACGCCCCAGTCGGCCAGGGCAACGGCGCCCTCGGGCGCCTGGGCGGAAGTGTCGGGGGGCATGCGGAAATTATCATCGCCCCCCATGCCCAAAGCCTCCCCGGCCCGCGCTGCCCTGATGGGTATCCTGGTCTTCGTCCTCGTCGCGGCCGCGTCGCTGGCAGGCGCGGCATGGTGGTGGCTGCAAAGGCCGCTGCCGCTGGCCGCGCCAAGTGTCGAGATGTCGATCGAGCCTGGCACCTCGCCACGTGCCGTGGCCGAGGCCTGGGTGCAGGCCGGCGTGCAGACCTCGCCCTGGCTGCTCTACGAGTGGTTCCGCTGGTCGGGCGACGCGCGCCGCATCCGCGCCGGCAGCTACGAGGTCGAGCCCGGCGTCACGCCGCGCCGGCTGCTGGCCAAGATGGTGCAGGGCGAGGAGACGCTGGAGAGCGTGCGCTTCATCGAGGGCTGGACGCTGCGCCAGGTGCGCGCGGAGCTGGCGCGAGCCCCCAGCCTCAAGCCGCTGACCGCAGGCATGACCGAGGCGGAACTGATGGCGGCGATCGGCGCAGCGGGCCAGCGCGGGGAGGGGCGCTTCTTCCCCGACACCTACGCCTACAGCCGTGGCGTCAGCGACCTGACCGTGCTCAAGCGGGCCCACCAGGCGATGCAGCGTCGCCTGGCCGAGGCCTGGGCGGCCCGCGCCCCCGGCACGCCACTGAAGACACCCGACGAAGCGCTGATCCTGGCCTCCATCGTCGAGAAGGAGACCGGTCTCGATGCCGACCGCGGCCTGGTGGCCGGCGTGTTCGTCAACCGCCTGCGCATCGGCATGCCGCTGCAGACCGACCCGACGGTGATCTACGGCCTGGGCGAGGCCTTCGACGGCAACCTGCGCAAGCGCGACCTGCAGACCGACACGCCCTACAACACCTACACGCGCGGCGGGCTGCCGCCGACGCCGATCGCGATGCCGGGCATGGCCTCGCTGCGCGCCGCCGTGCAGCCGCAGCCGACCAAGGCCCTGTACTTCGTGGCCCGCGGCGACGGCTCCAGCGTCTTCAGCGAAACGCTGGCCGACCATAATCGGGCCGTGAACCGCTATCAGCGAGGGGGCAACCCGTGAACGCCGAGCGCGGGCGCTTCGTCAGCTTCGAAGGCATAGACGGCGCCGGCAAGAGTTCCCACATCGAGGCCCTGGCCGATTGGTTGCGCGAGCGTGGCCACGAGGTGGTGATGACGCGCGAGCCCGGCGGCACGACCCTGGCCGAACGTCTTCGCGAGCTGGTGCTGCACGCGGAGATGGACGCCCTGACCGAAGCGCTGCTGGTGTTCGCGGCGCGCCGCGACCACCTCCGCAAGGCCATCGAGCCGGCGCTGGCGCGTGGCGCGACCGTGCTGTGCGACCGCTTCACCGACGCCACCTTCGCCTACCAGGGCGGGGGCAGGGGCTTCGACCTCGATGTGCTGCGCAGGCTCGAATCCTGGGTGCAGCAGGGCCCTGCCGCGAAGCTGCTGCAGCCCGACCTGACGCTGTGGTTCGACCTGCCGGCTGCCACCGCGGCGCAGCGACGGGCCGCGGTGCGGGCGCCGGACCGCTTCGAAAGCCAGGACGAGGCCTTCTTCGAGCGCGTTCGCGACGGCTACCGGCTGCGCGCCGAGGCCGATCCTTCGCGCTTCGTGCGCCTGGACGCCGGCGTCGACCGCGAGGCCGTCTGGCGGCAGATCGCCACCACCGTATCGGCGCGGGGGTGGTGGTGAGCGGCGCACCCGGCGGCCTGCCGTGGCTGGCCGCGCCGCTGGCCGACGCGCTTGCGACCCAGCGCGGTCACGCCCTGCTCGTGCACGCCGCCCCGGGCATCGGCGCCTTCGAATTCGCGCTGGCCTATGCGCAGGCGCGCCTTTGCGAGGCCGACGAGACCTCGCGCCGCGGCGCCGCCTGTGGCCGCTGCGGCAGTTGCCACCTGGTGGGCACGCGGCTGCATCCCGACCTCTTCGTGCTGCTGCCGGAACAGCTCCGCCTTGCCCATGGCTGGGTACTCGGTGACGACAAGCCCGACCCCGGCGAAGGGGGTGACGCCGGCTCGAGGAGCGGCAAGCGCAAGCCCAGCCGGCAGATCCGCATCGACGAAGTGCGCGGCCTGATCGACTGGATGACGCGCACGTCGTCGCGCGGGCGCGGCAAGATGGTCGTCATCCACCCGGCCGATGCGTTGAACCTGCAATCGGCCAGCGCGCTGCTGAAGACGCTGGAGGAACCGCCGCCCGGCAGCGGCCTGGTGCTGACCGTAGGCGATCCCGAGCACCTGCTGCCGACCGTGCGCAGCCGCTGCCAGCGGGTGAAGATCGCGCACCCCGACGCCGAGGATGCGCTGGGCTGGCTGCGCGGTCACGGCGTCGACGCGCCGGAAGTGCTGCTTGCAGCAGCCGGCGGGCGGCCGCTCGATGCGCTGACGCTGCACTCGGCGGGCATAGACGCCAAGGCCTGGCGTGCCCTGCCGCGCGCGGTGGCGGCGGGGCAGGCCGCGGCGCTGGCGGGGTGGCCGGTGCCGCAGGCGGTCGATGCCCTGCACAAGCTTTGCCACGATGCAATGAGCGTCGCCGTCGGCGGCAGCCCGCGCTTCTTTCCCGCTGACGCCCTGCCACCGAAACCCGCGCTCGACGGCCTGAACGCCTGGGCGCGGCGGCTGGGTGCCGTGGCGCGCCACGACCAGCACCCATGGAACGAGGGGCTGCTGATCGAGGCATTGGTCGCACGTGGTCGCGAGGCGCTGTCGCCCCCCTCGCGTCCGCCTGCTCCTGCGCGCAGTGGCTTGGCTACACTTCGCGCATGAGTGAGAGCGCTCCCTCGCGAACCCTGGTGCCGGCCGCTCCCGCGGCGGCACCAGGCGCGCGTCCGAGCGTGATCCAGCTCGTCTTTCGCGAGAAGGGCGCGCTTTATGCGGCCTTCATGCCGGCGCTGAGCGACGGCGGGCTGTTCGTGCCGACCACCCGCGAGTACCGGCTCGGCGACGACATCTACCTGCTGCTGTCGCTGCCCGACGACCCGCAGCGATACCCGGTGGCCGGCAAGGTGGCATGGATCACGCCAGCGAACGCCTCGGGCGGCCGCACGCAGGGCGTGGGCGTCAGGTTCCCCGGCGACGAGAAGACACGGCAGCTCAAGATCAAGATCGAGGAGGCGCTCGGGACCTCGATCTCCTCGGCCAAACCCACGCAGACGCTCTGACGGCGTCGTTGCCCAGCACAGGACGGCCGCCCGGCATGTTCGTCGACTCTCATTGCCACCTGAACTTCCCCGAACTGCGCGAGCGCATCCCCGAAGTGCGCCAGGCGATGACCGACGCCGGCGTCGAGCGGGCGCTCGTGATCTGCACGACGCTGGAGGAATTCCCGCAGGTTCACGCGTTGGCCACCTCGCACCCCAACTTCTGGTGCACCGTCGGCGTTCACCCGGACAACGAAGGCGTGGCCGAGCCGACGGTCGACGACCTCACCGCGCGCGCGGCACTGCCGAAGGTGGTCGCGATCGGCGAGACCGGACTCGACTACTACCGTCTCGGCGATCGCAGCGTCGACCAGATGGAGTGGCAGCGCGAGCGCTTCCGCGCGCACATCCGGGCTGCGCGACGCACAGGCCTGCCGCTGGTCGTGCACACCCGCAGCGCCAGTGCCGACACGCTGGCCATCCTGCGCGAGGAAGGGGCGGGCATGGTCAGGGGCGTGTTCCATTGCTTCACCGAGACCCGCGAGGTCGCACGTGCGGCGTTGGAGCTCGGTTTCCACATCTCGTTCTCGGGCATCCTGACCTTCCGCAATGCGACGGAGCTGCGCGAAGTGGCGCGGGAGGTGCCGCTCGACGCCTGCCTGATCGAGACGGACGCACCGTATCTTGCGCCGGTGCCACATCGCGGCAGGACCAACCAGCCGGCCTGGGTGGCCCATGTTGCCGCGCAGCTGGCGGACCTCAAGGGGCTTCCGGTGGAACACGTGGCCGAGGCCACGACGCGCAACTTCGATGCGCTGTTTCCGCTCGCGCGATCGGTGACGGAGCGCGGACCATGCTGCTAAACGTCTCGAAGTTTCTTCTTTATCTATTTGTCTTTACAGGGATTTCCGCTGCACAGGCGGACTCTTATCGCGACTTCTTCAAGGCGCTGGAACTCGACGACAGCGCCACCGCCGGCCGGTTGCTGCTGCGCGGCTTCGACCCCAACGCCGTCGACCGTCGCGGACAGGTCGCCATCGTCTCGGCCCTGGTGGGCGAGTCGCCGCGGGTGTTCGAGATGCTCCTGAGCCACCCCGAAGTCCGGATCGACGCCGCCAATGCCGTCGGCGAGACGCCGTTGATGTTCGCCGCGCTGCGCGGCAACCTGCCGGCGATGCAGCGCCTTCTCGACCGCGGCGCGCAGGTGAACCGGCCAGGGTGGTCGCCGTTGCACTACGCGGCCAGCGGGCCCGAACCGAAGGCCGTGGAACTGCTGCTCGACAAGGGGGCCGAGATCGACAGCAGGGCGCCGAACGGGAACACGCCGCTGATGATGGCAGCGCGTTACGGTGCGCAGGACTCGGCCACGCTGCTGCTGGCGCGAGGCGCCGATCCGCGCCTGCGCAATGCTGCCGGCGCCTCGGCAGCCGATCTGGCCCGGGTCGCCGAACGGGACCGTCTGGCAGACAGGCTCGAAGGCGCCGCGCGCTGACCACCCCCCCCCGATGCCTGATGGTGTGCCGGATTTCACGACGGCGGCACGGCGATCCGGCAGCGCGCTTGACCCAGCGTGTCGGAATTCATCCGACAGCCACGATGGCGCCCGGCCGACTGTCGCACCGTCGCAACCCGGCGTAGAGTTGCTCTTGCCGTTGGCAGCAAAGTGTGTGGAGTCTTGACATGGCGTACCCGACCACGATCGCGAACCCGTTCCAGCTGATGCTCAACCCGGAGGCCGTCCTGGCCGCCGTGGAGCGCTCGGAACGCCTGAGCCAGTTGAACCGGCACCTTTGCCGGCCGCTCGATCGCCCCGTGCTCGGCGGATCGATGCGCGGCGACGATGTCGCCGCAGGCGATGTCGACGGCGACGACGACGCCTGATCATCGGCGTCGGGCGGGCGCCCGCGTCGACGGCCGCTTCCCGGCCCGTTCACTTGCGGCGACCGGAAGCGAAGGTCGTGGCGGCCCACAGGGCCAGCAGCACGGCCACGCTGGCGCCGATCACCATGTCGCGGTTTTCGCGAACGAAACTGACCACCGGGCGCGGAATCAGAACCCACCGCGTCACGGGCCTCCCATCGGCCACGCCGCGATCCTCGCGCGCGCTGCCGCGCACCGGATCGGCGATGGCAGGGGGCTGATCACCGCCCAAGATCCACACCGGCTGCGCGAGGTCGCGGCCGTCACCACCTGACCGGTCGGCCTCAGGGCTCGGTGGCTTGATCGGCACGCCGGCGAAACGCGGCGAAGCCGGTTCCGGGTCGCCGAAGGCGCCAGCCCCATCCTTGCCGACGGACGGCTCGTGACCCGTCGGTTGGATGTCACGCCGCCGTGCATCCGGCATCCCCGTGTTCCGCGGTCTCTCGTCGTCGGTGAGTCCCGGGTTGCGCCCCTGCATCTCGAGCAGCAGATCGATCGTCTTCGATGGCGAGGGCACATCCCGCAGGGCCGCCCGATCAGGCAGCCGCGTGGCCGCGTTGCCGTTGCTGGACAGCTCGGCAGGCGTGTTCACGGCGCCGCCATTCAACACGTCGCCCGGGCTGCCGGGCAAGCCGTCGCCGGGATCCGCCGGTGCGGCAATCGACATCGTGACCGCGCTCGCGGCGCCGACGACGAGGCCTGCAAGCACGGCATCGCGCGGCAAACGCAGGCAGCGAAGTGGCATCGGGTGAGGACGTGTCGCCGGAAAAGAGACCCGGCGCTCGCGATGACGACGGCGCGTACCGGGCGTGGGTCACCGCTTGTACCGCAACCCGGGCAACGCGCGGAACCGCCGGATCAAGGGGGGATGTGACTTCGTGGCTTCCGCGTGTCGGTGGTGTCGCAACGCCGCCTTGAATACGCTACGATGTTTATTATGTCTACTTGCTGGTTCAACACGGCTCTCGTGACGACAACGGCGCTCGGGCCCCATGCCGCCGTCACCCCCAGTTCAGGCACAGCTGGCGCCATGCCCAGGCCTCACGAGCGCCGACGCACCGCGAGGCTTTGCGTCGCACGCCCCATCAGGCCGGCCTCGTCGAACAGCTGGGATTCCGCCAGGCCACAGCCGTTGGGCGCCAGCAGCGTGCGGGCGTCGACGCAGATCCACTCGCCCACGGGCCGCCGAAGCAGGTTGATCGTCAGGTCGGAATTGACGAACACGAAACGGGCGAAGTCCAGCACGGCAGATATGCCGTTGCCGGAGTCGGCGGCCACCGCCACGCGCTGGTAGCCGCTGGGAAGCTCGCCGGCGACCAGCGGCTTCTGCAAGCGGAACCACGCGGCGCAGCGGCCACGGAAGAACTGCCCGGTGGCCAGCCGGTTCTCGACGAGGTCGGCGTAGCCGACGGCCCGGTGGCCGAACGGCATGCGCACCGGGGCGCACTCGGCCACGGACCGCGGGGCCTGCGGCAGCGGGTGTCCGTCGAGCACGTCGGGCAGCTCGAGCTCGCTCTCGCGCTGCATCAGGGCCGTGAACCGGGCCAGTTCCTTGCCCTGCCCCCACAGCCGCGCTGAATAGTGCGCCGCGTTGCGCCCGGCATAGTCGGTCTCGACCTCGATCTCCAGTTCCGCGATCGGCAGCGGCCGCAGCAGGTTCGCGGTGAGCCTGCCGAGGTGCGTGAGGCCATGGTCGGCGGCCACCGCCTCGATGGCGCGGCACACCATCGCGATCGGCGGGCCGGCGTGCTGGTGCTGCACATCCCAGGGGCCGCGTGTGAGCGCGGTGGCAACCACCTTGCGATGCGACAGCACCTCGAACGCGGCTGCGGGCAGGGGCTCGGCGGGAGGTGCGGGGTGGCTCATTGCGGCTCGATGTGCTGCGTCGGCCGCTCCAATGCGGACCGTTCGAGGCCTGATGGTACGGCCAGCTGCGCGCGGCCCTCCGGGCGCGCAGTCCCAGCCCGATCCTGTCACGGACACGACGCGATGGCGCTTCACGCCGAGGGGTCCAGCGAGGCCAGCGTGCGCGCTGCGATCCAGCCGAAGGTCATTGCCGGGCCGAGCGTGATGCCGCCTGCGGGATAGGTGCCCCCGAACAGGCTGGCAGCATCGTTCCCGGCAACGCACAGGCCCGTGATCGGCTCGCCGTCGGCACGCAGGACACGGGCCTGTGCATCGCTGGCCAGCCCGGCCAGCGAGCCGATGTCGCCGGTGCCGATGCGCACGGCGTAGAAGGGCGGCGCCTCCAGCGGCCCGAGGTTGGGATGCACGGGGTGCGCCGCATCTCCGTAGGCCCGGTCGATCACGCTGGCCCCGCGGCCGAACTCGGGGTCGCGCCCCTGGCGGGCGTGGTGATTGAACGCGTCCACCGTGCCTTGCAAGGTGGCAGGGTCCAGCCCGAGACGCTCCGCCAGCCGCGACAGGTCCGGGGCCTCGATCAGGTAGCCCGAGCGCAGGAAGGCTGCGATGCCCAGCGGGAACGGAGGCACGGCACCCAGTCCGTGGCGGCGCAGCGCAGGCCGGTCGGCGATCAGCCAGCAGGCCGGATCTTCGCCGTGCGCGTCGGCCAGCATGGCCTGCACGAAGAGCGAGTAGCTCGTCGCCTCGTTGACGAAACGCCGCCCCTGCGCATTGACGGCGATGAATCCCGGCTTCTGCCGCTCCATGAAATGAGGGAAGCCCTCCTCGCCGCGCGCCGTCTGCACCCGGGAGGCCGGCGCCCACGACGCCACGCTGGGGCCGACCACGACGCGAGCCCCCAGACCCTCGGCCAGCGCCAGCGCGTCGCCCTCGACGCTGTCGGGCACGATGCGCACGTGGGCCGCGCCCTGCGCCCCGGCCGGGAAGAAGCGTCGGCGCATCGCCGCGCTGCCGCTGAAGCCACCGCCAGCGAGGACCACGCCGCGCCGCGTCGCGATCTCCACCGGGCCGCTCGGCGTGGTGGCCGAGATGCCCCGCACGCGCCAGCCGTCGAACTGCAGCGCGGCCAGGCGGGTCTGGGTGAGCAGGCTCACGCCGCGCGTCCAGCCCGCGGCGGCCAGCGCGGCGACCAGGCCGTTGCCGTTGGCGATGCGGGTGCCTCGCGGGTGGCCCGCGACGCGGTCCCGCAGGTGGCGCGCCAGCACGCCGGCCGCGTGCCAGGCGGCAGCCGGGGAGCGGTGCGCCCGGCGCATCAACGCCAGTTCGCCACTGGCGATGGTCATGCCACCGAACAGCATCGTGCTCTCCAAAGGCCGGCGCAGCGTGCGGAAGCGGTCGCCCAGACGGCGGGCGTCGAAGACACCGGGTATCAGCGAGCGCGCGCCGCGCGAGGCGCCCGGCCATTCGGGGTGGTAGTCCATCGAGCCGGCGGCCAGCTTGAAGCGCGGCCCGCCCGCCTCTTCCACGAAGTCCAGCATGCGCGGCGCCGCGTCGAGGAACGCGCGTGCACGCCCGGGCTCGAACAGGCCTGCGGCCGCCTTCTCGATGTAGGCCAGCGCGCTGTCGACAGGGTCGACGACGCCCGCCTCGCGCGCCTGTCGGCTGCCCGGGATCCACACCATGCCCTCGCTGAGGGCGGTCGTGCCTCCCCACAGCGCCGACTTCTCGATCACGATCACGCCAAGCCCTGCCGCGGCCGCCGTCAGTGCGGCGGTCAGGCCGGCCGCGCCGCTGCCCACGACCACCACGTCGCACTCCATGCGCCGGGCGTGGGCGCCCTGCCCGCTCATCGGCGGACCTGGCCTTGCCGCAGGCCGCCGATGTAGGCCAGCCCGGTGGCCAGCATGCCGCCGTCGACCACGACCGTCTGACCTGTCATCCAGGTCGCCTGGGACAGGAACCGTACCGCGCGGACGATGTCCTCGGCGCGGCCGAAGCGGCCCATCGGCGTGCGCTCGAGATCGTGGCGCAGCACCTCGGGGTCGGCCCGCGTGCCCACCATCGACCCGCTGTTCACCTCCAGCGGCCCGGGCGCGATGGCATTGACCTGGATGTTGAACGGCGCCAGTTCGATGGCCATCGCCTGCGTCAGCGAGGCCTGTGCGCCCTTGGTGACGCAGTAGACCGGCTCGGTCGCCCAGGCGGTGCTGGCGGCCACCGAGGTGATGTGAACGATGCGTCCGCCACCCGCGGCCTTCATGCGGCGGCCGACATGCTGCCCGCACAGGATCATGCCGCGCACGTTGACGGCGAGCTGGGCGTCGATGTCCGCCAGGGCCACGTCGAGGAACGGGCCTGCCCGGGAGATCGACGCGCAGGCGACGAACAGGTCGGGCGCCGCGCCCTGCCACAGCGTGTCGACACGCTCGAAGGCGGCGTCGACCTGGCCGGGATCTGCCAGGTCGACCTCCACGCCCTGGAAGCGAGGTCCGGCCAAGGCGGCCGTGGCGTCGCCGGGCGTGAGGTCGAGTCCGATCACGTCGGCGCCATCGGCGCAGAAAGCGGCGGCGCAGGCCTGGCCGAGCCCGCCGCAGGCGCCGGAGATCAGCACTCGTCGTGCGGCCTGGGGGGACGGAACGAGGCAATCCATGGGCAGTGAGCTGGCGAGGTGGGCGGGCGATGCGGCGATCCGGGCGTCGCTCATGGCAGTCGCACCGAAGGCGCCTCGCCGCAGGGATCGCCAGGGCTGAAGTCGTGCTCGGCGACCACGAAGCGGGCGAATCGGCTCGTGTGGGCCAGAGTGTCGCCCCGCGTGGGGCTCGGACCGCCATGGTAGACGGCGTTGTAGGCGGCCTCGTCGGCGAACCATTGCTCGGCCACGCCGTCCCAGTCGAACTCGTCGGTCGCCTTGCCGCCGAGTCCGCTGTCGTCGCTGCGCACGTTGACCACGTAGCGCAGCAGGTGCGGCGCCTGGTGCCGGGCCACGTCGTGGGCGTGGTGGTCGAGCCACCAGTCGCGGAACTCGTCGAGGCTCATGCCCTCGGCGCGCTTGAGGAACCACATCACCTTGATCACTGGAGTTGCTCCATCACGGGCTGCAATGCGGCAGCGATGCCGGGTTCGCCGCTGAAGTGCCCTGCCCCGGCAAGTCCTCGAACGCGCCAGACCTGCGGGTCATGCCCACGGCATGTGCGCCGTGTTGGGAAGAACTCATCTCTGGTATGACCTGGGGCCACTCGGGCGTGCCCCGGGATGACGTCCCTCGGGCAACGAGCGAGCCAGGCACGTCACGGGTCAACTCCCCGGGGAGGCCGGCGCCTCGGTGTCCAGCCACTGCGCGATCTCGCCGAGCGGCTTCTTGACGCCACCGTGCACCGGCACCCGGCAGCCGGCCTTCGGGTAGCCCACCACGAGCAGGATCACCGGCTTCTCGGCCGCCGGCCGGCCGCAGAGCTCGTTGAGGAAGCCCATCGGGCTGGGCGTGTGGGTCAGCGTGGCCAGCCCCGCGTGGTGCAGCGCGGCGATGAGGAACCCCGAGGCAATGCCCACCGACTCCGGCACGTAGTAGTGCGAGAAGCGGGAGCCGTCGGGCCGCACGCCGTACTTCTGCGCGAAGATGGCGATCAGCACCGGCGCTTCCTCGAGGAAAGGCTTGTTCGGGTCGGTACCCAGCGGCTCCAGGGCGTCCAGCCACTCCTGCGGCGCCTTGCCGCCGTAGAACTCGCGCTCCTCCTTCTCGGCGGCTTCGCGGATGCGCCGCTTGCGCTGCGGGTCGGTGATGACGCTGAAGAACCACGGTTGCTGGTTGGCGCCGGAGGGCGCCGTGCCGGCGGCCAGCAGGCAGCTCTCGATCACCTCGCGCGGCACCGGGCGGGCGTCGAAGTCGCGCACCGTGCGGCGACGCACCAGTTCGGCGTGGAAGTCGGCGGCCCGCCGGCGCATCTCGTCGGGGGGGTACTCGATGTACGCCGGCAGCGGCTCCTCGCGGAAGACGGGGTGGGGGTTCGAGGGTGTGTCCATGTCTTGTGTGCTGGCCCTGCGGCGTGATCGGGCGTCCTGCCACTGCCCGTGGAACATGCCGACGCGCCGGTGCGCGTCGGTCGCTGCGTCCACGGCAGCGTCGTCGATGCGGGTCGGCCATCAGCAACAGCGTGTTCACCGCGCCCCCCCGGGCGAGCGCCGCCACTCCTCGAGCACCTGCTCGAGCGCGCGGCGACGGTTCTGCCAGCCGCTGCCCCTCACGTCGCGGCCGACGAGCTGGATCGCGCGGCCCACGCCGATGCCCGCCAGACGCTCGAGGGTGTCGATGCCCACGGCCTCGAGCCGCGCGACGGCGACCGGGCCGAGCCGGGGGGTGCGCAGCAGCAGCGTTCTCTCTTCGGGTCTGAAGGCCACGGTTTACATGCCATCGATTTTTGCCGACTATATGTCGACAAGATTGCGTGCGCCAGTGGGGCCGCCCTGGAGAATCGCGATCGACGGCGTGGACCAGCGCAAGCTCCAGCGCTACCGCATCGACTTCACGCCCTTCGACACCAATGCGCAGGCCGGCGGCAATGCCTCGGCCGTGTTCGGCGACGTGAACTGGCGACTCAGAGCCCGAGAGGCATTTGATTTGCGCCGCCGGCTGTGCTTCGCGCGGCTGACACGGCGATGCAAGCGCCGCGAAGCGAGTCGCCGGCGCGTGAAGTGCCATCTGGGACGTTCTGGGGTCTTGC
>JBILNT010000056.1:0-16901 GCA_044374875.1 Rubrivivax sp.
AAGACCCCAGAACGTCCCAGATGGCACTTCACGCGCCGGCGACTCGCTTCGCGGCGCTTGCATCGCCGTGTCAGCCGCGCGAAGCACAGCCGGCGGCGCAAATCAAATGCCTCTCGGGCTCTGAGGCACCGATGGAAGCCACGCCATGGGGCCTGGACTTCGTGGCCGACGACAGCCGCGTGGGCTTCCGGCTGCAGCGGCTGGAGGTGCTGAACTGGGGCACCTTCGACAAGCGCGTGTGGCGCCATGAGCTCGACGGGCGCAATGGCCTGCTCACGGGCGACATCGGCTCGGGCAAGTCCACGCTGGTCGATGCCATCACGACCTTGCTCGTGCCGGCGCATCGCGTGGCCTACAACAAGGCGGCCGGGGCGGATTCCCGCGAGCGGTCCTTGCGGTCCTACGTGCTGGGCCACTACAAGAGCGAGCGCAACGAGGTCACGGGCAGTGCCCGGCCCGTGGCGCTGCGCGATGCGTCGAGCTACTCGGTCATCCTCGGCGTCTTCCGCAACGAGGGCTACGACCAGGCCGTGACGCTGGCCCAGGTCTTCTGGCTGAAGGACCCGCAGGGCCAGCCCGCGCGCCTGTTCGTGGCGGCCGAGCGGGCACTCGCCATCGCCGACGACTTCAGCGGCTTCGGCAGCGACATCGCCGCCCTGCGCAAGAAGCTGCGAGGTGGCCGCTGCGAGCTGTTCGACAGCTTCCCGCCTTATGGGGCCTGGTTCCGCCGGCGCTTCGGCATCGAGCACGAGCAGGCCCTGGAGCTGTTCCACCAGACGGTCTCGATGAAGTCGGTGGGCAACCTCACCGACTTCGTGCGCAGCCACATGCTGGAGCCCTTCGACTTCGGGCAACGCATCGAGGCCCTGATCCGCCACTTCGACGACCTGGACCGGGCGCATCGGGCGGTGCTCAAGGCCAAGCGCCAGGTGAACTTGCTGACGCCCCTGGTCGACGACGGCGCGCACCACCAGACGCTGGTGGCCGAGATCCAGGGCTGGCGGGATGCGCGCGATCGGCTTCGGCCGTACTTCGCCCGGCTCAAGGGCGACCTGCTGGATCGTCGCCTCGGCTTGCTGGCGGAGGATGCTGCCCGGCTCGACGCGCAGATCGAACGCCTGGACGCGCAGCGTGAGACCGAGCGCGTCGAGGTTGGCCGCCTGGAGCGAGCCCTGCGCGACAACGGCGGCGACCGCCTGGAAGAGCTGGCGGCACGGATTCGCCGTCTGGAGGGGGAGAAGGTTCAATGCCAGAAGAAGTCAGACCGCTTCCAGGAGTTGCTGGCCCGCATCGACGAGCCGGCGCCAGGGGATGAAGCAGGATTCCTCGCCCAGCAGCAGGGCATCACCCAGCGCGCCGAAGGCTTGCGCGAGCGCATTGCCGACCTGGACAACCGGGAGCGCGAGGAGGACTTCACCTTTCGCAAGGGTCGTGAGGAGCACGCCGCCCTGTCCGACGAAATCGACAGCCTGCAGCGGCGCAAGAGCAACATCGACGCCGCCCAGGTCCGCATCCGCGATGCGCTGTGTACGGCCTTGGGCGTCGGTGAGGACGAGCTGCCTTTTGCGGGCGAGCTCATCCAGGTGCGTGACGACGAGCGTGATTGGGAAGGCGCCGCCGAGCGGATGCTGCGGGGATTCGGTCTGTCGCTGCTGGTGCCGGATTCCCGCTACAAGGCCGTGGCGGACTGGGTGGACCGCCAGCATCTGGGCGCGCGTCTCGTGTACTTCCACGTGCGGCCGCGAAGGACGGCGCAGGGCACCGCCGTGCATCCGCAGTCGCTGGTGCGCAAGCTCGTCGTCAAGCCGGATTCGCCGCACTGCGATTGGCTGGAACAGGAGCTCCGCCAGCGCTTCGATGTCGCGTGCTGCGACACCGCAGAGCAGTTCCGCCGAGAGGCACGCGCCATCACGCGCTCCGGTCAGATCAAGGACCCGAGCGGTCGCCACGAGAAGGACGACCGCAGCCGGATCGACGACCGCAGCCGCTATGTGCTCGGCTGGAGCAACGCCGACAAGCTGCGCGCCCTGCGCGACCAGCGGGAGCGCCTGGAGGCAGGACTTGCCACGCTGGCGCAGCGCATCGGCGAGATCCAGCAGGCGCGCAAGGAACTGCGGGGCCGGCTCGATGCACTGGGCAAGCTGGAAGAGTTCACGCGCTTTGCGGACATCGACTGGATGAGCCTGGCCCGCCAGATTGCGGCGCTCACCGAGGAGCGCGCGAGGCTGGCGGCCGCAACCGACACCCTGCAGGAGCTGGGTCGCCAGCTCGAGGCCGCGCAGCAGCGGTTCGCGGAGCTGGAGCTCAAGCGGTCCGACGCCCTGGGCAAGCGAGGCGAGGTCAAGAGCAAACGCGAGGCTGCGCAGGCCATGCGGGACCAGGCCGGCAGCGTGTGGAACGCCTCCATGCTGACCGGGACGCAGCTCGAGCGCCTGGAGGCATTGCGCTCTCAGGCCCTGGGCGAGCACCAGCTGTCGGTCGAGTCCTGCGACAACCGCGAGCAGGAGGTGCGCAAGTGGCTGCAGGAGCGCATCGACGCGGAGGACAAGCGCCTGGCCCGCCTGACCGAGCGCATCGTCAACGCCATGCGCGGCTTCAAGGAGGAGTTCAAGGCCGAGACCGTCGAGATGGACGTGAGCCTCGCGGCCTTGCCGGAGTACGAGCGCATGCTCACCGGCCTGAAGGGCGACGATCTGCCGCGATTCGAGGCGCGCTTCAAGGAGCTGCTGAACGTCAACACGATCAACGAGATCGCCAACTTCAACGCCCAGCTCGCCCGCGAGCGCGAGACGATCAAGGAGCGCGTCGATCTCATCAACCAGTCGCTCCAGGCCATCGACTACAACCCTGGCCGGCACATCAAGCTGGTGGCGCTGCCCAGCCCGGATGCGGAGATCCGCGACTTCCAGCAGGACTTGCGCGCATGCACCGAGGGCGCGATGACGGGCTCGGCCGACGAACAGTACTCGGAGGCCAAGTTCCTGCAGGTCAAGGCCATCATCGACCGCCTCCGAGGCCGTGAAGGGCTGTCGGACGCCGATCGGCGCTGGACCGCCAAGGTCACCGACGTGCGCAACTGGTTTCTGTTCTCGGCCAGCGAGCGATGGCGCGCAGACGGGGCCGAGCACGAGCACTACTCGGACTCGGGCGGCAAGTCGGGAGGTCAGAAGGAGAAGCTCGCCTACACCGTGCTGGCGGCGAGCCTGGCCTACCAGTTCGGGCTGGAGTGGGGCGCCGTGCGCTCGCGGTCGTTCCGCTTCGTCGTCATCGACGAGGCCTTCGGACGCGGTTCGGACGAGTCGGCGCAGTACGGGTTGCGCCTGTTCCGGCAGCTCAACCTGCAGTTGCTGATCGTCACGCCGCTGCAGAAGATCCACGTCATCGAGCCCTTCGTGGCCAGCGTGGGCTTCGTGCACAACGAGGGCGGGCGCGACTCGCGGCTGCGTTGCCTGTCGATCGAGGAGTACCGGGCGCACAAGGTTGCCGGGACAGCGGCAGGCGCGGCGGACCGGACGGCCGGAGCCAGGGCTGCCGGCGACGGCTCTGCGCCATGAGCTGGACCACGCCGGCAAGCTTGCGTGCCCAGGTTCAACGCCTGTGGGAACGGGGTGACTTGCTGCGTGCGACGGTGACGGACGCCATTTCGTGGCCTCTGCGCCTGAGCCTGAAGGCCCCGTCTGCAGCGGACCTGTCCGATCGATTCGAGGCCGTGCGGGACTGGGTGCGCGTCGTGGCCGATACCCCTCGGGTTCGGATCGAATGGCGCGAGTGGAACCACCGTGTCCAGGGCATGCAGCGGCTCCCCGCGGCCGTCTGGATCGATGGCCTGCAGGACGCCCTGGCCCTGGTCGGCCAGGTCCGTCAAGCGCAGCGGTTCGAGGCGGTGTGGCAGCAGACGGCGGCCGAGCAGCCAGCGTTGCTGGCGTGGCTGTCTCGGCGGCCGATCCAGGCGCTGGACCTGGTCGACCGCTGGGGGCGTCTGCTGGCGGTCGTCGCCTGGCTTCAGGCCCACCCTCGACCCGCCGTGTACCTGCGCGAGGTCGACGTGCCCGGCGTGGACAGCAAGTTCATCGAGGCCCACCGAGGCGTGTTGGGCGAACTGCTGGACCTGGCGCTGCCACCCGAAGTCGTCGAGGCCGACGCGACCGGCGTCGCGCAGTTCACGCGCCGCTTCGGCTTCCTGGACAAGCCCGCCCGGATTCGCTTTCGCCTGCTCGACCCCGCCTTGCCCAGCCTGCCGGGCTGTGAAGGACTGCCCGACATCACGCTGGACGCTGCGAGCTTCGCGGCGCTGACGCTGCCCGCCCGGCGCGTCTTCATCACCGAGAACGAGACCAACTTCCTCGCCTTCCCACCCGCTGCGGACGCCATCGTCGTCTTCGGTGCGGGCTATGGCTGGGAAGCGCTGGCACGCGCCGACTGGCTGCACCGCTGCCGGCTGCACTACTGGGGCGACATCGACACCCATGGATTCGCCATCCTCGACCAGCTGCGTGGCTGCTTTCCCGGCGTGGCGTCCTTCCTGATGGACCGGGAGACGCTGCTTGCCCACCGCCTGCACTGGGGCGAGGAGCCCGACCCTGCACGCCATGACCTGACCCGCCTCACGCCCGAGGAGGCGGCCGTCCATGACGACCTCCGGTTCGATCGCCACCAGCCCCGGCTGCGACTGGAGCAGGAGCGCGTAGGCTTTGGCTGGTTGCGTGATCGACTGGCGAGCATCCCCTCGGGTGCCCTCGTGGCCCCGCTGCCTTGATCGTCAGCTCGGCTGGCGGTCCTGGGCCGGGCAGACCATCTGCCGCTGGCCTGCATGCGGGGCAACTCAGCGCGACCGTGGCTGCGGTTGCGGCCGATTTCCGCCGACGTTCACCCCGCGCGTCGCACCATCTCCCAGGTCGCCAGCCCCGCCAGCGTCGCGATGAGCGACCCCGCGACATGCGCCGTGATCGCGCCGGCCGCCCACGACAGCCGACCCTGCTGCAGCAGGGCGACGATCTCGGCCGAGAAGGTGGAGAACGTGGTCAGGCCGCCCAGGAAGCCGGTGATCACGAAGAGGCGCCACTCCGGCGGCAGCGTCGCGTGCTGCGCGAACGCCCCCACCGCCAGCCCGATCAGGTAGCCGCCCACCAGGTTGGCCACCAGGGTGCCTGGTGGCAGCGCGGGAAACAGGCCGTTGAGCCAGACGCCCAGCGCCCAGCGCAGCAGGGCGCCCAGCGAGGCGCCGAGGCAGATGGCGACGACGGAGGCGATCAACGCCGGGCCCTCAGGTCTTCATCCGCAGCAGTCGGGAGATCTGCGCCGCCGCGTCGAGCAGCCGGGGCAGGAAACGCTCGACCATGAGCTCCGGCGGGGTGCGATTGGCCTGCCCGCCGATGTTCAGCGCGGCGATGGTGCGTCCGCTGCGGTCGCGGATCGGGGCGGCCAGCGACACCAGGCCTTCCTCGAGTTCCTGGTCGACCAGGCACCAGCCCTGGGCACGGACGCGCTCGACGGCGGCCATCAGTTCGCCTTCGCCGGTGAGCGTGCGCGGCGTGCGCGGCTCATGCGGGCCGGCCAGCCGCCGGCGGCACTCGGCCTCGTCCAGGCCGGCCAGCAGCACCCGGCCCATCGACGTGCACCACGCCGGCAGCCGGCTGCCGATGCCGAGGTTGATGCTCATGATCTTGTGTGTCGGCACGCGCAGCACGTAGACGATCTCGCTGCCCTCCAGCACGGCCGCCGAGCACGACTCCTTGACCTCGGCGACCAGCGCCTCCATCACTGGTTCGGCCAGGTTCCAGATCGGCAGGGAAGACAGGTACGCGAAGCCCAGGTCGAGGATCTTGGCGGTGAGCCGGAACTGGCGGCCCTGGCTCTCGACGTAGCCCAGGCCCTCGAGCGTGAGCAGGATGCGCCGGGCCCCGGCGCGGGTCAGCCCGGCGCGGTGCGCGACCTCGGACAGGGTCTGCGACGGCGCCGAGGCGTCGAAGCTGCGGATCACGGCCAGGCCGCGCGCGAACGACTGCACGAAGGTGTCGCCGGGCCGCGGCGGTGGCATGGCGCCGGGCGTGGCAGGGGCGGTCGTCGGGTCGGGCATCGGCGCGGCCGGTGGGGGGCGAACGCATTATCGGCGCCGCGCCCGCGCCTGGTTCAAGGGATTTCAGGTCAGGCCCAGGCGGCGGCTCTCGGTGAACACCGGCTGGTCCTCCTGCCCGTCGGCCGCGACGGCGCGTGAGCGGCCCTGGCGCTTGGCTTCGTAGAGGGCGCGGTCGGCGCGCCGCAGCGCGTCGTCGACGGGCTCCTGCGGGTGCATCTGCACGATGCCGAAGCTCAGCGACAGCGCGGGCAGTGACGCCCGTTCGGCCTCTTGCCGGATCTGCACGACGATGCGTGCGGCCACCGCCATCGCCTCGCGAACTGCCGTCTGGCGCAGCAGCAGCACGAACTCGTCGCCGCCGTGGCGGCCGGGGATGTCGTCCGAGCGCAGGTGCTCCAGCATGCAGCGGGCCACCATGCGCAGGGCGCGATCGCCGGCCGCGTGGCCCAGGTGGTCGTTGATCTGCTTGAAGTGGTCGATGTCGAAGAGAAGCAGGCAGGCGCTGCCCGGCTCGTCCTGCTGCAGCGCCAGCGTCGCCAGTTCATGGAAGTGGCGCCGGTTGGGCACTTGGGTCAAGGGGTCCATGTTGGCCAGCACGCGCAGGCGGCGGCGCGACTCGCGCAGCTGGCGCTCGGTGCGCTCGTGCATGAGCGTCAGCGCGGCAAACGCCATCACCACGGCACCCAGCGCGGCGGCCAGGGCCCGCCACTCGGTGGCGACGACCGGGTCACCCGACGCGCCGGCCGGCAGCAGCGGCAGCAGTCCGGCCAGCGCGATCGCGAAGGCCAGCAGGCGCAGCGCCATGCCTTCGCGGCCGTCGGCGCCACCTGCCAGCAGGCTGGCGGCGTACAGGTGGGACAGCACCGTGGACACGACCGGCAGCACCATGATCCCGACGCCATCCGCAGCCAGCCACGGCGCGCCTGCTGCCGCCAGCAGGCACAGCGTGGCGATCGCAATGTCCATGCGCTGGTCGGCCGGCAGGTGCAGCCTGCCATGAAAGCGCCGCAGCCCTGCCAGGGTGGCCAGGGGCCATTGCACGAGCAGCGCGGCCCCGACGCCCTGCGCCAGCCGCCACTGCGGTGCCAGGCCCACCAGCACCAGCCCGGCGGCGGCCAGCCACAGCCCGGCCAGCCACCAGCCGAAGCCGCGGTAGCGCTTCTGGGTCAGGCCCAGCCCGCTCAGCGAAGCCGCCGCGACGGCCAGCACCGCAGCGCAGATCCAGATCGCGTCGCCGGGAGCCGTCATGCGTGCATTGTGGTCGCAAGGGCTGCTTGCGTTCCCGTGCGTCGCGGCCTCTTTGCAACGGGTTGTCAATCGCGCGGCCGCGGAGTCGGTACCATCGCGCGCGGGAGCGCAGACAAGGCGCCGTGAAGGAGCAGGAGAAAGACGATGGCGATGGATGTCGTGGATTACGAGATCAAGGGATCCGAGATGCAGTTCGTCGAGGTCGAGCTCGACCCCGGCGAGGCGGCCGTCGGCGAGGCCGGCAGCCTGTTCTTCATGGATGCCGGCATCGGGATGGACACCGTGTTCGGCGACGGCTCGAACCAGGGTGGCGGCTTCTTCGGCAAGCTGCTGGGGGCCGGCAAGCGGCTGATCACCGGCGAGTCGCTGTTCACCACCGTCTACACCAACAACGCGCCGCAGAAGCAGCGGGTGGCGTTCGGTGCGCCGTACCCGGGCAAGATCCTGCCGATGGACCTGCGCCAGTTCGGCGGCATGCTGATCTGCCAGAAGGACTCCTTCCTGTGCGCGGCGCGCGGCGTCTCGCTGGGCATCGCGCTGCAGCAGAAGCTCTCGGTGGGCTTCTTCGGAGGCGAAGGATTCATCATGCAGAAGCTCGAGGGCGACGGCCTGGCCTTCGTGCATGCCGGCGGCACCGTGGTGCGCCGCGAACTCCAGCCCGGGCAGACGCTGATGGTCGACACCGGCTGCGTGGTGGCCTACACGCCCGACGTCAGCTTCGAGATCCAGTACGTCGGCAAGATCAAGACCGCGCTGTTCGGCGGCGAAGGTTTGTTCTTCGCCCGCCTGACGGGCCCCGGCACGGTGTGGCTGCAGAGCCTGCCGTTCTCGCGCCTGGCCTCGCGCGTGTTCGCCGCGGCGCCCCAGATGGGCGGCTCGCGCGAGCAGGGCTCGGTGCTGGGCGGCGTGGTCGGCGGCGGCGTGCTCGGGGGCATCCTGGGCGGCGGCGACGACGAGTGACCCTTTCGCGCCGCGGCACGCCAGGCGCCGCGGCGTGTCGCTGAGTTCACATCCCGATGCTTGTGTTTCCGCTCGCCGGCCATGTTCGTGGTCGTCTTCGTGCGTGCCGGTCCCGTGCGACGGCCGTGCTGGTCCTCGTGCTGGCCGGTTTCCTGGCGGGCGCGTTCCCGGCGCGGGCCGAGGGCGCCCGCCCGGTGTTCGTCCTCAACTCCCTCGACGCCACCGTGAGCGTCATCGACCCGGTGCGGCTGGTCGAGCTGCGGCGCCTGCCCACCGGCAAGGAGCCTCATCACCTGTACCTGACGCCCGACGAGAAGAGCCTGATCGTTGCCAACGCGGTAGGCAACTCGCTGACCTTCATCGACCCCGTGGCGGGGCAGGTGCAGCGCGTCGTGCCCGACATCGTCGACCCCTACCACCTGCGCTTCTCGCCCGACATGAAGTGGCTGGTGACGGCGGCCAACCGGCTCAACCACGTCGACATCTACCGCTGGCAGCCCGCCGACGCGGCCCGCCCGCTGCAGCTGGTCAAGCGCATCGAGGCGTCGCGAACGCCCAGCCATCTCGCCATCGACAGCCGCAGCACGGTGGTCTACGCGTCCTTGCAGGACAGCGACGAGCTGGTCGCGATCGACCTCGCGACGCAGGCCGTGCGCTGGAAGGTGGGCGTGGGCAGGATGCCGGCCGACGTGTTCCTCACGCCCGACGACCGCACGCTGCTCATCGGCCTGACCGGCGACCGATTCGTCGAGGCCTGGGACGTCTCCGGGCCGGCGCCCAAGCTGATCCGGCGCGTCCAGACCGGCGACGGGGCCCACGCGTTCCGCGCCCGCGGCGACCGCCGCCACGTCTTCGTCAGCAACCGCGTGGCCAACACCATCAGCCTGATCGACTACCAGTCGCTGCAGGTGGTGGCCGAGTACCCCGCCCCGGGCGGGCCCGACTGCATGGAGCTGCTGTCGGACGGCCGCACGCTGCTGGTGACCTCGCGCTGGGCGCGCAAGCTCACGCTGATCGACACCGTCGAGCGGCGCGTCGTGCGCCAGGTGCCGGTCGGGCGCTCGCCGCACGGGGTCTGGACGCTCGATCATGCGGCGCGCCAGTAGCCTGCTGCGCCGGGTCCTGACGCTGCTGCTGGCCCCTGGCGTGGCCGTGGCCGCCACCTGCGAGCGCCCGGTCTACCTGACCTTCGACACCGGCCACATGGGCGTGGCGCCCCTGATCGCCGAGGTGCTGGCGCGCCACGACGTGAAGGCGACGTTCTTCGCCGCCAACGAGCGCACGCTCGAGGGCGGCGCCAGCCTCGACGACCGCTGGGCCGCCTGGTGGCGGGCGCGCGCCGCCGAGGGGCACGCCTTCGGCTCGCACACCTGGGATCACGACGTGTGGCTCGCCGACACCGCCGACGGACGCCTGCGCACGCGGCCGACCGCCGGCCCGGCCGCGGGGCGCGTGCGCACGCTCGACGCCCAGGCCTACTGCGCCGAACTCGAGCGGCCGGCTGCGCGGCTGCGCGAGCTCACCGGTCAGCCTGTCGGCTCGATCTTCCGCGCCCCGGCCGGGCGCACGTCGCCGGCGCTGCTCGATGCCGCTGCGCGCTGCGGGTGGACCCACGTCGGCTGGGCCGAGGCCGGCTTCCTCGGTGACGAGCTTCCGAGCGAACGCTGGCCCAACGAGCGCCTGCTGCGGCAGGCACTCGAACGCATCCGGCCCGGCGACGTGCTGGTGGCGCACCTCGGGATCTGGTCGCGTCGCGACCCCTGGGCGCCCGCGGTGCTCGAGCCGCTGATCGAAGGGCTGAAGGCGCGCGGCCTGTGCTTCGCGACCTTGCGCGAGCACCCGTCCTTCGGTGCCGCGGCTCGCCGGGCGCGGCCGACCGCTGGGGGTTCGAGATGAGCGTTCCGGACCCCGTCGGCGGGCTGGTCGACGCCTTCGGCCGGGCGCAGCAGGCGCTCTTCGAAGGCGTGGTGCAGCCCGTGCTGTTCGGCGCGGGCCTGGGTAACCTGCTGGAGGACGGTTTCGTGGCCACCGGCTGGCTGATGGTCGGGGTGCTGCAGATCGTGCTGATGCTGACCGTGCTGCGTGCGCTCGAGCGCCGGCGGCCGGTCGAGCCCGTGACCGACCGCGCGGCGGTGCGCACCGACATCGTCTACACCCTGGTTCACCGCCTCGGCCTGTTCAGGGTGGTCCTGTTCTTCGCCGTCGACCCGCTGTGGAACCTGCTCGTCGGCAAGCTGCGCGTTGCGGGGCTGCCGGCCTGGTCGGTCGACTCGCTGTGGCCCGGCGTGACCGACGGCGCCCGGGTCAGCTTCTTGATCTATCTGCTGCTGTTCGACCTGGTCGACTACTGGATCCACCGTGGCCAGCATCGCTGGCGCGCATGGTGGCAGTTGCACGCGCTGCACCACAGCCAGCGCCAGATGACGATGTGGAGCGACCCCCGGAACCACCTGCTCGACGACCTGGCGCGCGATTCGATCCTCGTCGTCGTCGGGCTGGTGGCCGGCGTGGCACCGAGCCAGTTCGTGGCCATCGTGGCGTGCACCCACCTGCTGGAAAGCCTGTCGCACGCCAACCTGCGGCTGCGCTTCGGCGGGGTGCTGTCGCGGCTGCTGGTCAGTCCGCAGTTCCACCGCCTGCATCACGCGGTGGGCTATGAGCATTTCGACGGGGTGCGCGGCCCGGGCGGCGCCAATTTCGCGGTGCTGTTCCCGGTCTGGGACGTCCTGTTCGGCACGGCCCGCTTCGACGACGTCTACGGCCCCACCGGCCTGCGCGACCAGGCAGCGGGCCGGGACTACGGGCGTGGCTTCTGGGCCCAGCAGTGGCTGGGGCTGAGGCGGCTGGCGGGCAGGGCCTGATGCGCGCCATGGCCGACGCCTTCTTGCGCGCCGCGGCGTACTGCCTGCACCCGCGCGTCATCCTTTGGTCGCTGCTGCCCGTCGTCGTGGCGGGCGGGGCCGTGCTGGCGCTGGGGTGGCTGTTCTGGGAGCCCGTGGTCGCCGGGGTGCGCGCCACGCTCGAGCGCTGGCAACTCGTCGAGGCCATGCTGCAGTGGCTGGACTCCATCGGCGGCGCGACCCTGCGCGCGCTGGTCGCGCCGATGATCGTGGTCGCCGTGGCGGTGCCGCTGGTCGTGGTGGGCGCGCTGTTGCTGGTGGCCACGCTGATGACGCCGGCGGTGGTGAATCTGGTGGCGCGTCGGCGCTTCCCCGAACTGGTGCGGCGCCAGGGCGCCCGCTGGTGGCAGCAACTGCTGTGGGCGCTGGCCTGCACGCTGGCGGCGCTGGTGGCGCTGGTGCTGAGCATGCCGCTGTGGCTGGTGCCGCCGCTGGTGCTGGTGCTGCCGCCGCTCATCTGGGGCTGGCTGGCCTGCCAGGTGCTGGGCTTCGACGTTCTGGCCGCGCACGCCAGCGCCGAAGAGCGCCGCCAGATCCTTCACGCCCGGCGCTGGCCGCTGCTGGTGATGGGCATGATCGCGGGCTACCTCGGGGCGCTGCCGTCGCTGCTCTGGGCGGCCGGGGCGGCGACGCTGATCTTCGCGCCGCTGCTGATCGTGGTGTCGGTGTGGCTGTACACCCTGGTCTTCGCGTTCGCGACCTGCTGGTTCGCGCATTACACCCTGGCTGACCTGCAACGGCTGCGCGCGGCATCATCGGGGCCCGCGAACGCCGGCGACGGCCCGGCGGCGCCCGTCCCCGCCGCCCTGACTCCTCCAACATGAACATCGGCCTCATCATCATCGGCGACGAGATCCTCTCCGGGAAGCGCCAGGACAAGCACCTTCCGAAGGTCATCGAGCTGCTCGCCAGTCGCGGGCTGATGCTGTCGTGGGCACGCTACGTCGGAGACGACCGCGCCCGCATCACCGAGGCGCTGTCCCACGCATTCGGCAGCGGCGACCTGGTCTTCTCCTGCGGCGGCATCGGTGCCACGCCCGACGACCACACCCGGCAGTGCGCAGCCGCCGCGCTGGGCGTGCCGCTGGAACTGCACCCCGAGGCACGGGCGCTCATCGTCGAGCGCATGCGCGACGTCGCGGCCGAGCAGGGCCTGCCCTTCGAGCCCGACCGCCCCGACAACGTGCACCGGCTCAACATGGGCGTCTTCCCGGCCGGCGCGCAGATCATCCCGAACCCCTACAACAAGATCCCCGGCTTCCACGTCGGCCACGTGCACTTCGTGCCCGGCTTTCCGGTGATGGCCTGGCCGATGATCGAGTGGGCGCTCGACCAGCGCTACGCCGATCTGCAGCGCGGCAGCCGCCAGGTCGAGCACTCGGTGATCGTGTTCGGGGCGATGGAAGCGACGCTGACGCCCCTGATGGAGGACATCGAGGCGCGCTTCCCCGGCATCAAGGTGTTCAGCCTGCCCAGCGTGGACCATCCGCAATGGGGGCGGCACATCGAGCTGGGCGTCAAGGGCGCTGCCGAGCGTGTCCCGGCGGCCTTCGCGGCGCTTCGCACCGGGTTGGAGGCTTTCTCCGTGACGCTTGGCCCCGAAATGGTGCGTTGATGCAAATGCACCAAAATAATGCATGCAATGTTGATAGTTGGTGCATGACGGGCTGATCGCAGCCTGGCTTCGCACCCCGGTCGCGGGCACGCTTTCTGCTAAATTGGGTGGCGCCTGCCCCGGGGAAGTTCCCCGCGGCTGCCACCGAACACATTCCAATCGACCCCGTACGCCTCGCTAGGAGAGAACCCCATGGCAAAGACCGTTGCCGACGTGATGAAGATGGTGAAGGACAACGAAGTCAAGTTCGTCGACTTCCGCTTCACCGATACCCGCGGCAAGGAACAGCACGTCAGCGTCCCCGTCTCGGCCTTCGACGAGGACAAGTTCACCGCCGGTCACGCCTTCGACGGCTCGTCGATCGCCGGCTGGAAGGGCATCGAGGCGTCGGACATGCTGCTGCTGCCCGACCCCAGCACCGCGAACATCGACCCGTTCTTCGAAGAGCCGACGCTGATCCTGACCTGCGACGTGCTCGAGCCGGGCGACGGCAAGCCCTACGAGCGTGACCCGCGCAGCCTGGCCCGTCGCGCCGAGGCCTACCTGAAGGCCAGCGGCCTGGGCGACACCGCCTTCTTCGGTCCGGAGCCCGAGTTCTTCATCTTCGACCAGGTGCACTGGCACGTCGGCATGGACGGCAGCCACGTCAAGATCAGCTCCGAGGAGGCGCCCTGGTCGTCGTCGAAGGAAGTCGAGGGCGGCAACATGGGTCACCGTCCGGGCATCAAGGGCGGCTACTTCCCCGTGCCCCCGGTCGACACCTTCCAGGACATGCGCTCGGAGATGTGCCTGATCCTCGAGCAGCTCGGCATCCCTGTCGAGGTCCACCACCACGAGGTGGCCGGCCAGGGCCAGAACGAGATCGGCACCAAGTTCAGCACGCTGGTCCAGCGCGCCGACTGGCTGCAGCTGCAGAAGTACGTGATCCACAACGTCGCGCACGCCTATGGCAAGACCGCGACCTTCATGCCCAAGCCGGTCGTCGGCGACAACGGCTCGGGCATGCACGTGCACCAGTCGGTCTGGAAGGACGGCAAGAACCTGTTCGCCGGCGACGGCTACGGCGGCCTGTCGGAGTTCGCGCTGTACTACATCGGCGGCATCATCAAGCACGCCCGTGCACTCAACGCCATCACCAACCCTGGCACCAACAGCTACAAGCGCCTCGTGCCCGGCTTCGAGGCCCCGGTCAAGCTCGCCTACTCGGCGCGCAACCGCTCGGCGTCCATCCGCATCCCGTTCGTGTCGAACCCGAAGGGCCGCCGCATCGAGGCGCGCTTCCCGGACCCCCTGTGCAACCCGTACCTGGGCTTCGCCGCCATGCTGATGGCCGGCCTGGACGGCGTCGAGAACAAGATCCACCCGGGCGAGGCCGCGACCAAGGACCTGTACCACCTGCCGCCGGAAGAGGACGCGAAGATCCCGACCGTCTGCCACAGCCTGGACCAGGCGCTGGACTACCTCGACAAGGATCGCGCGTTCCTGACCAAGGGCGGTGTCTTCACCGACGGCTTCATCGATGCCTACATCGACCTGAAGATGACCGAGGTGACCAAGTTCCGCATGACCACGCACCCGATCGAGTTCGACATGTACTACAGCCTGTGATGCCGCGCCGGCTCGACGCCGGTGCTGCGCGCAGAGGGAAGGGCGGCCGGCGGCCGCCCTTTTTTTCATGGCAGCGTCGGCCCGTGCGAGCCGCCCGGCGTTTGCGTGCAAGAGGTGTCGCACGACCGGTCTTTCGGCGATGCGGCCCGGCCGCCAGGGCGCACAATCCGCCCGGGCTGCGCGACGACGCGCCACAGCGGAGGTTCATGCATGATGCCGGTCAGCCGTTCACCGATGGCACGCCTGTTGTCGCTGGCGCTCGGGCTGCTCTGCCTGGCGTCGACGCAGGCGCAGTCCCAGGGCAACGGCGGGGGTACGGTCTACCGATGCCCCGGGCCGCCGGTGCTCTACACCGACGCCCTGTCGCCCCAGGAGGCCCGGGACCGCGGCTGCCGCACGATCGAGGGTGCCCCCATCACCATCATCCAGGGGCCACGGCCTCGCCAGGGGACCGCTTCGGCGCCGCCTGCCGGGCAGGGCGCGACACCCAGGGCGTCCGATGCGCCGCGGCCACCCGAAGCGAGGGTCGACCCTGCGGCGCAGCGTGCGCGCGACAGCGATGCGCGCCGCATCCTCGGCGAGGAACTGCGCCGCGAGGAAGAACGCCTTGCCGCACTGCAGAAGGACTACAACAATGGCCAGCCCGAGCGCCGGGGCGATGAGCGCAACTACCAGAAGTTCCTCGACCGCGTGGCCGCGATGAAGGCCGACATCGCACGCAAGGAAGCCGACATCGCGGCCATCCGGCGCGAAATGGACAAGCTGCCGAAGTGAACACGCCCGCGCCCGCGTCTACAGGAGACCCGCCGACCGAGTTGGCCGCCTTCGACCAGCTGGCGACGATGGTGGTCGTCGTCGACCCCGACGGGCACTGCCTGTTCGCCAACGCGGCCATCGAGAACATGACGGGGGTCTCGCGGCGCAGCCTGCAGCGCGGCAGCCTGCTCGACTGGATGACCGAGCCGGCCGCGCTGCGGGAGACGCTGCGAATGGTCGCCGCCAACGAGGTCTCGGCCAGTCGCTTCGACGCCCAGATGAGGCGCCTGCCCGGGCTGGCCGCAGGCAGCGGTGACCTGCCGGTGCACGTCATCGTCAGCCAGATGGACCGCGGCGACCGCGTGCTGGTCGAGCTGATCGAGATCGAGCAGCAGACCCGGCTCGACCGCGAGGAGCGCACGCACGGCCTGGCCCAGGCGAACAAGGAGCTGGTGCGCAACCTGGCGCACGAGATCAGGAACCCGCTCGGCGGGATCCGCGGCGCCGCTCAGCTGCTGGCGATGGAGATGCCCTCGAAGGAGCTGTCCGAGTACACCAGTGTCATCATCCACGAGGCAGACCGGCTGCAGGCGCTGGTCGACCGCCTGCTCGCGCCGCACCGCCGGCCCAAGGTGGTCGGTGACGTCAACATCCACGAGGTCTGCGAGCGCGTGCGCACGCTGATCCTGGCCGAGTTCCCGCGCGGCCTGGCGGTTGACCGCGACTACGACACCTCGATCCCCGAGTTCCGCGGCGACCGCGAGCAGCTCATCCAGGCCGTGCTCAACATCGCCCACAACGCCACCCAGGCGCTCGTCGAGCGCATTGCCGCGGGCGACGCGCGCATCGTGCTGCGCACCCGGGTCGTGCGCCAGGTCACCTTCGCGCGCCAGCGTTTCCGACTGGCACTGGAATTGCATGTCCAGGACAACGGACCGGGAATCCCGGAGGCGATCCGCGACCGCATCTTCCACCCGCTGGTGTCGGGTCGGGAAGGCGGCTCGGGGCTCGGCCTCACGCTTGCCCAGACCTTCGTGCAGCAGCACGGGGGCACGATCGAGTGCGACAGCACTCCCGGCCGGACGCTGTTCAAGCTGCTGATTCCCCTGCCTTGAAGAGACCACGAACTTGGGCGCGACGAACCGCATGAAACCGATCTGGATCGTCGACGACGACCACTCCATCCGCTTCGTCCTCGAGAAGGCGCTCGCCCGCGAGCAGTTCGAGGTGCGCAGCTTCTCCAGCCCGCGCGACGTGCTCGGGGCGCTCGACGACGGTGACGAGCCCCAGGTGCTGGTCAGCGACATCCGCATGCCGGGCGGCTCCGGCATCGACCTGCTGGGCAAGGTCAAGGCCCGCCTGCCCGGGCTGCCCGTCATCATCATGACGGCCTACTCCGACCTCGACAGCGCGGTCTCGGCCTTCCAGGGCGGTGCGTTCGAGTACCTGCCCAAGCCCTTCGACGTGCCCAGGGCGGTCGAGCTGATCCGGCGCGCCGTCGACGAGAGCCTGCGCGAGGAGGTGCGCGACAGCGGGGACCGCGAACTGCCCGAGATGCTGGGGCAGGCGCCGGCGATGCAGGACGTCTTCCGCGCCATCGGGCGGCTGTCGCAGAGCAACGTGACGGTGCTCATCACCGGCGAGAGCGGCTCGGGCAAGGAACTCGTCGCCCGCGCGCTGCACAAGCACAGCCCGCGTTCCGGCGGCGCGTTCGTCGCCATCAACACCGCGGCGATCC
>JBILNT010000057.1:0-16852 GCA_044374875.1 Rubrivivax sp.
CCGACGAGGAACCGCTGCGCGAGGCCGTGGCCGAGGCCAAGCTCGGTTCCGCCCGGGAAACCCTGCTGCTCCACGAGACAGAACGCTGGCGCGCCGAGCTCGTCGCCGACGACGAGGCCCTGACCCTCTGGCTGGACCTGCACCCCGACTGCGACACCCAGCGCCTGCGCAGCCTGCTCCGCGCCGCGCGGCGCGACGCCGCCGGGCAGGTGCCCGAGGCGCGGCAGCCGCACAGCTGGCGCGAGCTCTTCCAGTTCCTCAAACCCTTCCTCGCCGCGAACCGCACATGAGCACCGAACACGACCTCGTCCGCGTGGGCGTCGTCTCGATCAGCGACCGCGCCTCGGCCGGCGTCTACGAAGACAAGGGCATCCCGGCCCTGAAGGAGTGGCTAGGCAAGGCGGTGCGCAACCCCCTGGAGTGGCACGAGCGCCTGATCCCCGACGAGCAGGAAGGCATCAGCGCCGCGCTGCGCGAGCTGGTCGACGAGGTGCGCTGCGACCTCGTGCTGACCACCGGCGGCACCGGCCCGGCGCCGCGCGACGTCACGCCCGAGGCCACGCTGGCCGTGGCCGACAAGGTGATGCCCGGCTTCGGCGAGCAGATGCGGCAGATCAGCCTGGCCTTCGTGCCCACCGCCATCCTGTCGCGCCAGGTGGCCGTGATCCGCGGCAGGGCGCTGGTCATCAACCTGCCCGGGCAACCGAAGTCGATCGCCGAGACGCTGCAGGGCCTGCCACAGGCCACGCCGCCGGTGCACGGGATCTTCGCCGCCGTGCCCTACTGCATCGACCTGATCGGCGGGCCGTACATCGAGACCGACGACGCGGTCTGCAAGGCGTTCCGGCCGAAGTCGGCGATACGCCCGCAGCGCCCGGCCTGATCTCGACCTGGGCGCAGGGTGGCGGCCTACTTGACCAGCCGGTTCAGGCGCTCGGCGTCGAACTGCTCGGTGATGTGGGCGTCATGTGGCACGCAATCCTCGGCGGGCAGTTCGCGCGAGCGGGCCGAGAGTTTCTCGATCGCCTGCCACAGCAGCGCGATCTGGTGCTCGTGGCCGGACGCGTTGTCGATCAGGCCCTTGAGGGCCAGCGACATCGGGTCGTCGCCCTGCGTCAGGCCGTAGGCCGAGAAGCCCATCTTCGCGGCGGCCGCCTCGCGCGCAGCCTCGGCATCGGCCTGGATGACGCGCGCGGGGTTGCCCACCGCCGTGGCACCGGGCGGCACCGGCTTGACGACGACCGCCCCCGAGCCGATGCGGGCGCCATCGCCCACCGTGAAGCCGCCGAGCACCTGGGAGTTCGCGCCGACGATGACACCGCGGCCGAGCGTCGGGTGCCGCTTGGCGCCCTTGGTCAGCGAGGTGCCACCGAGCGTGACGCCCTGGTAGATGGTGCACTCGTCGCCGATCTCGGCCGTCTCGCCGATCACGACACCCATGCCATGGTCGATGAACACGCGCCGCCCGATGGTGGCGCCGGGATGGATCTCGATGCCGGTCAGCATGCGGGCGACGTGCGAGGTGAAGCGCCCCAGCCAGCGCCAGCCGCGGCGCCATGCCGCGTTGGCCCAGCGGTGCATCACCAGCGCGTGCAGCCCCGGGTAGCACGTGAGCACCTCCCACTTCGAGCGCGCAGCGGGGTCGCGCTCGAGGATGCAGGCGATGTCTTCACGCAGTCGGCTGAACATGGGGTGTCCCTTGACGAGGGCAGGCCAGTGTAGCCGTCCCTGGTCAGCGGCGCAGGGCGCCCGGGGGTGACCCGGCCGGTCTATCGATCGCCGCCGCCGTCTTCCGGCGGCGGCGGGCGCTGCACGGCGCGGGCGATGCCGCGCAGGATGTGCACCTCCTCCTGCGTGGGGCGGGCACGCAGCAACAGCTGGCGCAGGCGTGGCAGCAGCTTCTTCGGGGCGCGGGGGTCGAGAAAGCCGATCTCCTGCAGCACCTGCGCCCAGTGCTCGAGCAGGCCGCGCAGCGCCGGGCCGTCGGCCAGCGCCGGATCGGCGGTGCGCGGCACGACCGGGAAGCTGCCGAGCGCCTGACGCCACTCGTAGGCCAGCACCTGCACCGCCTGCGCCAGGTTGAGCGAGCCGTAGGCCGGGTCGGTGGGGATGCTCAGGCAGGCGTGGCAGCGCCAGACGTCCTCGTTGGCCAGCCCGGTGCGCTCGGGCCCGAAGACGAAGGCCACGCGATGCGGGCCGCCCGCCAGCGTGGCCAGGTGCTCGCGCGGGGCGTGCACGGGCGGGCCGAAGTCGCGCGGGGTCATGGCCGTGGCGCAGGCCCAGCTGACACCCTCCAGCGCGTCGTCGAGCGAGTCGACCACCTGCGCACGCACCAGGATGTCGGCAGCACCGCTGGCCATCGCCACCGCATCCTCGTGGCAGGCGATGTCGGCGAAGCGCGGCCGCACCAGCACCAGGTCGCTGAATCCCATCACCTTCATCGCGCGCGCCGCGGCGCCCACGTTGCCGGCGTGGCTCGTGTGCACCAGCACGAATCGGGTTGGATCGGGCGCGGCGGCGGTCATCGGAACTGGGGTTCTCCCGGAGGCAACGCGTAGAATGGCAGCACGCGGACGACATCGATTGTCGCCGCCGCCTCGTCAGCTACGTCGGCGGGCCCGCTCTTTCCTTCTGCCATCGATCCCCCACCCTCCCGCAGGACCGTCATGTCGCAAGCGCTCCACCCCATGCTCAACATCGCCATCAAGGCGGCTCGCGCGGCGGGATCGATCATCAACCGGGCCTCGCTCGACCTCGACGCGCTGAAGGTCGGCAGCAAGGGCCCCAACGACTTCGTCTCCGAGGTCGACCAGGCGGCAGAGCAGGCCATCATCGACATCCTGCTCGAGGCCTACCCGTCGCACGGCGTGCTGGCCGAGGAATCGGGGCGCGAGCGCGGCAACCGCACCAGCGAGTACACCTGGATCATCGACCCGCTGGACGGCACGACCAACTTCCTGCACGGCTTCCCGGTGTATGCCGTGTCGATCGCGCTGGCGCACCGCGGCCAGGTGCAGCAGGCGGTGGTCTACGACCCGACGCGCAACGACCTCTTCTACGCCTCGCGCGGCCGTGGCGCCTTCGTCAACGACCGCCGCCTGCGCGTCTCGCGCCGCACCCGGCTGTCGGATTCGCTCATCGGCACCGGTTTCCCGTTCCGCAAGGGCGACAACTTCAAGCGCTACGTGAAGATGTTCGAGGAGGTCATGCAGAGCTGCGCAGGCCTGCGTCGGCCTGGTGCCGCCGCCCTCGACCTGTGCTACGTCGCGGCCGGCTACTACGACGCCTTCTTCGAGACCGGCCTGAACCCCTGGGACGTCGCCGCGGGCTCGCTGATCATCACCGAAGCCGGCGGTCTGGTGGGCAACTTCACCGGCGAGGCCGACTATCTCCACCAGCGCGAGGTCGTCGCCGGCACGCCGCGCGTCTACGGGCAGCTGGTGCAGATCCTCACACCCTACACGCGGGTGATCAAGGAGCCGGAGACCGAGGCCACGACGCCCGAGGAGGCGACCGCCGACGCCACCGGAGCCTTCCTCGCGGCGGCGGCGACGCAACCCGCGGCGGCGCCCGCGGCGAAGAAGCCTGCCGTGCGCATCCGCAGGGACGCCGGGGTGCCCAAGGCCGACGACGCGCCGTTCTGAACGCCGCGCGCTGCCTCGGTCGTCAGCGGCGCGGCCGGGCCTGCAGCAGGCGGTCGTGGATCAGCATGCCCGCGAGCATCGCGGCAACGAACACCGCCGCGGGAACCAGGCCGCTGCCGAGCGCGACGATCGCGGGCCCCGGGCAGAACCCGCCGATCCCCCAGCCGGCGCCGAAGAGCACGCCGCCGACGAGCAGGCGCGAGTCGATGTCGGTGCTGGTGGGCAGCTCCATGCGCTCGCCCGTCCAGGACACGGTGCGCCGGCGCGCCGCGGCGAAGGCGAAGACGCCCACCGCGATGGCGCCCCCCATCACGAGGGCGAGGCTCGGGTCCCAGCCGCCGAAGAGGTCGAGGAAGCCCTTGACCTTGGCCGGGTCGGTCATGCCGCCTGCGATCAGGCCCAGGCCGAAGATCAGGCCGCTGAAGATGGAAACGATGTCACGCATGGCGATGTGTCCTCTCGAGGAAGAATGTGACGCTGGCGCTTTGCTCGAGCCTCGCGGGGGGCGGGCTGCGCGCAGCCCGGCCCTTCAGAGCCCGTGGCGCAGCAGGAAGACGGTCACGAAGCCGGCGCCCATGAAGGCCAGCACGTTGGCGAGCGACCGCGGCGACAAGCGGCTGAGCCCGCACACGCCGTGCCCGCTGGTGCAGCCGTTGCCCAGGCGCGAACCGAAGCCGACGAGCAGGCCGGCGACGACGAGCAGGGGCAGCCCGACGTCGATCGTCGCCTCGGGCAGCGGCGCGAACAGCCGCCAGACCCAGGGCGCGACCAGCAGCCCGACGATGAACAGCAACCGGGACCGCTCGGGGCGAAGGCCGCTGGCGGTGACCAGCGCCCGCAGCGGGCTGGCCACGATCCCCGCGATGCCCGCGATGCGCCCGTTGCCGAGGATGTAGAGCGCGGAGGCGGCGCCGATCAGCAAGCCGCCGATCAAGGCGCTCCAGGGGGTGAAGGCGTCCCAGGCGATGTTCATGGTAGCGGGGTCTCCGTGGGTGAGGTGCAGGGGGTCGGCAAGCCGCGGGCATGCCGGCGCAGGATCAGTTCGCGGTTGCCGGATCGCAGTACAGCCGCTGCAGCAGCGCGACGAGTTCCAGCGCCCGCAGCGACGAGATGCGGTAGTGGACAAAGCGGCCGTCGCGCCGGGTGGCGACGACGCCCTCGGCCCTCAGGACGCCGAGTTGCTGCGACAGGGTGGGCTGGCGGATGCCCGTGACCCGCGCCAGTTCGCCCACGCAGCGCTCGCCGTCGACCAGCGCGCACAGCAGGAGCAGGCGCTCGGGATTGGCCAGCGAGCGCAGCAGCGCCGACGCCTCGTCGGCGGCCTGCCGCAGCGCGTCGAGCTCCGACAGCGCCAGCCCGAGGACAGGCGAAGCAGGCGAGGCGTGAACGCAGGCGGTCGTGGCGGAACTCATGGCATCGGCGATGGCGCATGGCATCGAGAGATCTTGATCTGCCTGGAAATATATCATTAATCGATATATCATGATCCCCTTATGGAAATCCCGCCGCCCCCGGCACGGCGCACCCGCGACATGAACCCAGCTCACATCCGCTCGTTCTTCGACCCGGCCACGTTCACCGTCACGCATGTCGTCTGCGACCCGGCGACGCACCGTGCGGCCGTGATCGACAGCGTGCTCGACTACGACCCGAAGTCGGGCCGAACCTCCACGCGCAGCGCCGATGAAGTGGCGGCCTACGTGCGCGCCCAGGGCCTGACCGTGGACTGGCACCTGGAGACGCACGCGCACGCCGACCACTTCTCGGCCGCGAAGTACCTGAAGGCGCAGCTCGGGGGCCGCATCGGCATCGGCGAGCACATCCGGGAGGTGCAGGGCGTGTTCAAGAAGGTCTTCAACGCCGCGGACATGGACACCGAAGGCCGCGACTTCGACCACCTGTTCCGCGACGGGGAAACCTTCGCCGTGGGCGAGCTCGGGTTCAGGGTCGTGCACACGCCGGGCCACACGCCCGCCTGCGTGACCTACCTCGCCGGACGCGACGCCTTCGTCGGCGACACGATCTTCATGCCCGACTTCGGCACGGCGCGATGCGACTTCCCGGGCGGCGACGCGCGCGTCCTCTACCGTTCGATCCGCAGGCTGCTGGCGCTGGGCGACGACGTGCGGCTGCACCTGTGCCACGACTACATGCCCGGCGGCCGCGAGGTGCGCTGGGTGACCACGGTGGCCGACGAGAAGGCCGCCAACATCCATGTCCGCGAAGGCGTCTCCGAGGACGAGTTCGTCGCGATGCGCACCGCGCGCGACGCCACGCTGGAAATGCCGACCCTGATCCTCCCGGCAGTGCAGGTCAATGCCCGCGGCGGCAACCTGCCCCCGGCCGAGGACAACGGCATCCGCTACCTGAAGATCCCGCTCAACGCGCTGTGACGCCGCGCCAGGGCACGCCGCACCCCCAAGCCTGACGGGACCTGAAGTCATGGCCGCTGAGCCCGACACGTCCGTGCGGTCGCCGGCATTGCCGCCGGCCGGGCGCTGGCGCGACTACCGCCGCCGTGCACTCGGCGACGACGTCGTGGCCGCGATGATCGTCACCGTGCTGCTCGTGCCGCAGAGCCTGGCCTACGCGATGCTGGCCGGGCTGCCGCCGGTGGTGGGCGTGGTCGCGAGCCTGCTGCCCATCCTTGCCTACGCGGCGCTCGGCTCCAGCACCACGCTGGCCGTGGGCCCGGTCGCCGTGCTGGCGATGATGACGGCACAGGTGGCGGCCCCCGCCGCCGCCGCGCACGGCGTGGCGCCGCACGTCGCGGCGATGGTGCTGGCCGTCGAGGCCGGCGTGGTGCTGCTGCTGGCGATGCTGCTGCGCATGGAGGTGTTCGCCGCGCTGCTGGCCGCGCCGGTGCTGCACGGCTTCGTCACCGGTGCGGCCCTCGTCATCGCCATCGCCCAGGTGCCTGCGCTGCTGGGCGTGCAGGTCAAGGGCGCGACGCTGCTGGAACTCGGCGAGTCGGTGGCGGGCGCCCCGTCGCTGGGGGCGCACGCCGCCACCGCCGCCTTCGGCCTGTTCGCCCTCGCGGCGCTGTGGTTGCTGCGCCGGCATGGCGCCCGGCTGCTGGCAGGCCTCGGCCTGCCGGCTCGCGCGGCGCAGCTCGCGGCGCGCGTGGCACCGGTGATGGTGGTCGCGGCATCGATCGGCGCCGTCGCGGCGTGGCCTTCGGCAACCGCCGGAGTGGCGCTGGCGGGCAGCATCGACCTCGTCGCGACCTGGGAGGTCCCGGTCCTGTGGCAGGTCCCGGCCGAGCTGTGGCTCGATCTCGCCGGCCCGGCGACGCTGCTCGCGCTGGTGGGCTACGTCGAGAGCCTGGCGGTGGCCGAGGCGCTGGCGGCGCGACGCGGCGAGAAGGTGCTGCCCCGGCGCGAACTGCTCGGGCTGGGCGTGGCAAACATGGTCGCGGGCGCCTCGGGCGGGATGCCGGTGACCGGGGGCTTCGCGCGCAGCATCGTCAACTTCGACGCCGGCGCGCGCACGCGCCTGGCCGGTGTGTGGACCGTGGCGTTCCTTGCCGCCACGATCCTGCTGCTGGGCGACCTGCTCGGCTTCCTGCCGAAGGCGGTGCTGGCCGCGACGATCGTGATCGCGGTCACCTCGCTGATCGACCCGGGGCCCTTCCGCCAGGCGTGGCACTACTCACGAGCCGAGTTCGTGCTGATGGTGGGCGTGGCCGCGCTGACGGTGCTGTGGGGCGTCGAGGCCGCGTTGGCAGCGGGTGTTCTCGCCTCGATCGGCCTGCTGCTGCAGCGAACCGCCCGCCCCCACTGGGCCGAGGTCGGCCGCATCCCCGGCACCGAGGTCTTCCGCAACGTGAAGCGCTACAGGGTCGAGACCCTGCCAGGCGTGCTGGCGGTGCGCATCGACGAGAGCCTGCTGTTCACCAACTCGCGATGGCTTTCCGAGACGCTCGCGGGAATGGTGGCCGACCGCAGCGGCCTGCAGCACGTGGTGCTGATGATGAGCGGGGTCAACGACATCGACTTCACCGGCCTGGAAGGGCTGGAGCAGTTCGACCGCGAACTGCGCGCCCGGGGCATCCGCCTGCACCTGTCCGAACTGAAGGGACCGGTGCGCGACCGGCTGGCGTCCATCGGCATGATCGGCCGGCTCTCGGGCGAAGTCTTCCAGACCCAGGCCGAAGCCTGGCACGCCCTGAACGGGCCGCAGCAGCCCAGGGCCTGATCGGCCGGCGGGCGCACGGCGACAATGAGCTCGCCCTCGCCGACCCGAGCCGTGCCCGAACGCCCCTCCGCTCCCAGGCCGCCCGCCGCAGTTGCGGGTGCGGGTGCGGGTGCGGGTGCGGGTGCGGGTGCGGGTGCGGCCGGCGCCCACGACGCCGGCACGGCCGAAGCGGTGGCACGAAGCCTGGGCAGCGACCCGGCACGCGGGCTCGAACCCGACGAAGCCGCGCGCCGCCTCGCCGCGGAAGGCCCCAACCGGCTGCGCGGCACGCCCGTCCCCGCGCCGTGGCGTCGCCTGCTGGCGCAGTTCCGAGACCCGCTCGTCGGCCTGCTGGTGGCCGCGATGGCCATCGCGCTGCTGGCATGGCGCTGGGAAGGCGGTCACGGCTGGCCGGTGGACGCCCTGGTGATCGCAGCGGTGCTGCTGGGCAACGCCGCCCTCGGCTTCGCCCAGGAATCCCGCGCCCGCGACGCCGTGGCGGCCCTGGCCCGGATGACCGCCGCCACGTCCACGGTGCTGCGCGGCGGCCGGCCGTCACGGGTGCCCGACGAGCAGCTGGTGCGGGGCGACATCCTGCTGCTCGCCGAGGGCGACGCCGTCGGGGCCGACGCCCTGCTGCTCGAGGCGGCCTCGCTTCGGGTCGACGAGTCGGCCCTGACGGGCGAGAGCGTGCCGGTGGAGAAGGCCGCCGCGGCCGTACCCACCGCCGACGAGCGCGCCGACCGGGTCTCCAAGGGCACGATGGTGGTGGCCGGAAACGCCCGGGCCTTGGTCACGGCCACGGGGATGGCCACCGAGATCGGCGCGATCGCCGGCCTGATCGACACCGCCGTCGAAGAGCCCACCCCGCTGCAGCGCGAAGTCGCGGCGATCGGCCGCATGCTGACCATCGCGGTGGGGGCGATCGCGGTGATCGTCGTCGCTTCGGTGATGTGGGTCTCGGGTCCGGTCGCGCCGGCTGGCGCCTTCGACGCGCTGCTCCTGGGTGTGTCGCTGGCCGTGGCCGCGGTTCCCGAAGGCCTGCCCGCCGTGCTGTCCGTGGTGCTGGCGCTCGGCGTGCAGCGCATGGCCCGGCGCAACGCCGTGGTGCGCAGCCTGTCCTCGGTCGAGACCCTGGGCTGCGCCTCGGTGATCTGCTCGGACAAGACCGGCACCCTCACGCGCTCGGAGATGACGATCCAGCGCGTGGTCACCGCCTCGGGCAGCAGCCGCGTCAGCGGCGTGGGGTATCGCCCCGAGGGCGTCTTCGAGCACGCAGGCAGGCCGCTCGCCGAGGGCGCCGTGCGTGACGAGCACGCAGCCGCGCTGTCTTTCGGCAGCCTGGCCGGCAACGCCAGCCTGCGCCGCGCCGAGGACGGCCGCTGGGAGATACACGGCGACCCCACCGAGGCGGCCTTCCTCGTGGCCGAGCGCAAGCTCGGCGTGCACGACGAGCGGCGCCGACGCTTCCGGCGCGTTGCCGAGATCCCCTTCAGCGCCGAGCGCAAGCGGATGTCGTCCATCGAGGCCGATCTCAACGACGGCGGGCGCCGCGTGATCGTCACCAAGGGCGCCCCCGACGAACTCCTGGGGCGCTGCACCCGCGTGCGCGTGGGCGACACCGTGCTGCCGATGGACGATGCCCGGCGCCGCGGCGTGCTCGCCGATGTCGACGGGCTGGCAGGCGAGGCGCTGCGCACGCTCGCGGTGGCCTACAGGCCGCTGGCGGCCGACGAGCCGATCGACGACGCCGAGGCGCTGGAGCGTGACCTCGTCTTCGTCGGCGTCGTGGGCATCATCGATCCACCGCGGCCCGAGGCGGCCGTCGCCGTGAAGGAAGCCTCGGCGGCCGGCATCCGCGTGCTGATGATCACCGGCGACCATCCGCGCACGGCGGCCCGCATCGCCGCCGACCTGGGCATCGCACCGGTGGGCGCCGCGGTGCTGACGGGCCGCGAGATCGACGCGATGAGCCCGATCGAACTGGCCGCGGCGGTGCAGGAGACGTCGGTGTACGCGCGGGTCAAGCCGGCGCACAAGCTGCAGATCGTCGACCTGCTGCAGCGCCAGGGGCACGTGGTGGCCATGACAGGCGACGGTGTCAACGACGCCCCGGCGCTGAAGGCTGCCGACATCGGGGTGGCCATGGGGATCGCGGGCACCGAGGTGAGCAAGCAGGCGGCACGGATGATCCTCGCCGACGACAACTTCGCCACCATCGTGGCCGCGGTGCGCGAAGGCCGGCGCATCCACGACAACATCCGCCGCTTCCTGCGCTACCTGCTGTCGTCGAACATGGGCGAGGTGCTGACCGTGTTCCTCGGCGTGACCGGCGGTGCGGTGCTGGGCCTGCACGCCGGCGCCGACGGGGCCGTGGTGCTGCCGCTTCTGGCCACGCAGATCCTCTGGATCAACCTCGTCACCGACAGCGGCCCGGCGCTGGCGATGGGCATGGAGCGCGGCACAGACGACGCGATGTCGCGCCCGCCGCGCGGACGCACGGCCCGGGCGATCGACGGACGGATGTGGACCGACGTGCTGACCTCGGGCCTGGTGATGGCCACGGCCACGCTGCTGACGCTCGACGCCCACCTGCCCGGCGGGCTGATCGAGGGCAGCGGCAGCCTCGCCGAGGCCCGCACCGCGGCCTTCACCGTGCTGGTGCTGGCGCAGCTGTTCAACTGTCTCGACGCGCGCAGCGAGACCGCCAGCGCGCTGCGCCGCCCGTTCACCAACCGCTGGCTCTGGGGCGCGCTGGCGCTGTCACTGGCCTTGCAGGTGGCCGTGGTTCACACCCCCGTGCTCAACCACGCCTTCGCCACCGTGCCACTCACGGCCACCCAGTGGCTGGCCTGCGCCGCCGCGGCGAGCAGCGTGCTGGGGTTCGGCGAGTTGCGCAAGGCGGCCAGGCGCTGGCACGACCGCAGGGGAACACCCGAGGCACTGAAGCCGCCGCGCGCTTGACCGGGCGCGGGCTGGCGCCGGCGCCGGCGGCGAGGCGGCGACTGGCGCCCTCATCGGCGCGGCAGCGTGCGGCTGACCTCGCGGCGCGCCAGGCGCGGTGATCCCCGCAGCGAAGTCGGTCCGCGCGGCCTGCCGCCGTGGCATGAGTCCCTGCCGGGGCTCTCAGCCCGCCAGGCCCACCCACCGTCAACTCGGCCACAACCACCGCACCGCCAGCGGCATCAGCAGCGCCGCCAGCACCACCTGCAGCCCGAGCGCGATGCCGGCGTAGGCACCGGCGTCGGCATGCACCTGCAGCGCCCGCGCCGCGCCGATGCCGTGCGAGGCCGTGCCCAGCGCGAAGCCACGCGCCGACCACGCGCGGATGCCCAGCGCGTCGAACAGGAAGCGCGCCGAGACCGCGCCCACCATGCCGGTCAGCACCGCCACCACGGCGGCCAGCGCCGGCACGCCGCCGATCTGCTGTGCGATGCCCATGGCCACCGGCGCGGTGACCGACTTCGGCACCAGCGAGCGCAGCACCGCGTCGGGCAGGCACAAGGCCCAGCCGAGCGCCACGGCACTGACGGCCGCGCAGGCGCCGCCGGCCAGCGCGGCCACCGCCAGCGGCAGGCCGCGACGGCGAACCTCATCGCGGCGCTGCCACAGCGGCCACCCCAACGCCACCACGGCCGGGCCGAGCAGCACGTGCACGAACTGCGCACCCGCGAAGTAGGCCGGGTACGGCGTGGCCGTGGCGAGCAGCACGCCGCCGATCGCCACCACCGACCACAGCACCGGGTTGGCCCACGGCGGGCGTCCCAGCCGCTCGTGGACGCCGTGCACGACGACGTACGTCGCCAGCGTGGCCGTCAGGCCGAACAGCGGCGTCGACGCCAGGTAGACCCACAGTTGCACGAAGTCAGCCATCGCTGCCGGCCTCCTGCACCGCCGCGCTGCCCAGCATCTGCCGCAGCACCAGCGCCGTGACGGCCATGCCGATCCAGGTCGACAGCGCGATCACCGCCATCAGTGCCAGACCGTGACGCGTCACGAGGTCCAGATGCGTGATCACGCCCACGCCGACCGGCACGAACAGCAACGACAGGTGCGCGAGCAGCAGCTCGGCCGCGGCACCCACGGCCTCGCGCAGCGGCGCCCAGCCCAGCGCCACCAGCAGCAGCCCCATGCCCACCACCGGCCCCGGCACCGCCAGCCGCGCGGCGTGCACGATGGCTTCACCCGCGGCCTGCAGCAGCAGCAGGCAGGCCAGCCCGCGCAATGCGTTCATCGATTCCCCCGTGACCTCGCCATCGGCGACGGGCCAGCATAGCCGCAGAGTCCCGATGGCGCGAAGGTGACTCCGCCCGGCGGGCACCGGCCACAGAATGCACCCTGCCCCCAACGGAGACTGCCGATGACATCCACAGAGAAGGAATTCGACATCGTCGTCCACGGCGCCACCGGTTTCACCGGTCGCCTGGTCGCGGAGTACCTGGCCGAGCGCCATCCGAACGGCGGCAACGCCGAGGGCATCCGCTGGGCGATGGGCGGGCGCAATGCGGAGAAGCTGGCGGCGGTGCGCGACGAGATCGGCGCGCCGGCCGACACGCCGCTGGTGGTGACCGACACCGCCGACCCGGCGTCGCTGGCCGCGCTGATGCGCCGCACCCGCCTCGTGCTCACCACCGTGGGCCCCTACCAGCTCTACGGCAGCGAGCTGCTCGCGGCCTGCGCGCGCAGCGGCGTGCACTACGTGGACCTGTGCGGAGAGCCGGCCTGGATGCGGCAGATGATCGAGGCGCACGAGGCCGCGGCGCGGCAGTCGGGCGCGCGCATCGTGTTCTCGTGCGGCTTCGACTCGATCCCGTTCGACCTCGGCGTGTTCCACCTGCAGCGGGCCTTCCATGAGCGCTTCGGCCACCCGGCCAGCCGCGTGCGCGGGCGCGTGCGCCGCATGAAGGGCACCTTCTCGGGCGGCACGGCCGCCAGCCTGAAGGCCACGCTGGCCGCGGCGGCCGCGAACCCGCAGGTGCTGGACTGGCTGCGCAACCCGTTCTCGCTGACCCCGGGCTTCGAGGGTGCGAAACAGCCCTCGGGCAGCAAGCCGATGGTCGACGACGCGCTCGGCCAGGTCGACGGCGAAGGCATCTGGGTGGCGCCATTCGTGATGGCGGCCATCAACACCAAGAACGTGCACCGCTCGAACCGGCTGCTGGGCATGGCCTGGGGCGAGGATTTCGTCTACGACGAGATGCTGGTCACCGGCCCCGGGGAGCGAGGCCGGCAGGTGGCGATGGCGGTGGCCGCGGACAAGTCGCTCGGCGGCGAAGGCGGCCCCAAGCCTGGCGAAGGCCCGCCGAAGGAAGAGCGCGAGAACGGCTTCTACGACCTGATGTTCCTCGGCGAGGACGCCGAGGGGCAGCGGCTGCAGGTCGGGGTCAAGGGCCGCCGCGACCCCGGCTACGGTTCCACGAGCCGCATGATCGCCGAGGCCGCCGTGTGCCTGCTGCGCGATGCCGCCACCCTCCCCGGCGGCATCTGGACGCCGGCACCGGCGATGGGCGAAGCGCTGCTAGGGCGGCTGCAGGCCCATGCGGGGCTGAGCTTCGCCGTCGAGTCGCCTGCGACCTGACGCAGGCACCACGGCGGGTCGCGGCCCGTCGCCGGGGCGGCCCGCGCTCAGCCGATGCGGGTGCCGGAGGTGTCGAAGCCGACGACCCACTCACCATCGGGCCGCAGTCCGACCCGGTCGCCGGCGCGCGCCCGGTGGCGATCGGGGCCCACCTTGGCCGTCTGGTGCGCGTCGACGCCCTCCACCCGCAGGTGCAGCACCGAGGCGTCGCCCAGGTGCTCGGCCAGCACCACTTCGGCAGGCACGCCGGTGCCCGCATCGCACAGCGCCAGGTGCTCGGGCCGGATGCCGGCACGCTGCACGCCCGCCGGCATCCCGCCTGGGCGCGCGGCCCACAGCGCATCCCAGTACGCGCGGCTGGCCGGCGGCGCCGAGGCGTCGGGGCGTGGCACGAGGTTGATGCGTGGCGAACCGAGGAACCCGGCGACGAACTCGTTGGCCGGCTGCTCGTACAGCGACAGCGGCGTGCCGAGCTGCTCGATGCGCCCCTGGTTGAACACGGCGATGCGCTCGCCGAGCGTCATCGCCTCGACCTGGTCATGCGTGACGTAGATCATCGTCGTGCCGAGCTCCCTGTGCAGGCGCCCGAGTTCGATGCGCATCTCGACCCGCAGCGCCGCATCGAGGTTGGACAGCGGCTCGTCGAACAGGAACACCCGCGGCTTGCGAACGATCGCACGGCCGATCGCCACGCGCTGCCGCTGTCCGCCGGAGAGGTCCTTCGGGTAGCGCGGCAGGTACTCGGTGATGCGCAGGACCTCGGCCACCCGCGCGACCTGCGCCTCGCGCTCGCGGCGCGGCACGCCAGCCATCTTCAACGCGAAGCCCATGTTCTCGGCCACCGTCATGTGCGGGTAGAGGGCGTAGCTCTGGAACACCATCGCGCAGCCACGCTGCGCGGGGTGGCGCTCGTTGGCGCGTTCACCGTCGATGCGCAGCTCGCCCTCGCCGATCGACTCGAGCCCCGCGATCATCCTCAGCGTGGTGCTCTTGCCGCAGCCCGAGGGGCCGACGAAGACGATGAACTCGCCGTGGCGCACCTCGAGGTCTATGCCCTTGATGACCTCGACCTCGCCATAGCGCTTGCGAACACCCACGAGCGTCACGCTGCCCATCGATCAGTCCTCCTGCGGGCCGGCGGAGGCACCCGATCGCGGGGTACGCGCCGCCAGGAAGTCCCGGTACCACAGCGCACTGTCCTTGAGCGTGCGGCGCTGGGTGGCGTAGTCGACGTGGACGATGCCGAAGCGCTTGGCGTAGCCGCTGGCCCACTCGAAGTTGTCCAGCAGACTCCACACCATGTAGCCGGCGACCGGCACCCCTTGCGACGACGCTTCGGCCAGCGCCCGGACATGCGCGGCGATGTAGTCGATTCTCGCGGCGTCGTGCACTCGGCCATCCTGCACGACGTCGGGGAAGGCGGCGCCGTTTTCCGTCAGGTAGACGGGCGGCAGCGGGTAGTCGTGGTGCAGTCGCACGAGCAGGTCGGTCAGCCCGCGCGGGAAGATCTCCCAGCCCATGTCGGTGAGCGCGAGGCCCCCGCGCGCGGCATCCCAGGGGCCGTCGGCACCGACCACGCAGCGGCTGTAGTAGTTCACCCCGAGGTAGTCGAGCGGCTGGGCGATCACCGCCATGTCGCCATCGCCGACCACGGGGGCGTCGGGGCCGAGGTCCGCCAGCACGTCCTGCGGGTAGCCGCGGCCGAACAGCGGGTCCATGTACCAGCGCACCAGCCGACCGTCCTCCAGACGCGCACGGGCGGCATGCGCCTCGCCCGGGCCGCTGGGGTAGACCGGCGAGAGGTTGAGCACGATCCCCAGCGGCACCCTGCAGCCCTGCGCGCGCAAGCTGCGCAGCGCCAGCCCGTGGCTGAGCAGCAGGTGGTGCGCCACCTGCATCGCGACGCCACGGTTGCGCACACCGGGCGCAAACACGCCTGTCTCGTGTCCGAGCACGGACATCACCCAGGGCTCGTTGTGGGTGGTGATCATCGCCAGGCGGTCCCCGAGCCGGTGCTCGACGCCGAGCGCGTAGTCGACGAACCGGTCCACCGTCGAACGACTGGCCCAGCCACCCTCGTCCTGCAGTTGCGCGGGCAGGTCCCAGTGATTGAGCGTCAGGCAGGGCCGCACGCCCCGCGCCAGCAAGCCGTCGACGAGCCGATCGTAGAAGGCCAGGCCGCGCTCGTTCCAGCTGCCCTGCCCGCCAGGCTGCACCCGGGGCCAGGACATCGAGAAGCGGTAGGCGTCCACCCCCAGTCCTGCGATCAGGTCGAGGTCCTGCTCGAGCCGGGCGACGTGATCGCAGGCCACGTCGCCCGTGCTGCCGTCGGCAATCGCGCCGGGCACGCGGCAGAAGCGATCCCAGATCGACTCGCCCTTGCCGTCGGCACGCGCCGCGCCCTCGATCTGGAAGGAACTGGTGGCCACGCCCCAGACGAAGCCCGGGGGCAGCGATTCGTGGGAGGGCGCCCCGATGAGGAAGGAGTCCGTGCAGTTCATGTCGTCGTCCGCCCGGCACGAAGGCCGGTCATTTCACGGCGCCAGCCGTGAGGCCGGCGATGAGCTGCCGCGACGACACCGCAAACAGCAGCAGCAGCGGCAGCGTCGCGATCGCCGAGCCGGCCATCAGCGCGCCCCACTCGGTGTCGACGGGGCTCTGCAGGCTTCGCAGGGCCAGCGGCAGGGTGTACATGTCGGGGCTGCGCATCACGACGAGCGGCCCGATGAAGTTGTTCCAGCTGGCGATGAAGGCGATCAGCCCCAGCGTGCCGAGCGCAGGCTTGAGCAACGGCAGCACGATGCGCCAGTAGATCCCCAGCTCGGAGCAGCCGTCCATGCGGGCGGCCTCGACGAGGTCGCGCGGCACCGCCGAGGCGATGAACTGCCGCATCAGGAAGATGCCGAAGGCGCTGGCTGCGCCGGGGAGGTACAGCGCGCGCGGCTGGTCGATCCATCCGAGCGCGTCCATGAGCATGAAGGTCGGGATCATGTTCATGAACGACGGCAGCAGCATCGTGCCGAGCACGAACGAGAACAGCGCGCCCTTGAAACGGAACTCGAAGAGAGCGAAGGCGTAGCCGCCCATGCTGCAGAACAGCAGCGTCAGCGCGGTCGAGGCCAGCGCGACGTACAGGCTCCAGCCGAGGTTGCGCCAGAACGGGATGCGCTCGGTCAGGATGCGCAGGTTCGCCAGCAGGTCGTCGCCGAACCACAGCGGCGGCGGCAAGCTCATGATCTCGGTGCGCGAGTGGGTCGCGAACACGAACATGAAGTAGAAGGGCGCCAGCATCAGCAGCGCGCCCGCACCCACCAGCGCGTAGGCCGCCCACGCCGACATGCCGCCGCCCTCGCCGGCCGCAGCCCGGTCGAGCGGCGCCGTCACGCCCCGCCTCCGCGCGGCCGGAAGGCCCGGTTGGTCAGCCAGGTCAGCAGGACGACCAGCAGGAACAGCA
>JBILNT010000233.1:0-4756 GCA_044374875.1 Rubrivivax sp.
CGCTTCAACCGTCGCTTCGACCTGCGCGGGCTTGTCGCGCGACTGATCGTCGACGTCGTGCGCACGCCGCCGATGCAGGAAAGAGTCATCCGAAGCGACCATGCTGAGGCACGTTTCTAATCAGGATTTGGGATGACGGCGGCAAGCAGGCCACGCCGCGCCGGATGACGCTGCCGGACAGCCTACCGTCCTCGCAGCACACCTTAAGGCGCCTCGCGCCCCACAAAAGATTGAACTACACCAAAAAAGTGGCGCTTATCACGCAAAGCTGTTTTTACGCTCAAAGCGACACTTTTGCCGTCGATATCCTTTTTAAGTCATCGCGTGGTCCGCCATCCGGCGCCGACGGAGACCTTCATGGCACAGACCATCAACAGCAACCTGCCTTCGATCAACGCACAGCGCAACACCGACGCATCGCGCTCGTCGCTCGCCACCTCGATGCAGCGCCTATCGTCCGGTATGCGCGTCAACAGCGCCAAGGACGACGCCGCCGGCCTGGCCATCGCCGAGCGCATGAAGGCGCAGGTCGCAGGCATGAACATTGCCGTCCGCAATACCAACGATGGTATCTCGCTGGCGCAGACGGCCGAGGGTGCCGCGGCACGGATCGGCGACGCGCTGCAGCGCATGCGTGAGCTGGCGGTGCAGTCGGCCAATGGAGCCAACAACGAAGGCGACCGCGCGAACCTGCAGACCGAGTTCGCGCAGCTGCAGGCCGAGGTTTCCCGGGTCATCGACGGCACGCTGTTCAACGGCCAGGAGCTCTTCACCGGCGCCGGTGGCGCTGGCGGCACCTTCACCTTCCAGGTTGGCGCCGGCACCGGCGCGACGGACACCATCGACGTCGCCCTCACCGACTTGGCGGCGACTGTCGGAGCCGGCGTCGGCGAGGGTAGCGGCGTCGCGATATCGGGCACCGACGCCAGCGGCGCCACCGCGGCACTGGGCGCCGTCGACGCCGCGATCGATGTCGTGACCACGGCGCGGGCCTCGTTCGGCGCCGTGCAGAACCGCTTCGAGAGCGTGATCGCCAACCTGCAGGTCGGCAGCGAGAACCTGAGCGCCGCGCGCTCGCGCATCGTCGACGCCGACTTCGCGGTTGAGACCGCCAACCTCGCGCGGGCCCAGATCCTTCAGCAAGCCGGCAACGCGATGGTCGCGCAGGCCAACCAGTTGCCCAACCAAGTGCTCTCGCTGCTCAAGGGCTGACGGTGCACCAAAGACGATCCCCCGCCCGTGGCGCTAGCTGCGGGCAGCCCAACGGCGTGCCGCCACAGGCGGGCAGCGCCCCTTCATCTGACGGAGATCTAAAGAAATGCGCAAACTGAGCTCACTGATGCTGATCCAGCAAGGCGTCCTGGTGGCTGCATGCAGCTTCCTGCTGGGCGCCGCAATCATTGGCGAGGGCGGCATGGCGAAAGACGCCGAACGTGCTTTCGTCGCGAAGGACGTGACCGCGGACATCCTGCCGCCGCCGCTGTACTTGGTCGAGACCCGTCTCGTGGTCTCGCAGGCGCTCGAGGGGACACTCGCGCCGCGCGAGGCCGCGCAGGCCGTCGCCCGGCTCGAGAAGGAGTACACCGCCCGCGCGGACCACTGGCGCAGCAACCCCCCCTATGGCCTCGAGAAGGAACTGCTGGGCCGCCAGCACGCCAGCGCCCTCGCCTTCCTCGAGACCGTCAAGACCCGCCTGCTGCCAGTCCTCGAGGCCGGCGACAAGCAAGGCGCCATTGCGGCGCTGGCGGACGTCCAGCGCCTCTACGTGGCACACCGCGAGGGTGTCGACGCGACAGTGGCGGCCGCGACGCAGTTTGCAGAGTCGTCGCTGAAGTCGTTCGACGAGACCCAGAGCTTGGCGATGTACGCGACGTTGATCGCCTTCCTGATCGCAGTGTCCACCACCACGGTGTTGTCGGTGTGGATCCGCAAGGCAGTCTGGCGCTTGATCGGCGACGAGCCGGCGCTGATCGCTACCTTGGCAATGCAGACCGCCGAGGGCGACTTCAGCCGTCCGTTCCGGTCCGAGCACCCGGAAAGCGTGGCGGGCTCTCTGGAGAAGATGCGCCAGCAGATTTCAGACGTCGTGGGCACCGTGCGCGGCAACGCGGAGAGCGTAGCCAGCGCGAGCACCCAGATCGCTCAGGGCAACATGGACTTGTCGTCGCGCACCGAGCAGCAGGCCTCGGCGCTGCAGCAGACGTCGTCGACCATGGAGGAGCTGGGGTCGACGGTGCGCAACAACGCCGACAACGCCAGCCAGGCGAACCAGCTCGCCCAGAATGCATCCGACGTCGCAGTGCGCGGCGGTGAAGTCGTGGGCCGGGTCATCCAGACGATGAAGAGCATCAACGAAAGCTCGCAGCGCATCGCCGACATCATCGGCACAATCGACGGCATCGCGTTCCAGACCAACATCCTCGCGCTGAACGCCGCTGTCGAGGCCGCCCGCGCCGGCGAGCAAGGACGAGGCTTCGCCGTCGTCGCCGGCGAGGTGCGCAGCCTCGCCCAGCGTAGCGCCGAGGCCGCCAAGGAGATCAAGGCGTTGATCGGCACCAGCGTCGAGCGGGTCGACCAGGGGTCGGCGCTGGTCGATCAGGCGGGCCGTACGATGCAGGAGGTGGTCCACTCGATCCGCCGCGTGACTGACATCGTCGGCGAGATCACCGCTGCCAGCGGCGAGCAGGCGGCCGGGGTGTCGCAGGTCGGCCAGGCTGTCAGCCAGATGGACCAGGCGATGCAGCAGAACGCGGCGCTGGTGGAAGAGAACGCCGCCGCCGCGGAGAGCCTGAAGCAACAGGCCCAGATGCTGCTGCAGTCGGTCGCAGCCTTCCGCCTGCAGCAAGGCGATGCCGGCGCGCCTGCGACGATTGCGCGTCCTCTGGCCGCGACGTGGTCGCCGCCGGCGCCCCCCCTGGTAGACGCCGCCATCCAGACGAAACTACCTTCCCCCGCCAGCAGCGCCACTCCACGCATCGCCGCGCCGCAAGCGGCGGCCAAGGCGAAACAGGCAGCGGAGTCGAGCTCGAAGCCGGCACCTGCCGCGGCGGGCGCCGGCGGCAGCTGGGAGTCCTTCTGAATCCCGGGCCCGCCAGTCGCACGCCTTCCGGCGCGACTAGCATGGCCCCCGCGTCGGAAAGCGTGCACGACGCGTGCCCGAACCACAGAGAAAGGCATGAACTCGAATGGTCATGACAACCAGCGCAGCCGGGGACGCGGAGATGGTGCCCCGTGAAGCCCTCACCTTCCGACTCGGCGCCGAGGAATACGCGATCGACATCCTGCACGTGCAGGAGATCCGCAGCTACGAACGGCCGACCCGTATCGCCAATGCGCCGGCCCACCTCCTCGGGGTGACCAACCTGCGAGGCGACATCGTGCCCATCGTCGACCTGCGAATCCGATTCGGGCTGGACGCCGGATACAACTCCGCCACGGTCGTCGTAGTCCTCAACATCGGCCGCCGGACAGTGGGCGCGGTGGTGGACAGCGTGAGCGACGTGCAGGCTCTGGCGCGGGGCGACGTCAAGGCGGTGCCCGACATCGGCAACGGCATCGAATCCAGGCAGATCGTCGGACTGGCGTGCGTGCGCCATGGCGAGCGCGAGCGCATGCTCATCCTGCTGAACATCGAGCCGTTGCTGGGCAACGTCGACGTCGGTCTGCCCGAGGAACTCGCCGCCTGATCCTGCACTCGAAGATCGCCAGTTTCCCGCGCCGCGGCCCGTTCTGCGCCGCGGCGCGGGGTCTGCGAAAGGCGACAATCCACCGCATGTATGTCCTGTTCGACGACGCTGGCAGGTTCCTGGCCGGCCGCCTGATGTCCGAGGCCGAGAGCACGATGCAGGTCGAGCTCGACTCGGGCAAGCGCGTGAAGGTCAAGGCCGCCAACGCGCTGCTGCGCTTCGAGAAACCCGCGCCGGCGGAGCTCTTCGCGGCCGGGCAGGCCCTGGCGCAGGAGATCGACCTCGACCTGGCGTGGGAGTTCGCGCCCGAGGGCGAATTCGGCTTCGCCGACTTCGCCCGCGACTATTTCGAGGCCGCCGCCGGCGTCGAGAAGCAGGCCGCCGCGCTGTTCAGGCTGTTCGAGGCGCCGCACTACTTCCGCCGCCAGGGCAAGGGCGTGTTCCGCAAGGCGCCCGAGGAGCAGGTCAAGGCCGCGCTGCTGGCCATCGAGCGCAAGAAGCAGGTCGCGGCCCAGATCGACGCCTGGGCGGGCGAGCTCGCCGCGGGCGGCTGCCCGGCGCCGGTGCGCGAGCAGCTCTACCGAATCCTGTTCAAGCCCGACAAGAACTCGACGGAGTACAAGGCCGTCGTCGAGGCGGCCCGGCGCTCTATGAAGCCGCCGCTGGAGCTGCTCAAGGGTGCGGGCGCGATCGACAGCCCCTACCAGTTCCACTGGCGCCGCTTCCTCTTCGAGCAGTTCCCGAAGGGCACGGCCTTCCCGCCCGCGAGCGCGCCGCTGATCCGAGAGGACAGCCTGCCGCTGGCGCCGGTGCAGGCGTTCTCGATCGACGACTCGCACACCACCGAGATCGACGACGCGCTGTCGGTGCAGGGGCTGGGCAGCGGGACGGTGGTGCTGGGCATCCACATCGCGGCGCCTGGGCTGGCCATCGCGCCGGACTCGCCGCTCGACCGGATCGCGCGCGAACGCCTGTCCACGGTCTACATGCCGGGCTGGAAGCTGACGATGCTGCCCGACGAGGTGGTGCAGGCCTACACCCTTCTGGAGGGCCGCGACTGCCCTGCCGTG
>JBILNT010000234.1:0-4720 GCA_044374875.1 Rubrivivax sp.
CTGCGCAAGCATGGCTTCATCAGCATGCCCACCACCGCCTGAACCTGCCATACCCGCAGCGCACGCAGCGCCGGCCAGCTTCAGGCCAGGTCCTGTCGCGCCTTCGCCAGAGGTTCTTCCACATTAAACAAGGACGGCGAAAAGTACCTCGTTCAATGCAAACAGTGGCGCGCGTTTCGAGTGGGCGTCGAAGTCGTGCGCGAACTGTATGGCGTGATGGCAGCCAAAGGGGCAGCTGGTGGTTTCGTAGTGACGTCGGGACGCTTCACGGACGATGCCCGCAAGTTTGCCGAAGGCCGAAACGTCCAGCTGATTGATGGCACTCGGCTGCGCACGCTGATCAAGCAGGCAGCAGGAACCACACAGCAAGTCCCTGGCAGGCCCGCTGGTGTTGCTCCCAGTGCCACCGCGCCTGCGGCTGCAGCGCCCTCCTGCCCCATCTGTACGAAGGCCATGGTTCGGCGCACCGCGAAGCGCGGCGCGAATGCCGGCAGCGAGTTCTGGGGATGCTCGGGCTACCCGACATGCAAAGGAACGCGGCCGATCAGCTGAGTCGAACGCACGGGGCCGGTGTCGCCTCGGTTGTTTTCGACTCTATTGATCAGTTTTCGACCTTAATGGCCTGTTTACGACTATTTTTGGTCGGAATAGCTGCCGCGCCCGGCCAAGCCGGTCACTCCACCGTGACCGACTTGGCCAAGTTGCGCGGCTTGTCCACATCCGTGCCTCTTGCGCAGGCGGTGTGATAGGCCAGCAACTGCAGCGGCACCACGTGGAGGATGGGACTGAGCGCGCCGTAGTGCTCGGGCATGCGGATCACGTGCAGGCCCGGGGCGCTGTCGATGCGGGTGTCGGCGTCGGCGAAGACGTAGAGCTGGCCGCCGCGGGCGCGAACTTCCTGCATGTTGCTCTTGAGCTTTTCCAGCAGCGCGTCGTTCGGGGCCACCGTCACCACGGGCATCTGGTCGGTCACCAGCGCCAGCGGGCCGTGCTTCAGCTCACCCGCCGGGTAGGCCTCGGCGTGGATGTAGCTGATCTCCTTGAGCTTGAGCGCACCTTCCAGCGCCACCGGGTAGTGCACGCCGCGGCCGAGGAACAGGGCGTTCTCCTTGCGCGCGAACTCTTCGCTCCACGCAATGACCTGCGGCTCCAGCGCCAGCACGGCCTGCACCGCCACCGGCAGGTGGCGCAGGGCCCTGATCTGCTCGGCCTCCTGCGCGTCCGGCAGGCGCCCCTTCATCTGAGCCAGCGTCAGCGTCAGCAGGTACAGGCCCACGAGCTGCGTGGTGAAGGCCTTGGTCGAGGCGACGCCGATCTCGACGCCGGCGCGCGTGATGTAGGCCAGCGCGCACTCGCGCACCATGGCGCTGGTGGCCACGTTGCAGATCGTCAGCGTCCTGTCCATGCCCTGGGCGCGGGCGTGCTTCAGCGCGGCCAGGGTGTCGGCGGTCTCGCCGCTCTGGCTGATCGTGACGACGAGCGTTCGCGGGTCGGGCACGCTGTCGCGGTAGCGGTACTCGCTGGCGATCTCCACCGTGGTCGGCACGCCGGCGATGGACTCGAGCCAGTAGCGCGCGCACAGGCCGGCGTACGAGCTGGTGCCGCAGGCCAGGATGAGCACGCGGTCGACTTCCTTGAAGATACGGTGCGCACCGTCGCCGAACAGCTCGGGGCTGACGCCGCCCACGCCGTCGAGCGTGTCGGCAATGGCCCGCGGCTGCTCGAAGATCTCCTTCTGCATGTAGTGCCTGTAGGGCCCGAGCTCGGCCGCGCCGCTCATCGCCTGCACGGTGCGCACCGGGCGCTGCACCTGGGCATGGCGGCCGTCGGCACCGGCGGCCAGCACCCAGACCTTGCCCAGCTGCAGGTCGACGACGTCGCCTTCCTCCAGGTAGACGATCTGGTCGGTCACGCCGGCCAGCGCCATCGCGTCGGAGGCGAGGAAGCTCTCGCCCTGCCCCACGCCCAGCACCAGCGGCGAGCCGTGGCGCGCGCCGATCACGCGCTGCGGCTCGTCACGGCAGAAGACCGCGATCGCGTAGGCGCCGCGCAGCCGCGGCAGCGCCTGCAGCACGGCGGCGAGCAGGTCGCCCTCGTAGTAGCGGTGCACCAGGTGGGCGATGACCTCGGTGTCGGTCTGGCTGTCGAAGCGGTAGCCGCGCGCCTGCAGTTCGGCCCGCAGTTCGTCGTGGTTCTCGATGATGCCGTTGTGCACCAGCGCGATGCGACCCGAGGCCGCGGCCCCGGCACCGGGCCCCGCCGAGAAGTGCGGGTGGGCGTTGTGCACCGCGGGCGCACCGTGCGTGGCCCAGCGCGTGTGCGCGATGCCGGTGCCCGAGGCCACGCCTTCGGCGGCCACCGCCGCCTCGAGTTCGGCCACGCGCGAGGTGCTGCGCGCGCGGCGCAGTTCGCCACCCTGGTGAACGGCCACCCCGCAGGAGTCGTAGCCGCGGTATTCCAGACGCTTCAGTCCCTCGATGAGCACGGGGACGATGTTGCGCGCACTGACCGCGCCGACGATGCCACACATGGTGCGCCTCCTGTCTTGTCGAATGACGCCGGCCGAGGCCGGCATGGCACGATCCTAGGATTTTCAACGCGCAACAAGGCACCAAAAATCAATCCGGATTGAATTTTCTGAACTCACGAAGTGGCAATTGCAACTTTGTTGCAATCAATCACGGATAATGCAGATCCAATTCATGTCCATCGAACTCGACGCCACCGACCGTCGCCTGCTGGAGCTGCTGCAGGCCGACGCCTCCCGCTCCAACCTCGAACTGGCCGCGGCGGCGCACACCTCGCCGGCCACGGCGCTGCGGCGCGTGCGCCGGCTGGTGGAAGCCGGCGTCATCGAGCGCACGGTCGCCATCCTCTCGCCGGATCGCCTCGGGCGGGGACTGGATGCCGTGGTGGAAGTCACGCTGGACCGGCAGGGTGCCGAGCACCTCGAAGCCTTCGAGCAGCGGGCGGTGGCCGAAGCGGCGGTGCAGCAGTGCTGGCGGGTCTCGCCCGGGCCCGACTTCGTGCTGGTGGTGCACGCGGCCGACATGGCCGCCTACGACGCGCTGGTGCAGCGCCTGTTCACGCAGGACGCCAACGTGCGCAACGTGAAGGCCTTCTTCAGCGTGCGGCGCGCGAAGTTCGCGCCGCGCATCCCGCTGGAGCCGGGTGGCTGAGGGCCGGGCCTGCCCTTCAGCCCGCCTTCAGCACCGCCAGCCCCTTGAGGTACTCGCCCTCGGGGAAGACCAGCGTGGTCGGGTGGTCGGGCGCGCCTTCCAGGCGCTGCAGGATCGCGCCGTCGACACCGGCGTCGATGGCGGCCCCGGCGACGATCTTGTGGAACAGCTCGGCGCCGATGCCGCCCGAGCAGCTGAAGGTCAGCAGCAGGCCGCCCGGCTCCAGCAGCTTGAGCGCCAGGCGGTTGATGTCCTTGTAGGCCCGAGAGGCCCGCTCGGCGTGCGCAGCCGTGGGGGCGAACTTGGGCGGGTCGAGCACGATGGCGTCGTAGCGACGGCCGGCCTTGAGGCTGTCGCGCAGGAACTGGTTGACGTCGGCGTCCACGGCCTCGTGGCGCGCGGCGTCGAAGCCGTTGAGCCCGACGTGCAGGGTGGCGCGCTCGAGCGCGGGGGCCGAGGAGTCGACGCTGGTCACCGCCTCGGCACCGCCGGCCAGCGCGGCCACGCTGAAGCCGCCGGTGTAGCTGTAGCAGTTGAGCACGCGGCGGCAGCCGAAGTGGCGAACCCACTGCGCGAAGCGGCCGCGGTTGTCGCGCTGGTCGAGGTAGTAGCCGGTCTTGTGGCCGCTGGCCACGTCCAGCGTGAGCTGCCAGCCGTTCTCGGAGAGGGTCACCGCGGTCTCGCCATCGCCGCGCAGCCAGCCGGTGGCCGCCGGCAGCCCTTCGAGCGTGCGCACGCCGGAGTCGCTTCGCTCGTACAGGCGGGCGGCGCCGCTGGCGGCCAGCAGCACGTCGGCGAGGGTGTCCTTCCAGCGCTCGGTGCCGGCGGAGAGGAACTGCGCGACCAGCGTGTCGCCGTAGCGGTCGACGATCAGGCCCGGCAGGCCGTCGGCCTCGCCGTGCACCAGGCGCACGCCGTCGCTGGGCACGGCCAGCCGCCGGCGCAGCGCCAGCGCGGCGGCGATGCGGCGCTCGAAGAAGGCGCGGTCGATGCGCTCGGCCTCGTCGAAGCTCCAGGCGCGCACGCGGATCATCGACGTGGGGCTGAAGGCGGCCCAGGCCAGGAAGCGGCCGTCGGCGGCCTCCACGCGCACGGTCTCGCCGGGGTCGGCCCGGCCCTTGTCGATGCTGCCCTGGAAGACCCAGGGGTGGCGGCGCAGCAGCGAGCGCTCCTTGCCTTCGCGCAGGCGGACGGATTTCATCGTTGGGTCCCTACTTGCGCCGCGCGCGCGGGTGCGCGGCGTCGTAGACCTTGGACAGGTGCTGCCAGTCGAGCCGGGTGTAGACCTGCGTCGTCGCGATGCTGGCGTGGCCCAGCAGTTCCTGCACGGCGCGCAGGTCGCCGCTGGACTGCAGCAGGTGCGAGGCGAAGCTGTGGCGAAGCATGTGCGGGTGCACGTGGGTGGGCAGCCCTGCCGACACCGCCAGCGCCTTCAGGCGCGAACGTACCTGGCTGGCGGTCAGGCGCGTGCCGCGGTTGCTGACGAAGAGGGCCGCCTCGCCGGCATCGGCCAGCAGCGGCCGCTCGGCACGCCAGGCCTG
>JBILNT010000058.1:0-16644 GCA_044374875.1 Rubrivivax sp.
GCTGTTCGCGCACTATGGCGGCCGCGTCTACGCGCTCGATCACCCCACGCTGGGCGCCAGCCCCATCGCCAATGCGCTCGTGCTGGCCGAGGCGCTGCCCGCCGGCGCCAGGCTGCACCTGGCGACCCACTCGCGCGGCGGCCTGGTCGCCGAAGTGCTGGCGCGGGCCGCGGCGGGCGAGCCGGCCCCCGGCGAGCTGGAGCGTTTCTTCGACGCCGGGCACGAGCCACAGCGCGACGAGGTGCGGCGCCTGGCCGCCCTGCTGAAGGCCAAGCGCGTGAGGGTGGAACGCGTGGTGCGCGTGGCCTGCCCGGCGCGCGGCACGCTGCTGGCCTCGCGCCGGCTCGACGCCTACCTCTCGGCGCTCAAGTGGGGGCTCGAACTCGGCGGCGTGCCGGTCGTGCCGTCGCTGCTCGACTTCCTGATGGAGGTGGCGCGGCGCCGCGCCGACCCCTCGAAGCTGCCGGGGCTGGCGGCGATGATGCCCGACAGCCCGTTGGTGCGCTGGCTGCACGGCGCCACGGCGGCGCTGCCCGGCGACCTGCGCGTGATCGCCGGCGACCAGGAAGGCGACTCGATCGGCAGCTGGGTCAAGACGCTGCTGGCCGACGCCTTCTACTGGACCGACAACGACATCGTGGTGCAGACGCGCTCCATGTACGGCGGCGCGCCGCGCGAAGGCGGCGCGAGCTTCCTGCTCGACCGCGGCGGGCGCGTCGACCACTTCCACTACTTCGTCAACGAGCGCACGGCCGATGCGCTGGCGGCGGCCCTGATGCAGCCTTCGGCACCGGCGGGTTTCCAGACCATCGGCCCGCTGTCGTGGGCCGGTGCGGACAGCAGCGGCGTGCGTGCCGCCGCGCGTCGCGCGGCGGGTGCCGCCGTGGCACCGGGCGAGCGGCCGGCCGTCGTGGTGCTGCCCGGCCTCCTGGGCACGCACCTGGCCGTAGGCGGGCGGCGCGTGTGGCTGGGCCTGGGCATCGTCGGCGGGCTCGGGCTGTTGCAGTGGCGCCCCGGCGAGGACGAGGTCACGCCCGAGGGGCCGATCGGTGCCGTCTACGACGACCTGATGGACCACCTCGCGCGCACGCACGAGGTGATCGCCTTCGGCTTCGACTGGCGCCGCCCCATCGAGGACGAGGCGCGGCGGCTGGGCGACGTGGTCGCCGCGGCGCTCGACGCGCGCGCCGCCAGCGGACAGCCGGTGCGCCTGCTGGCGCACTCGATGGGCGGGCTGGTCGCGCGCACGATGCAGCTCGAACGGCCCGAGGTCTGGCAGCGCTGGCTGGTCCATCCACAGGCGCGACTGCTGATGCTGGGCGCGCCCAACCGCGGCTCGTGGGCGCCGATGCAGGTGCTCTCGGGTGACGACACCTTCGGCAATGCCATCGCGGCACTGGGCTCGCCCTTCCAGGACCACGAGGCCAGGCAGACGATGGCCTCGATGCCGGGCCTCATCCAGCTGCAGGCCGGGCTGCTCGACCCCGAGAGCGGGCTCGACCGCGAGGACACCTGGCGTCGCCTGGCCGACACCGACCTCGAGCGCGTGCGACAGGTCAACCACTGGCACCGCACCTGGCTGCAGGACGAGTCGGCCGAGAACCCGCTGCTGGCCTTCACCTGGGGCGTGCCGCCGCAGGCGGTGCTCGACCGGGCGCGCGCGCTCTGGGCGCGGCTGGAGGCGCAGTGCGCCGACGCGCTGCCCGCGTTTGCCGACCGGCTGCTGCTGGTGGTCGGGCGCTCGCCGCTCACCCCCGCGGGCATCGAGATGCGCCCCGAAGGCCTGGCCTACCTTGCCGCGCGTGACGGCGGCGACGGCCGCGTGCCGCTGGAATCGGCGTTGCTGCCCGGGGTGCGGGCGTGGCAGGCCGAGTGCGACCACGGCACCCTGCCGTCCGACGCCTCCGCCTTCGAGGCCTACGCCGAGCTGCTCACGGCCGGCACCACCGCCCGGCTGTCCGCCGTTCGCGCGGATGCCGGCGCCCGCGGCGCGGCACGCGAGCGCATCCGCCCGGCGCGGGCGCCGCGCGCGGCGTGGCCTCCCGTCGACATGCTTGCCGTGTTCGCCAGCGGCGCAGCGCCGGGTGCCGCCCCCGTCACGGCACCCGGCGCCGCACGGCTGCGCGTGGAAGTGCTCAATGCCCACCTCGGCTTCGTCGGCCAGCCGCTCATGATCGGGCACTACCGCTCCCTGGCGCTCACCGGCACCGAGCGCGTGGTCGACGAACTGGTCGGCGGGGCGCTGTCGCGCGCGCTGGAAGTGGGCCTGTACCCGGAGGCCGTCGGCAGCCACCAGCTCTTTGCCAACCGGCGCACCGACCCGGCCAACCCATGGCGGCTGCCGCGGCCGGCGTCCGTGATCGTGCTGGGCCTGGGCGACGAAGGGGCGCTGCGCGAGACCGAGCTGGCGCGGGCGGTGATGCTGGGCATGCTGGCGCACGCGCAGCGCGCGGTGGAGGACGGCGCCCCGGCGGCCGTGCCGCTGGAGATGGCCGCCACGCTGCTGGGCAGCGGCGGCATGGGCATGACACCGGGCGCCGCGCCACGGGCGATCGCCCGTGGCGCCCACGAGGCCAACCAGCGGCTGGCGCGCGCCGGCTTGCCGCAGCTCGGGCGGCTGACCCTGGTCGAGATGTACCTCGACCGCGCCACCGACGCCTGGGGCGGCCTGCGCATGCAGGCCGCGTCGCTGGCCGGGCAGCTGGAGGTGGCACCCGTGATCGCCCAGGGCCCAGGCGCGCTGCGGCGTCAGCTCGACAGCAACTACCGCAGCGCCGGCTACGACCTGGTCAGCGTCGTCGGGGCGGCCGATGGCCGGCTGGAGTACACGCTGGACAGCCGTCGCGCAAGATCTGAAGTGCGCGCTCACATGACTCAAGCCGGCCTGGTGATGGAGCTGGTGGCACGCGCCGCGACCGATTCCGACGACGATCCCCAGCTCGGCCGCACGCTGTTCCAGCTGCTGGTGCCGCCGGAACTGGAGGCCTTCCTGGCCGCCGGCGAGCCGACCGTGCTCGAACTCGACGACGTCACTGCCGCGATCCCGTGGGAGCTGCTGGACAGCGGACCGGCGCACGGCGCCTTCGACCGCCAGCCCTGGGCCATCCGCAGCCGGATGCTTCGCAAGCGGCGGGCGACGCGCTTTCGCACCTCGCCGCGCGACGCCCTGGCCGACGATGCCGTGCTGGTCATCGGCGAGCCGGTGGCCCCGCCCGAGACCTACGCGCCGCTGCCGGGCGCCCTGGCCGAGGCCGAGGCGGTGGCGTCGCGGCTGGCGGCCAGCCTGGGGCACGAGCGCGTCACCGCGCTGCAGCATCCCGATGCCCCGGCGGTCATCAACGCCCTGTTCGGGCGCGACTACCGGATCGTGCATGTCGCCGGGCATGGGGAGCCGCCGATCGAGGGCAACCCGCGCGGCGTGGTGCTCTCGGGCGGCACCTTCCTGGGCGCGCGCGAGATCGAGAGCATGCGCGCCGTGCCCGAGCTGGTGTTCGTCAACTGCTGCCACCTGGCGAAGGTGTCCGGCGAAATGGCGCCGCGCAGCTTCGACCGCAGCGGCTTCGCAGCCGGCGTGGCCGAGGCGCTGATCGGTGTCGGCGTGCGCTGCGTGGTCGCGGCCGGGTGGGCGGTCGACGATGGGCCAGCCAAGGCCTTCGCCGAGGCCTTCTACGAAGCGCTGCTCGACGGCGACGCCTTCATCGAGGCGGTCGCCGCGGGCCGCACGGCCGCCTGGCGGGCCGACCCCGACGGCAAGACCTGGGCCGCCTACCAGTGCTACGGCGACCCGCAGTGGACCTATCAGCGCGGCGTGGCCGAAGCCCGGCCGGCGGCGCCGGCCGCCGCCGAGGGCGACGAGGTCGCCTCGCCGGTGGCGCTGGCACTGCTGCTCGAGCACCTGGCCAGCCGCGCAGCGCAGGCCGGCAGCCTAGGCAGCGCGTGGGGTGTGCGGCTGCGGGCGCTGGAGTCGCGCTTCGCCTCGCGCTGGGGTTCGATGGGCGCGGTCGCCGAGGCCTTTGCCGTGGCGTGGCAGGCGGTGGGCGAGACCGACGATGCCATCGAGTGGTTCGAGCGGGCGGTGGTGGCGCCCGACGGCAGCGCCTCGTTGCGTGCCCAGGAGCAGCTGGCCAACCAGCTTGCGCGTCGCGCCTGGAGCCAGGCCGGCGGGGCCGCGGCCGATGCGGTTGCCGTCGACGCGGCCCGTGCGGCGATCGACCGCGCGCTGCACTTGCTCGACGCGCTGCTCGGCGTGCAGCCCACCCGCGAGCGACTGGCCCTGCGTGGCTCGGCGCTCAAGCGCCTGGGCCAGATCGAACAGCGCCATGGCCGGCGGCGCGCCGCCGACGCAGCCTTCGAGCGCGCGATCGACGCCTATCTGCGGGCCGAGGCGCTGGCCCGCGAGGAGGGCGATCCGGATGTCTTCCACCCGGCGCTCAACGGCATGGCGATCGAGTTCGTGCGCCGCGGCGGCGAGCCCGGCTGGGCCGGGTTCGATCCCGACCGTGTCGACTTCGTGCGCCGGGCGTTGCAGCGGCGGATGGATGCCGACCCCGACTTCTGGAGTGCGGTCGGCCTGCTCGACCTGGCCGTGCTGGAGGCTCTGGCGCGGCGCCGCCTGGCGGCCGACGAGGCCGCGCTGTGGGCAGGGTTCGACGACGTGCATGCCCGCATCGCCGCCACCGGGCCCTGGGGCTCGGTGGCCGACCAGGTGGACTTCGTGGTCAGCCGTCTGCTGGCCGGGCCGCGCAGCGCCGAGACCGACGCCGCGCGCCGCCTGCTGGCCATGGTGCAGGCTCGCGCCGGGCGCGGGCCGGTCTGACCGTCACGACGGGTCCGTCACGACGGGGTCAGAGGTCTCGTTCTTTGCAGGAACTGCAAAGGACGAGACCCCATTGCGCTCCATTGCGTTCGATTGCCGTGCGCCTTGCGCCGGGCGTCAGAGGGCGATCTTCGCGCCCAGCTCGACGATGCGGTTGGTCGGCAGGTTGAGGAAGTCGGCCGCGGCCGCGGCGTTGCGGTGCATGCTGGCGAACAGGCGCTCGCGCCACAGTGCCATGCCGCCGCCCAGCGAGGCCACGATCAGGTCGCGGCTGAGGAAGTAGCTCGTCTCCATCTCGTCGAGGTGCGCACCGCGGCCTTCCAGCAGCTTCAGCGCTTCCGGCACGTCGGGGTCGTTCTTGAAGCCGAAGTGCAGCGTGACCTGCCAGCAGTCGTGGCCCAGGGGCTCGATCTCGCAGCGGCGGTCGAAGCCGATCCAAGGCACCTCGTGCAGCTGCACGGTGACGAACAGGTTCTGCTCGTGCAGCACCTTGTTGTGCTTGAGGTTGTGCAGCAGGGCGAAGGGCGTGGCGCCCTTCTCGGCGTTGAGGAACACCGCCGTGCCGGGCACGCGCTGTGGCGGGCTGATGAAGACCGACTCGATGAACGCCTCGAGCTCGATGGCCTCGTCGCGCAGCCGCTCGCCCAGCAGCTGGCGGCCGCGCTGCCAGGTCGTCATCAGCACGAACATCGCCGCGCCGATGACCAGCGGGAACCAGCCGCCCTCGAACACCTTGACCACGTTGGCGGCGAAGAAGGTGACGTCGACCAGGAAGAAGAGGCCGGTGGCGGCCACGCACACCGCGGCCGGCAGCTTCCAGGCGTAGCGGATCACGAAGAAGGTCATCACCGTGGTGATGGTCATGTCGATCGTCACCGCGATGCCGTAGGCCGAGGCCAGCGCGCTGCTGGAGCCGAAGACCACCACCGCGAAGACCACGCAGCCGTACAGCGCCCAGTTGACGAAGGGCACGTAGATCTGCCCGGTCTGGCGCACCGAGGTGTGCAGGATGCGCAAGCGCGGCAGGTAGCCGAGCTGGATGGCCTGCTTGGTGACGGAGAACGCCGCGGTGATCAGCGCCTGCGAGGCGATCACGGTGGCCAGCGTGGCCAGGCCGATCAGAGGGAACACGGCCCATTGCGGGGCCATCTCGAAGAACGGGTTGCGCACGTTCTCCGGGTGGGCGAGCAGCATCGCGCCCTGTCCGAAGTAGTTGACGACCAGCGCCGGCATCACGACGACGAACCAGGCCAGCCGGATCGGCCGCTTGCCGAAGTGGCCGAGGTCGGCGTACAGCGCCTCGGCGCCGGTGACGCACAGCACCACCGCGCCGAGGGCAACGAAGGTGATCCCGGGATGCGCGAAGGCGAAGGCCAGCGCGTGGTGCGGCAGCAGTGCCGCGAGCACCTGCGGGTGCGCGGCCACGTGCACGAAGCCCAGCAGCGCCATCACCGCGAACCACAGCAGCGTCACCGGCCCGAAGAGCTTGCCCACCGTGCCCGTGCCGAAGCGCTGGGCGGCGAACAGCAGCGTCAGCACCACCAGCGTCACCGGGACCACGAAGCGGTGCAGCCCGGGCGCGGCGACCTCCAGCCCCTCGACCGCCGACAGCACCGAGATCGCCGGCGTGATGACGCCGTCGCCGAAGAAGATGGCGGTGCCGAAGATCCCCACCAGCAGCAGCCGCGAGCGCAGCACCGGACGGTCCTTCACCGCCTGCGAGGCCAGCGCCAGCATCGCGATCAGGCCGCCTTCGCCGTGGTTGTCGGCGCGCAGGATCAGCGTGACGTACTTGAGCGAGACGACGATCGTCAGCGTCCAGAACATCAGCGACAGCACGCCGAGGATGTTCTCCGGCGTCAGCGGCACGCGGCCGTGCGCGAAGACCTCCTTCAGCGCGTACAGCGGGCTGGTGCCGATGTCGCCGTAGACGACTCCGATGGCTGCGAGCGTCAGCGCGCCCAGGGCCGCCGGGCCTTGCCGTTCGGAAGTGGAGCTCACGACGAATGCGCAGGCAGGAATCGCGCCATGGCCTGATTCTGCGCCTGCCGGGAGGCCGCTGCATGACAGCCCGCTGACGCGTGGTCAGCCGGCCACGGCGGCATCATTCGTAGATCTCGGCCTCGGGGTCGGTGGCCTCGAGCTCGTAGGCGGCGGCCAGCATCGCCAGGCGGCCGATCACGCCGTACATGTAGAAGCGGTTGGGTGCACTGGCCCCCGGCTTGGCGCCGGGCCGCGGCAACTGGTTGCCCTGGGCGAAGGCCAGCGGCACGAAGCTGGAGCCCGGCGCGTTGAGGTTCTCGTCGGCGCCGCGCTCGGCGTGGACGCGGTAGAAGCCGCCCACCACGTAGCGGTCGATCATGTAGACCACCGGCTCGGCGACGGCGTCGTTGATGCGCTCGAAGGTCGGCACGCCCTCCTGGATGATCACCTCATGGACCTCCAGGCCCTCCTTGACGACGCTCATCTTGTTGCGCGTGCGGCGGTTGACGTCGTCGAGCTCCTTGGCGTCGCGCACCGTCATGATGCCCATGCCGTAGGTGCCGTTGTCGGCCTTCACGACGACGAAGGGCTTCTCGCCGATGCCGTACTCCTTGTACTTGCGGCGCACCTTGGCCAGCAGCGCGTCGACGTTGGTCTTCACGCACTCCAGCCCCTCGCTGGTGGAGAAGTCGACCTCGCCGCACTGCCCGTACAGCGGGTTGATCAGCCACGGGTCCATGCCCAGCAGCTTGGCGAACTTCTTGGCCACCTCCTCGTAGCTCTGGAAGTGGCGCGACTTGCGCCGCACGCCCCAGCCGGCGTGCAGCGGCGGCAGCAGGTACTGCTCATGCAGGTTCGCCAGCACCTCGGGCGTGCCGCCCGACAGGTCGTTGTTGAGCAGGATGGTGCAGGGGTCGAAGTCCTTCAGGCCGAGCCTGCGCTTGGTGCGCACCAGCGGCTCGAGGGTCAGCGTGCCGCCGTCGGGCAGATCGAGCTTCGTCGGGGCCTTGATCTCCGGGTCCAGCGTGCCCAGCCGCACGTTCAGGCCGGCCTGCGTGAAGATCTCCATGAGCCGCTCGACGTTGGTCAGGTAGAACGTGTTGCGGGTGTGCTTCTCGGGCACCAGCAGCAGGTTCTTCGCCTCGGGGCAGATCTTCTCGATCGCTGCCATCGCCGCCTGCACGGCCAGGGGCAGCATCTCGGGTGTCAGGTTGTTGAAGCCGCCAGGGAACAGGTTGGTGTCGACCGGGGCCAGCTTGAAGCCGGCGTTGCGCAGGTCCACCGAGGTGTAGAAGGGCGGCGTGTGCTCCATCCACTCGAGGCGGAACCAGCGCTCGATGGCCGGCATCGACTCGAGGATGCGTGCCTCGAGCTCGTTGATCGGGCCGTTCAGCGCGGTGATGAGGTGCGGGACCATGGCGAACTCGCTCGAAGGGGACCGAGGATTCTAGGCAGTCGGGCGACCGTGCGCCCCGGCAGCTGCGTGGCCCGTCACGCGCGCGCGCTCTCGCGCACGCCCAGCCGCCCGGCCCACCAGCGCGTCAGCGGCGTCGCCGGCTTGGCCATCAGGCGCTCGTTGAGCACCGCGCGCCCCAGCGTGCTGCGCCCGCCGGCAGCCGCCGCGGCCAGCAGCGACTGGTCGATCAGGTCGCGCTGCGCGTGGCTGCCACCGAAGCGCTGCGCCAGCGCGCGCACGGGGTAGAGGGTCTCGGCGGCGGCGGCGGCGTCGCCGCGCGCCAAGGCCACCAGCCCGCGCATCAGCGGCAGGCCCACTTCGCGCGCCATGCCGTGATTGGTGCGGCCGGCGTCCTCGGCGGTCATCGCCCGCTCGGCGCAGCGCGCCAGCCACGATTCCGCGCGCGCCACTTCGCCCGCGCCGAGCAGCGCCAGCACGCGGTGCACGTCGTTGAAGGCGTAGTAGCCGGCGCCGCCGTCGTCGGCCGGCCACTGCGCCACCAGCGCTGCACAGGCGGCGGAGACATCCTCGCCCAGCAGGTGCAGCCGCCACAGCATCGCCGAGGCGTCCACGCGCTGCAGCGTGATCTGCAGCGCGTCGCCCGCGATGTGCTTGTCGACGAGGCGCAGCACGCCGGCCACGTCCAGCGCCTCCAGGCGGAACAGCGCCTTGTGCCACCACAGGTGCACCGCGAAGCCGTTGCCCTCGGCCCACGCCGCCTGGTGCTGGCGCAGCCACGCCGAGCCTTCCTCGAAGCGGCCCTGCATCTCCAGCACATGGGCCACGGCGTGCACCGCCCAGGGCACGCGCGGGTCGGCGGCCAGGGCGCGGCGGCCGGCTTCCTCGGCCTGCGGGTACAGGTTGCACTCCTCCAGGCCGAAGGCGTGCAGCGCGGTGACGTAGGGGTGCAGCGGGTCGGACTCGTCCCACTCGGGCAGGGCGCGCGCCGGCCGCTGGCGCAGCCCGACGGCGTCGCCGCGGTAGAAGTCCCACAGGTGGGCCCACTGCAGCGCCAGCGCGTCGCGCGGATGCTCGACGAGCAGGTCGTCCCAGGTGCGGCAGGCGGTGTGCCAGCGGCCTTCCAGCACCTGCTGCACGGCTTCGAGGTGGGCCCGCTCTCGTGCCGGGGCGTGCCGCGCCAGGGCGCGGGCGTGCGAAAGGTGCGCTGCCGCCTCGTCCACCAGCGCGGGCTCGGTCAGGCTGAGCAGGAAGCCGGCCTTCATCACGTGCGGCAGCGCCCAGAGCGGGTCGGCCGACATCGCGGCGTCCAGATCGGCCAGCGGCGCGTCGTAGAACGACATCATCCGCCACAGCGCGGTCTCGGCGGCGTCGCGAGCCGCCGGCTCGCTGCTGCCGCAGGGGTTGCCGCGCAGGTCGGTCGAAGACATGGCGCGACTGTAGCGCGGCGCCGGGGTGCCTCAGCGCGGCGCCGCCGGCGGCTGTGGCCAGGGCCGTGGCGGCGGGCGCAGGCGCTCCCAGGCGCGGGCCACGCGCAGCACGCCGAGGTCGTCGTGGCGGCCCCCCGCGATCTGCAGCCCGATCGGCAGGCCGGCCGCGGTGTGCCCGCAGTCGACCGAGATCGCCGGCTGCTCGCTCATGTTGAATGGCAGCGTGAACGCGATGTGCTCGAACGGCCGCTCGGGGTCGTTGATGGGGCTGGCCCACTCGGCAGGGTAGCTCGGCACCGGGCTGACCGGCGAGAGCACGAAGTCGAAGGGCCGGCAGGCGGCCACCGCCGCCTCGCGCAGCAGGCCCATCGCGCTGTAGCCGGTGAAGACCTCGCTGCCAGTCAGCGTCTCGCCACGGGCGATCCACTGGCGTATGTAGGGCAGCACCCGGGCCTGGCGCTCGGGCGGCAGCGCGGCGTAATCCAGCCACGAGCGCATGCGCCAGAAGCGGTCCATGCCGTCGGCCATCGCGCGCGTGCCGAAGGGCTTCATCGGCTCGACGATGGCGCCTGCGCGCTCGAAGGCCCGCGCGGCCGCCTGCACGGCCGCCGCCGTCTCGGGCTCGACGGGCAGGCCCCAGCCGGCGTCCATCATCAGGCCCAGGCGCAGCCCCTTCAGGTCGATGTCGAGATCGGTCCAGGCGATGTCCTGCCAGGGCAGGCTCATGGTGTCGCGCCAGTCGGGCTTCGAGAGCTCGGCCATCAGCAGCGCGGTGTCTTCCACCGTGCGCGTCATCGGGCCGGCGACGCGGCCGGCGTACGGCGGCTTGATCGGGATGCGGCCCAGGCTGGGCTTGAAGCCGACCACGCCGCACCAGCCCGCGGGCAGGCGGATCGAGCCGCCGATGTCGGTGCCGACGTGCAGCGGCCCGTAGCCGGCCGCGGCCGCGGCCCCGGCGCCGGCACTGCTGCCGCCGGGGTTCTTCGTCGTGTCCCAGGGGTTGCGCGCCAGCGCGTGAAAGGTCGACAGGCCCGAGGACAGCATGCCCCAGTCGGGCATCGTCGTCTTGCCCAGCAGCACGATGCCGGCCTCGCGCCAGCGCGCCGCCGGCGGCGAGTCTTCCGCGGCGGGCACCAGTTCGGTGGCGGCCGTGCCCAGCGGCACCGCGGTGCCGCGGGTGGCCAGGTTCTCCTTGATCGTGCCCGGCACCCCATCCAGGGCCGAGAGCGGCTGGCCGCGCTGCCAGCGCGCCTCCGACTCGCGGGCCGCGGCGCGGGCAGCCTCGGGGTCGAAGGCCCACAGCGCGCACAGGTGCGGCTCCCAGCGCGCGATGTGCGCCAGCACCGCGTCGAGCGCCTCGACCGGCGAGGCCTCGCGTGCGCCGTACAGCCGCGACAGCGCCGCGGCCGACAGTTCGTGCAGCGAAGCCATCCGGTCAGGCCGCCGGCGCCCAGGTCAGCGCAGCCAGGTCGTTGGCGCCGACGGGCGAGCTGTTCCACAGTCCGCGAAGGCCCTTGCGGAACACCGCCACCTGCGCCGGGTTCCAGATCCAGGCGTTGACCGAGTCCTCGGCCAGCTGGCGCTGGATGGCCTGCCACAGCGCGGCCTTCTCCTTCGCGTTGCTGGTCGAGGCGTAGGTGGCGACGAGCTGGCGGAACTTCGCGCTGTCGTAGCCGAAGTAGTAGTTGGGGTCGGCGTAGGCGGTGGCGTAGTCCAGCGGCTCGACGTGGTTGATGATCGTGAGGTCGAAGTTGCCCTTGAACGGACCGGCGAGCCACTGCGCCCACTCCACGTTCTCGATCTTCGCGTTGATGCCCACCTTGGCCAGCTGCGCCGCGATGATCTCGCCGCCCTTGCGCGCGTACGGCGGCGGCGGCAGCGTGAGCGTCACGTTCAGCGGCGTCGTCACGCCGGCTTCCTTGAGCAGCGCCTTGGACTTCTCGATGTCGAACGGGTAGCGGCCGGTCAGGTCGAGGTAGCCGAGGTCGGTGGGCGCGAAGTGGCTGCCGATCGGCTTGCCCAGCCCTTCCTGCGCGCCGTCGATGAAGGCCTTGCGGTCGATCGCGTGGGCGATGGCGCGGCGCACGCGCACGTCGTCGAAGGGCTTCTTGCGGTTGTTGATGGCCAGGATGCCCTTGCCCGCCGTGCTGCCGATCTCGACGGTGAAGCGCTTGTCGCCCTGGAACTGCTTGATCGCCTGCAGCGCGCCGAAGCGCGGCATGCCGTCGATGTCGCCGGCCAGCAGCGCGGCGACCTGCGCCGCCGGGTCGTTGATGAAGCGCCAGGTCACGCGCCGCATCTTCACGTTGGCCGCGTTGCGGTGACCGTCCCACTTCGTCAGCACGATCGAGCTGCCCTTGTTCCAGGCCTCCAGGGTGTAGGGGCCGGTGCCTACCGGCTTGGTGGTGACGCTGCCCACGCTGTTCGGGTGCACGATCACCGCCGGGCTCTCGCCCAGGCGGAAAGGCAGCGTCGGGTCGGCATTGTTGAGCACCAGGATGACGGTGTGCGGGTCGGCGATCGAGATGGTCGAGATGTTCTCGAACACCGACTTCCTGGCCTTGTTCGTGCTGTTCGGCGCCTTGGCGCGCTCGAAGCTGAATTTCACGGCATTGGCGTCGAAGTCGGCGCCGTCGGAGAACTTCACGCCCTTCTTCAGGCGGAAGGTGTAGGTCTTGCCGTCGGGCGTGTGGCCCCAGCTGTCGGCCAGCAGCGGCGTGACCGCGCCGTCCATGTTGATCTTGGTGAGGCCTTCCAGGATGTTGTAGTGCACGACCTCGGCGATGGCCGACGCGGCGGCGCTGGTCGGGTCGAGGTGCGGCGCCGGCTCGAGGATCATGCCCAGCACGACGCTGTCCTTGCGCGACTGCGCGAAGGCTTCGGGCACGGCGGCGGCCATCGGCAGGCCGGCGATCATCGCGTTGACGGTACGGCGTCGGAAGGTCATCGTCTTCTCCTGTGCTGCGTGGAAGGGGAGTGCCGGTGATTCTGCGCCAGCCGAGGTCAGCCTGGCACCCGGGGTTTCAGCGCCGGCACCGCGCTGAGCAGGCGGCGCGTGTAGGGATGCTGCGGGTCGGTGAACAGTCGTTCGGGCGAGCCCTGCTCGACGATGCGGCCCTGCCAGAGCACGATCACCTCGTCGCAGACGTAGTCCACCACCGCCAGGTCGTGGCTGATGAACAGGTAGGTCACGCCCATGCGCTCCTGCAGGTCGCGCATCAGGTTGAGCACCTGCGCCTGCACCGAGACGTCGAGCGCCGAGACCGGCTCGTCGGCGACGATCAGGCGCGGCCGGGTGATCAGGGCCCGCGCGATCGCGATGCGCTGGCGCTGGCCGCCCGAGAACTCGTGCGGGTACTTGGCGGCGTCGCCCGGGCGCAGGCCCACGGCGTCGAGTGCGTCGGCCACCCGCTCGCGCTGCTCTGCCGCGCTGGCGCCGTGCAGCACGGCCAGCGGCTCGGCCACGGTGCGGCCCACGGTGCGCCGCGGGTCCAGCGAGCCGTACGGGTCCTGGAACACCATCTGGAAGCCGGCGCGGGCGCGGCGCAGCGCCTCGGCGGGCAGCGCGTGCAGGTCGGTGCCGTCGAACAGCAGCTGGCCCGCGCTGGGCGCTTCCAGCGCCATCACCAGCCGCGCCAGCGTGCTCTTGCCCGAGCCCGACTCGCCCACGACGCCCAGGCTGCGGCCGGGTTGCACCGTGAAGCTCACGCCATCGAGCGCACGCACGGCCGGCGGCGCGGCGAAGAGGCTCTCGCGCGGCAGGCGGTAGTCCTTGACGAGGCTGCGCGCCTCGACCAGCGGGGTACCCGGGTTCGCTGCGCTCATGGTCCCTCCTCCAGGCGCAGGCAGCGCGCCGAGTGGGCGTCGGCCGCGGGGCCGACCCGGCGCGGCGCCGGCAGCGCGGCGCGGCAGTCGGCGCCGACCAGGGCGCAGCGCTCGGCGAAGGGGCAGCCGCGGGGCAGGTCGGCCAGCTCGGGGACGCGGCCCGGGATGGTGGCCAGGCGCTGCGCGGCGCCCGCGGCGTGGCGCAGCCCGATGCGTGGCCGGGCCGCGAACAGGCCCTGCGTGTAGGGGTGGGCCAGGCGTTCGAACACCTTCGCGGTGGGCCCGCTCTCGACGACCGTGCCGCCGTACATCACCATCACGCGGCCCACCGTCTCGGCCATCACGCCCAGGTCGTGGCTGATCAGCAGCAGCGCCATGCCGCTGTCGGCCACCAGTTCGCCGATCAGGTCCAGCACCTCGCGCTGGATGGTCACGTCCAGCGCCGTGGTCGGCTCGTCGGCCACCAGCAGGTCGGGCCCGCAGGCCAGCGCCATCGCGATGACCACGCGCTGGCGCTGCCCGCCCGAGAGCTGGTGCGGGTAGGCATCCAGGCGCTGCGCGGCGTTGGGCAGCTTCACGCGGTCGAGCAGCCGCAGCGCCTCGGCGCGCGCCTCGCGGGCCGACATCCCGCGGTGCAGCCGCAGCGGCTCGGCCACCTGTCGCCCCACGGTGTGCAGCGGGTTGAGCGCCGTCATCGGCTCCTGGAACACCATGCCGATGCGGTCGCCGCGCAGCCGGCAGCGCTCGGCCTCGGGCAGGCCCACGAGCTCGCGCCCCTCGAACAGGATCGAGCCGCCGACGCGCGCCGTCTCCGGCAGCAGCCCCATCAGCGCCAGCGCGGTGATGGACTTGCCGCACCCGGACTCGCCGATCAGCCCCACCGTCTCGCCGCGCGCCATCGTGAACGAGACCCCGCGCAGCGCATCGGCGGGGCCGCGTGAGGTGTCGAGGGTGACGCGCAGGTCGGTAACGGACAGCAGGGGGGGCAAGGCAGCGCGTGACTCGGTGGTGAACGCCGCCGACGATAACGCAGGCCCACGGTCGATGGCCGCAAGGCCGATGCTCGAGCGGGGCGCTCGAGAACCCCCCTCAACCGGGCAGGGTCAGGCACGCTTCGCCGGCTGTCGCATCATCTGCTCGGAGTGTCAGGATGGAGATCGCTTCTCGCGACTCGATGGAATCGTTGTTGGCGAACCGGGCCCGGGGAGACGGGCCGCCAACCGATCGCCGGCGCCTGAATCGTCTCGCAGCGCGGGCATTCCTCGCTGACGCATCGAGGCGCAGCAGCGTGCTTGCGGATGCAGCCGAGCGCGGGCTCGTGGCCTGCGCGTTCGACCTCCCCGTTCCGGGCCACGTGCAGGCCCGGATCGACCTGGCGATCACGCTGCCTGGACCGCGGACTCCCGGCGACAGAGCAGTCAGGATGTGGCTCACCCCAGCGGTGCGGCTGGCGAGGGCTGCATCCACGCAGTCGATGGTCGAAGCGGCAGCGCTGCCAGCCATCCGGCGCGACCCGTTCGGCCGCGACGCCTACCCTGTCATGGCCTTGAAGCTGCTGCACGTCTCGCGGCCTGGCCCGATCGTTCCCGCGCGTTTGCATGGCGAAATGCTGTCCGCGGCCGCTGTCATCGAGCGGCAGCATCCGCACTGCATCCGGCTCCTGCACGTCATCCTGTCCGCGGACCCTCAAGAGCGCGTGCCGGGTGTGCGGAGCGCAGCCTGGCGCTTCGCAGATGCGCTGACCAGCGCGGTGCCGCGAATGGAATCCGGCGCGCCCGGCGCCTGGCATGCCATGGCCGTGAGCGTGATGCCGCCTGACCCCGACCCCCTGCCGGCGAGCTACACGGCGATGGTGGGCGCGGCGTGCCGGATGTTCGAGACCCGGTGGGCGCTCGGACGCCCTCCGGGCTGCAGTCCGCAGCCTGAAGGAACCGCGAAGCTCACCCGCCCCGCAGCACGCTGAACTCCCGGAACAGCCGCACCGGCAGCGGCCGGCGCAGCGCCCACACGATGCTCATCGGCCGCTCGCCGTGCGAAGACACAAGCTCGACCGGCCCGCAGCAGCGGTAGGGCGCGCCCTTGCGCAGCCGCACGAAGAGCTGGAACTGCCAGCCGTTGGTGGCGCTGCCCAGGTAGCGGCGCCCGGCCACCGTGTCGGGCCCGGCGCTGTTCTGGCTTTGCCAGTGGAAGCGCTCGGTGCTGATCGCGTAGTCCTCGTAGGCGACACCGGCGTGGAAGCCTTCGCTCTTGTCCAGCGTGACGAACAGCAGCTCGGTCTGCCGCGCGCCGAGCGCCAGCGTGCCGGCCTGGAACGGGGTGCGCCGCTCGGCCGTCAGCCAACCCACGGCGGTCAGGATCTCGCGAATCCCGTAGCTGGCGTGAAGGCACAGCGGCGTGTCTTCGAGCCCGGGGACGGGCTCGCCCGGCACCGCGGCCCGCGACTGCAGCAGGCGGGCGAGTTCCCCCAGCTCGGACAGGCTTTCGGGGCTGGCGGCCAGGCGGCCGACGAACTCGTCGAAGCGGCCCGCCTGCTCGTGGCGGCCATCGATCTGGTAGGCCAGCATCTGCAGCGCACGCTGCTCGGCGGCGGTGCACCTGTCCACCGCGGAAGGATCTGCCGTGATGCGCGCGATGAGGTCGGCGCGCCGCGCATCGTCCACATGCAGCAGGTCGGCGAAGCGCCGGCTGAAATAGGCCTCTTCGGGCGCGGGCTCGCGGGCGATCAGCCCGGCGTCGCGCCGCAGCGCCGTCCAGCCGCTGCGTGAGCCGCTGGCCGTGGTGCGGTAGATCTCCTCAAGGTCGAGCCGCTGGTCATGCAGGAACGGCCCGAGGCTGATCGCAGCCCGTCCGCGCAGTGCCGCATAGGTCTGAAGTTCGGCGGTCAGGCGCCGCCAGTTGTTCGACGTCAGTTCGCGCAGGCTGCGCAGCACCTGCTCGCGCGCCTGCCGCTGCAGCTGGATGTGGCAGCCCGGCGGCAGCTGGCCGAAGCCCTGCTCCACGTCGTCCAGCAGCTCGCGCCGCGAGCGGCCGGTGAGCGTGCCCAGCAGGCGGTCGAAGCGGAAGTCGGCGCGGTGCTGGCCGACGAAATCCAGCACCAGGCAGCTTTCCTTGCCCTCGGCCAGGCGCAGGCCGCGCCCGATCTGCTGCTGGAACAGCACCGGGCTCTGCGTGGGGCG
>JBILNT010000235.1:0-4678 GCA_044374875.1 Rubrivivax sp.
CTTTTTGCGTCATCGACTCGATCCAGACCGTCTACTCCGAGCAGCTCAGCTCGGCCCCAGGCTCGGTGGCGCAGGTGCGCGAGTGCGCGGCGCAGCTCACGCGCGTGGCCAAGACGCGCGGCTGCGCGATGGTGCTCGTGGGCCACGTGACCAAGGAGGGGGCGATTGCCGGCCCGCGCGTGCTCGAGCACATCGTGGACACGGTGCTCTACTTCGAGGGCGACACGCACTCGAGCTTTCGGCTCGTGCGCGCCATCAAGAACCGCTTCGGCGCCGTCAACGAGATCGGCGTCTTCGCGATGACCGAGCGCGGCCTGAAGGGCGTGGCCAACCCCAGCGCCATCTTCCTGTCCACGCACGGCGAGCCCGTGCCCGGCTCGTGCGTCCTGGTCACGCTCGAGGGCACGCGGCCGCTGCTGGTCGAGATCCAGGCCCTGGTGGACTCGGGTGGGCCCAGCCCGCGGCGCCTGTCGGTGGGCCTGGACCGCGACCGCCTGGCGATGCTGCTGGCCGTGCTGCACCGCCACGCCGGCGTGGCCTGCATGGACCAGGACGTGTTCGTCAACGCGGTGGGCGGCGTGCGCATCTCTGAGCCGGCGGCCGACCTTGCCGTGCTGCTGGCCATCACCAGCTCGCTGCGCGGGCGGCCGCTGCCGCGCGGCTTCATCGCCTTCGGCGAGGTGGGGCTGGCCGGAGAGGTTCGCCCGGCGCCGCGCGGCCAGGAACGCCTGAAGGAAGCCGCCAAGCTGGGCTTCGCGGTGGCCGTGGTGCCCAAGGCCAACGCACCGAAGAAGCCGATCGAGGGCCTCACGATCCACGCGGTCGAGCGCATCGAGGACGCGATCTCCGCGGTGCGCGGACTCTGACGCCATGCGCATCGCCGCCGTCTCCGACATCCACGGCAACCTGCCCGCGCTCGAGGCCGTGGCGGCCGAGATCGACCGCGCCGGGGCCGACCTCGTCGTCAACCTCGGCGACATCGTCTCCGGCCCGCTGTGGCCGCACGAGACGGCCGCGTGGCTGCGTGCGCGCGGCTGGCCCGCGATCGCCGGCAACCACGAGCGCCAGGTGCTGACGCTGCCGCGCGAGCGGATGAGCGCCGCCGACGCGTTCGCCGCCGTGGCGCTGTGCGACGCCGATCGCGCGTGGCTGGCCTCGCTGCCCGCCACGCGGGACCTCGGCCACGGCGCCTGGTGCTGCCACGGCACGCCCACGAGCGACCTGCGCTACCTGCTGGAGACCGTGACGGCCGACTTCGGCGTGGCCGGCTCGCCCGGCGTGCGCGCTGCCCGCGCCGACGAAGTGGCGCGCCGCCTGGGCGCCGTGGCCGCGGCGCTGGTGCTGTGCGGCCATTCGCACATGCCGCGCGCCGTGCGCTCGGGCGGCACGCTCGCCGTGAACGCGGGCAGCGTCGGCCTGCCGGCCTTCGACGACGACCACGGCCACCGCCACTTCATGGAGACCGGCGCGCCGCACGCGCGCTGGGCGTTGGTCGAGCTGACGCCGGCGGGCTGGCAGGCCGCGCTGCACGCCACGGCCTACGACTGGGAAGCCGCCGCACGCCGCGCCGAGGCCAACGGCCGCGGCGACTGGGCCGATGCGCTGCGCACCGGCCGCGTCGGCCGCACCGAGGCCAAGGCGTCCTGAAGGCATGCCGCACCCGCTCGTCGTTCGCCTGCGCCACTGGATCGGCGACGCCGTGCTCGGCGTGCCGGCGCTGCGCCTGCTCGAATCGGCCGGCCACGAGCTGGTGCTGGTGGGCAAGCCGTGGGCCGGCGCGCTGCTCGCCGGCGAGGGCTGGAAGGTCGAGAAGCTGGCCGGCGGCACGCGCGAGCGCATCGCGCAGCTGCGCGCGCTGCGGCGTGCCGCGCGCGAGCGCGACCCCGGCTTCGACCGCCGGCTCAACGCCGTGGTGTTCCCGTTCTCGTTCGGCAGTGCGCTCGAGGCGCGGCTGGCCGGCCTGCGTGCGATGGGCTACGCCTACGAAGGGCGCAGCCTGCTGCTCGCGCGCGCCCTGCCGCTGCCGCGCGGCGTGCACGAGCTGCAGTCGTACTGGCACCTGGCCGCGGCCTTCACCGGCACCAGCGCGCCGCCGCCGCCGGTCATCGGCCTGAAGGTGGCGCCTGCGGCGCGCGAGAAGGCCCGTGCGCGGCAGCAGGCGCTGGGGCTGGAGCACGGGCGCTACGTCGTGCTGTGCCCGTTCGCGGGCGGCACCTACGACGGCACCGACAAGCGCTGGCCCGACTTCGCCGCCTTCGCCGCCGAGGCGGCGCGGGCCTGGGGCCTGCCGCTGCTGCTGTGCCCGGGCCCCGGCGAGGCCGCGGGCGTGCGCGAGGCGTATCCGGCGGCCCTGGTGGCCGAAGGCGTGGCGCTCGACGAATACGCCGCCTTGCTGCAGGACGCCGCGCTGATGGTCTCGAACGACACCGGCCCGGGCCACCTGGCGGCGGCAGTGGGCGCGCCGCTGCTCAGCGTGCTGGGGCCGACCGACCCGGCGCAGTGGGGCCCGTGGGGCCCGAGCGCCACGCTCGTGCAGCGCCTGCCGGGCTGGCCCGCGGTGCGCGAGGTGCTCGACGCCGGTGCCCGCGTCCTGGCCGACCACGGCGGTGCCTGAACGGCACCCGGCGCTGGCGGCCGCTGGTCAGCCGCCGCGCCGCTCGCGCGAGATCTCGGCCAGCGCGTAGCGCAGCCGCCGCCACTCGTTGCCCAGCCGCCAGAGGTGGGTGCCGATGCGCTTGGTCCAGTGGAACTTGCGCGAGCGCCCGGCCGGCACCACGATGGTCGAGGCGATCTCCTGGTCGTGCCCGCAGGGCAGGGGCGTGACCATCCGCACCTTCAGCCCGAAGCGCCAGCCCTGGTCGAACACGTGGTCGTAGGGCAGCTGCATCGGCAGCAGCCCGGCGAGGTAGGCCTCGGCGCCGCGGCGGTTCAGCAGGTAGGCGCTGGAGCAGGTGCACTTGGTCAGCATCACGGCCAGCTGGTGGCCGGCGCCCAGGTCCAGGTAGGGCTGCGGCGTGCCCGAGTGCACGCCCGAGAGCTTGACCATGTCCCAGCGCAACGGATTCGCCATCAGGCCGCGCAGCACCGCCGGCAGGCCGTCGTGCAGCAGCACGTCGTCCTCCAGCACCAGCGCGAAGGCCGCGTCGCTGGCCAGGAAGCGCTGCATCACCTCCACGTGGGACAGGTAACATCCCAGCTCGCCGCCCGCGGGCTCCATGCCGTGGCGGCGGCGGTAGGTGGCCACGTCGAGCAGGGCCTGCTGCGCGGGCGTGAAGGCACGGGCGTCCACCGCGGGCAGCCGCTGCCACGGCAGGCCCAGGCGCTCGAGCTGCGCCGCGATGCGCTGCAACCGCTCGGGCGCCCGATCGAGGTTGATCACCCATGTCTGCAAGGATTCCATCGCCGTCATTGTCCACGCCGTTGCGCACGCGCAGGGGGCACCCGTGAACGCCGCGGCGGGCTGGGCGCTGGCCGTCGCCGCCGTCGTGGCGGGCTGGTTCGCCTGGGGCTGGCAGGGCGTGGCGCTGGCGGTCACCGTCACCGTCTTCTGGCTGCTGCTGCAGTTCAGCCGCGCCCTGCGCGTGATGCGCGCGGCCGGCGGCCGCCCGGTGGGCAGCGTGGGCAGCGCGGTGATGCTCAACGCCCGGCTGCGCAAAGGCATGCGGCTGATGGACATCATCCGCCACAGCCACAGCCTGGGGCGTGCCGTCTCGCCGCCGCCGGACGAGCGCTTCGACTGGAGCGACGAAGGAGGCAGCCGCGTCGAGGTGCTGCTGCGCGGCGGACGGCTTGTCCAGTGGCAGCTGCACCGGCCTGACGGCGATGCGGGCGACAAGGCCGACAAGGCCGACAAGGCCGACGCCGCGGCGGCCGATGCGCCGCAGCACGGGGCCGCGCCGTAAAATCGCAGGTTCCTCATTCTCAAGACACCGGGGCCCCTCATGTCGATGTCCGACCGCGACGGCAAGATCTGGATGGACGGCGAGCTCGTCGAGTGGCGAGACGCCAAGATCCACGTGCTGACGCACACGCTGCACTACGGCTGCGGGGCCTTCGAGGGCGTGCGCGCCTACAACACGGCCAGCGGCACGGCCATCTTCCGCCTGCGCGAGCACACCGAGCGCCTGTTCAACAGCGCCAAGATCCTGCGCATGAAGATCCCCTTCAGCATCGAGCAGGTCATGGAAGCCCAGCGCGAGGTGGTGCGCGTCAACAAGCTCGAGAGCTGCTACCTGCGGCCGCTGACCTGGATCGGCTCGGAGAAGCTCGGCGTCAGCCCCAAAGGCAACACCATCCACCTGATGATCGCCGCCTGGGCCTGGGGCGCCTACCTCGGCGAGGAAGGCCTGCGCCGCGGCATCCGCGTCAAGACCAGCAGCTACACCCGCCACCACGTCAACATCACGATGACGCAGGCCAAGGCGGTGAGCAACTACACCAACTCCATCCTGGCCAACATGGAGGCCACCGACGAGGGCTACGACGAGGCGCTGCTGCTCGACCCGTCGGGCTTCGTCAGCGAGGGCGCGGGCGAGAACCTCTTCGTCATCAAGAACGGCGTCGTCTACACGCCCGACCTCTCGGCCGGCGCGCTCAACGGCATCACGCGCAACACCATCTTCGCCATCTGCGAGGACCTGGGCCTGAAGCTGGTGGAAAAGCGCATCACCCGTGACGA